>JANQJO010000053.1 GCA_028281605.1 Pseudomonadales bacterium
GCACAGGAAATAATCTACCCATTTTGAGCGGATGCATGTTTGAGCACAGCGAGTTCAGAAGCGAACAATGGGTAGATTATTTCCTGTGCCTTACCTAAATTCAGAACTTACGACAAAGGCGGCAGCGCCCAATTGATTGGCATCTTCCCTACCTTGGAAAGAAAAGCATTCGCTTGACTAAAATGCCGACAACCCAAAAAACCTCTGTGAGCTGATAAAGGAGATGGATGCGTACTCTTTAACACCAGATGCTTATTACCATCAATGACAGCACCCTTTTTATGAGCATAACTGCCCCAGAGCATAAAGACCAGATTAGAACATCTTTCATTCAACACAGAAACAACACGGTCCGTAAATCTTTCCCAACCCTTGCCCTGGTGCGAACCCGCACGACCACGCTCAACCGTCAATACACTGTTTAATAGCAGCACACCCTGCTGTGCCCAAGACAATAAGCAACCATGCTCACCATTACGAACCCCTAAATCCTGTTCTAGTTCTTTAAAGATATTCACTAATGATGGGGGAGCAGTAACCCTCGGCTGTACAGAAAAGCACAAACCGTGGGCCTGACCCGGTCCATGATAAGGGTCCTGCCCTAAAATCACAACACTCACTTGGTCTAAAGGTGTGGTATTTAAAGCATTGAAAATTTCTTTGCCGGCGGGATACAATACAGCACCACGCTGCTTCTCTGCTTTTAAAAAAGCTTTTAATTTTTGCATATAAGGCTGATCAAACTCCCCTCTAAGGGGCTCCAACCAACTGGCTTGCAAATTAATCGAAGTACGAGCTACTTGACTCTTATCAGATTTACTTTGATCCACCACAGATTGATTTAACTCATCCGCACTGACTTTAACGGCTTGCTCTGAACACATGCATCATCCTTATGGCCTACCCCTCTAGTTGTGCCTCCCATCTTAATAAGTTTAAAAAACGATGCAAGCTTTTTTCAATAACACTGTACTGATTGGCCTGGCTTTGATCAGTCGTTTTTTGCTCACAATTAAGCCCATCAATAAAACACATCAACATCTGAGCATCATCGGGATGCTGCAAACCAAAGGCATCACAAATATGCTGGTAGCCTTCTAAAGTCGCACGTCTATAAGCATCAAGATTGGCTTGTACCTGAGAGTCCCACAAAGCTTCCGTACAAAGCAGTTGATACACACGATCGAACTCTGGGTGTTGCTCGTGAAACGATGCGCGCAAGACTATATAACGTTTAGCCAACTGCAACATAAAATCGTCCAAATCAGGGTTACAACCTTCTGTTTTCTGTTCATTTTGATAATTTTGCACAACCTCACTAAAAGCTGAAAATAAACTTTGTTGATAATCATAACAAACAGTACCTAGATAATAACTGAAGGTTTTTCGCTTCAGCTCCTCTAAACCTGCAAAGTAATAAGTGGTAGCAGAAAGCGGGACGCCTGCCTCAGCCGCCAGGGCTCGATGCCTTAAACCTCTAATACCTGATTTTTTTAACAAATTAACCGCAGCAGCCAACAATGTTAAATACCTTTTCTGGCCTCGCTTACGCACTGGCACAGCCTCTTCAAACAGTACTGCTTCAGAACTAGACTTTTTCACCCTACGTCCCCCTAAATTCTACCAATACAAGATACCCCAATGATTCAATGTCATCTGTTCTTCCTTATATCAATCGTACGCAAGAGTGTACAGCAATACTCTAGATCAAAAGTTTTATTTTTTTCAAAAAACACCAAAAGATAACAATATACTGATTACTTTATTGCCTTTAGAATACAAACAGAACGCTTTATTTACATTCAATCAACTCAAATTAAACCTATTGTCACGACTTCTCTGATCATCTTATCTAACGACAAATGTAGATTTAGAATACTTTTAGAGTACTTTTAGAGTACTTTTAGAGTACTTTTAGAGTACTTTTAGAGTACTTATAGTTGAACTCAGGCAGTTGCTTACCAAAATCAAACAAAGCTAAAAAAATCTTGGCAAGGTTACACAAAACGTTACAATAGTAGCTATTAATGACAAAGCGAAACAATTGAAAAAGCAAACCCAAACAATGTATGGAGTCTGACTATGTCAAACAACACATTACATAGAACCACATTCTTTAACCGTCTACGGTCATCACTTTTTCTAATAGTAACATTAAATTTACTTCTTAATCAGCAAGTATTGGCACATCCACAAGCGTATTTGCACAGTGAACACCCTTTATTACTTTCAACCCATCATAAAACCTATTACTTCCCCAAATACCCCTCTTATGCCAAGCACAAACTTATTCTCAAAAACTCTCGTCGCTATAGAAAAGCAAGAAGTTCATTATTAAAACAAATTTCAAACAGGAACAGCTTTCACGCTTTTCCTAAGCTTAAACCTTACGGACACGCAAAAAGCAGACGTTTGATTCGATAAACAGTAACAATTAAAAATCAAAACCAGTTGCACAAACTAACAAAACATGATCAAATCTTGAAAAAATATAAAAAAACCTAACCCTAAACAAGACAATAGAACAATAAAAATAATGAACACAACTCAAAAAGCAACGAGCGCAACGAGAGTTACGCCTCATCAAGTACAAACGCCCAATAGAGACGTTGCCATTAACAGTTTTTGGCAACAAGTTTCACCTATAACTGCAAAAGGAATGAGTATAGCCGCTAAAACTATAAACTCTTTAAGAAACACATCTTCTCAAATCAGCGTAGCACTCACTAACGCTCCCTTTTTTTTACTTGACACACTCTTTTATAAAGGATCGATGACACTTATTGGCTATCTTTACGAAACACTTGATCCTGCATTCGCTCTTAGCCTCGCAATCGAGAATACAGATCGCCAAACAGTCACTCGCATATTAACTAAACATCCTCACTTGGCCTTTGCAAAAGATGATGAAAACAAATCACTCATATTAAAAGCCGCCGAAACCAACGATGCAATATTAAGTATCATGATAACCCTATTAATCATGAAAGATCCTACTGCCTTAAAGACTCTTAAAGCTAAGAAAATTATTGGCGAAAACCGATTAAACAACATAAAAAATAGAGAAGAACGTGAAATTACAGAAGAAAGAATACTGCATAAACAATCTGAACAAGTTAAAGCTAGCCAGCAAACACTGGCACTGTTTAAAAAGCACAACACTGGTTTTCTATTCAAAAGACAAGAAAGAGCAATTAAAGCTCGCGTAATACCATTCAAGCCCTTTGTGCTCTCTGCACAACTGAGTAAATTACTGCAAGCACTTCAAAAAGGGTCTATATCAAAAGATAATACCTTCGATAACAACATTGCCCATCTATTACTGCATACCCTATGTCTTGGCATGGAACCATCCTCACTTGCAACGTTCCAAAAATGGCTCTGCAGCATACCTCGATCAATGGCTGAAACTTTATTTTTACAAAAAAATATTCATGCTATGACCCCCCTTGATACAGCAGCTTCACAGTTAGCCAAATACCACGGTCTACCTAGCTCACCTGAAATTATTAACCCCGCATCAATCTTTTATACAAACCTGATAACAATCTTAAAAGACCAGCTTAGCGATACATTCATAAACAAGTGGATGCAAGCATCAAATCAATAGATGAAAGAAAAGTTAAAAAATCAAGCTATAAAGCAACCCTTCATACCAGGATAAAAAGCAATCAAAATACGCAGTTTATATCCTCAACTACAAACACACCAACTCTATCCAATACTAGGAACGAGCAAGAAATAAATTATTGTATTCTTGTAATTCTTTTGTTAAGGTACACTTAATCTTGAAAAGAAATGTAAAAAGAAAACTGATCATACTAAATCATACTAATAGGAATAAAAAAATGACACACCCAATTGCTAAAATTGCAACACAACATCTTTCACCATTAAGACCACTACCCAACCAAACCTCTTTCAAATATCCTCTTGTTACCACCGACGTTTCGACAGCAGCTAAAGAACCAGCAGCTCACTCTTTAAGGGGACACTCCGAAACAAGCGCCTTAACAGGGGAAAACTTTATAACCGGAACCGCACTTGCTAGAAAGTTTGTTGAACGAACCGTAAGTAACAATAATCAATCATCACCAACACAAACAAAGATGGCTCTTATAAGCAGCTGGGTTGGAAATCTTGTACCTTCTCCACTTAGATCACTACTATCCCAAAGCGAATGCACGTTTACTAGAGAAAACGGAACAGTAACATACAACCAAGATTGCAAAGAACCGAAAAAAGAAACAAATTTTACAGGTGTATGTCAACCCTCATCAGGAGCATTAACAACAAACAATTATGAGAGAAGAGTAGATTGCCACCAAGGCATGTTAGATATTGCCGCTGGTTGTGCAGTGACAAAAAATTCTGATCCAACACCTGTAACAGAAGTAGATGAAATATGTAATTCAGAACGAGAGCCTCTGAAAGAACTGGAAGAGCACTGTGAAGTAGATTCACCATCAGAATTGTTTTCTGCCGGCACTAAAACACTTGACAAGGTAAATTGTCCAAATCTCCAACAAATAGCAGACAATGCTGCATCAGGTGAAAAGGAAAAAGCACTGTGCACAGCTATAGCAAACTTTTTATTAGAAGTATGCTACAAAATCAATAAGGATAACGCTGGTAATTCTCCTTTAATCGGTAGCAAATTTGAAGAAGATCCTTCAACTCTATCTGATGGTAAACGTTACGAGCTCCTTCTTTGCGCGAAAAAAGATGTAGATATGTGTGTTAACCAATTCTACATCCCTGATGAACTACGAGTACTCGATGATGCAACTGCAAAAGTCTTTAACGATCTAAGATGCATTGATCGATTAGGGGAAAATGTAGAATTAGATTCAAGCTCTTTCAATGGTTTGGTCTGCGCAACAGAAAAAACGCTTGCTGAAAAACTTGGAGAACTTATAGGAGGAGTCACAGGGGGCTTGATAAAAGGCATAGCAACTGGAATACAAAACACAGTAGGATAAAATAATGAAAGCCATACCATATACTCTCAATGATTGATCTAATTAAGAGGAAACACAATGAAAACACATATAAGCAAAAATATATGGGTAAGAGTTATATTTATTGCATTCATAGCACTATCAACCACCGGAATGGATGGCTGCAATGGAGGAAGTCTATCCAATGGTGATTTTTTCGTATAACAGAATATCATATGTCATTTCTAATACCTAACAAATACTTTTTCATCACAACTACATGGGGGAATGGGCACGAAATAACTTTAACATTTGGAGCGGATACTTGTTCTCGCGAAGCGAGTTCAGCAACGGAAAATGTTAAAGTTATTTCGTGCCCATTCCTGGATGAAAACTACATGGATGAAAAAATATTTGTTTATGAGCATATCAAAAATCCACCGATTATAAACAACCGTTACCATACTGCAAGCACACATCATATAACGTCCGCATTTGCGGCCGGTTTGTAGCGCAGCGGAAAACCAGTCTGACAACATGCGTTGGTTATGTGCGATCGTCCCATGACTCTGGATCTTTCAGCACATGAAATACTGCTGTAACAATAATGTTTTGATCTTGCACTAGATAAAATATGCGATGGGGAAAACGGCTGACTGAAATGCGTCTTAGTTCTTTATGAACCTTACGATAAATTAGTAGTAATCAAATTGCCCATCAATATCAAATTCAGCCTCTTTGCGAATTGCCAGTTGATAAGTCATTTTTTAGACAACACTCTGGCTTTCACATTAGCCCAAGTAGAACCACTACTGTCATGATCAATCTCAAAAGCAGAAAGGTATTTTACCGTACAAATGTAATTTTCATCACCTGGGATGACGAAAATTACATCGCTCATGGCTGTTTCAGGTAAAATATTTGCAAATCAAAAGTCAAACACTAATAATTAAAGACCTATGCAAACAATTCTAAACACCAACCACACCAACTTAACCCACCACTTCCTAATCGCCATGCCACAACTGCATGCTTCACACTTTGCCCAAACCATCACCTATGTCATCGAACACAGCTCTGAAGGTACCTTAGGCCTTGTAATCAACAACCAGTCAGAAGTCACCCTAAAAGACCTACTGGAACACCTCAATCTTAATGATTCTGATACAGATACAACCGCTATAAACCTATGTGCTCACAAAACAGACTTAATCTATAACGGTGGTCCTGTACAAACCGATCGTGGTTTTATTTTACATAGAGATGGCTCACAGTGGGAATCAACACTCACCATTGCCAATGAAATCAACCTAACCAGTTCAAAAGACATACTGGCAGCCATCCAAAACAACCAAGGACCTGATGAGTTTCTAATCGCACTTGGCTACGCCGGCTGGAGCGCTGGCCAACTTGAGCAAGAAGTCGCCCAAAATGCCTGGCTTACAGTCAAAGCCAACCCAGACATCATATTTAAAACCCCAGTCGAACAACGCTGGCAACAAGCCGCCCTAGCCTTAGGCATACTCGATATGAATTTAATGTCATTACCGGCAGGCCATGCCTAAAGATCATACCCGTGTACTAGGCTTGGACTACGGCACTCACAAAATCGGCGTCGCCTTTGGTCAGTCCATATCCAAAACAGCCACGCCTTTAGGCATTGTTAGTGTTAAAAACCTAGAACCCAACTGGCCAACCCTCAAACAATTTATAGAACGCTGGCAGCCCAATTGCTGCCTCATCGGCTTACCATTGAATATGGATGGCACTGACAGTGCAATAACCGACAAAGTTCATGATTTTCGTAAACTGTTTAACCAACACTTTGCCCTCACCACCCACCTCATAGATGAAAGGCTCTCAACCAGAGAAGCACGCTGGCAAATTGAAGACCTAAAGACCCGCCACCCCAAAACACAAAAAATACCTCTAGATGCTTGGGCTGCTGCAATATTAATAGAAAACTGGTTTAACAATATTGATATCTAGTGCCTGACAGAAAACCCCTTAACCACATTTGCTTGCTAGACTCCACATGATCAAAAAGGTGATTTGACATAAAAGCCAGCCCAAAAGGTTATTAATCAAACAAATTCAACCGCGTAAAAAAGCAAAAATAGCCTTAGCAATTGACAAGCCTATACAAATTCTTTATCAATACAAGCTATGAAAGCCATCACCCTCACTCAACTTCAACAAATGAAACAAAACGGCGAAAAAATCGCCATGTTAACTGCTTATGACGCCAGCTTTGCAGCCCTCGAACACCAAGCAGGGGTTGACGTTCTACTAGTTGGCGACTCCTTAGGGATGGTCGTCCAAGGCCATCGCTCCACAGTGCCTGTACGCACGACAGACATGGCCTACCACACCCGCTGTGTCAGACAAGGCGCTGCCGATGCCTTTTTACTGGTGGACATGCCATTTATGGCTAACTGTCAATTAACAGACACAGTAAAAAACGCAAAGCGCTTAATGCAAGCCGGCGCCAATATGGTCAAACTTGAAGGCAGTCATTGGCTGACAGAACACATTCAATTGCTCTTACAAGCCGGTGTACCCAGCTGTGCACACATTGGCTTAACACCTCAATCAGTCAATCAATTAGGTGGCTACAAAGTACAAGGCAGAGACAAAAACAACGCTGACACACTCATAGCCAGTGCACAAGCATTAGAACAAGCCGGCGCCGCTTTACTGCTGATAGAGTGCGTACCCAGTCCCTTAGCCAAACGCATCACCCAGCAACTGAGCATCCCTGTCATCGGCATCGGTGCCGGAGCTGACTGCGATGGCCAAGTCCTAGTGATGCACGACGCACTTGGACTCAACCATCACTCAGCTCCCAAGTTTGTCGAAAATTTTTTAGCTGGCCAATCGAGCATACTCGATGCGTTTAGCGCTTATGTAAAGGCTGTAAAAGCCAGCACCTTTCCCACAGCCCAACACAGTTACACTGAATGAACCAATCAACACTGCAAGTCATCACAGACACAAGCACACTCAATACCATCAGGCAGCATTGTACAGGCCCGCTTGGCCTGATACCCACCATGGGAAACTTACACGCCGGGCACTTACGCTTAATCGAAGTGGCTAAAGAACAAACCGATCAAGTATGGGTCAGTCTTTTTGTCAACCCCACTCAATTCGGAGCCCACGAAGACTTCAACCAATACCCTCGCACCCTCGAACAAGATATCGAACAGTTACGTTCAGTGGGAACAGATGCCGTATTCATCCCCACTGCTGAAACCTTATACCCTCTGGGTATCGAACGTCACTTGAAGATCAATATCCCCGGTCTGGATAATATTCTCTGTGGACAATACCGCCCTGGCCATTTCAGTGGTGTAGCCTCTGTAGTCAACAAACTATTTAACCTTGTGCGGCCACAAAAGGCCTTTTTTGGTGAAAAAGATTACCAACAACTCTTAGTCATTCGTACTTTATGCCAAGATTTTTTACAAACCATCGATATTATTGGTGTACCCACTGTACGCGAAAGCAATGGATTGGCATTAAGTTCACGCAATCAATATTTATCAAACACCCAACGCGCTCTTGCCAGTGAATTATTTAAGCATTTAAAACAAACCCAAGCCCTTTTGCAAAACAAAACATTACACAATCAACCAGACGCCTTAACGCAACATTGCAAGCAACAATTAGATCACTTAACAGAACTGGGCTTTCAACCCGAATACTACGAAATTCGCACGACCGATCGACTAACAAGGCCAACAGTCAACGACACTGAATTGAGAACCTTATTAGCCGCTAAGCTGGGCACAACTCGATTAATAGATAATCTTCCTATACACATCCCAGCCTAACAGGGCTTAACCTCAACGATACAGAGCCTCACAAAACATATTTTTAGACTTATTGAATTAACGTGCTCTTTTTCTTAGTCTGTCATAAAGACAATAATAATAGATATGAGTTTTACTTTATGCTTGCACCGTTTTTGTCTAAGCTATTGAAGTCGTGTACCTTGCTATTGATACATGGCCTATTACTAATTGCCTGTGGGAGCAATACTCCCACCGACGGCAACGAAGGACCTACCGTTGTCACCGACACAGCCTTCAAACAACGTTGCGACGATTGCCACAATCTCGATGGCAGTCCCAATGTCCCTTTTGGGCCTGCCAATATTACCCTTGGGCCTAACAACTGCCAAATAACAGCATGTAACAATACGCAAACACTGGCCACATGGATCGCAGCCAATATGCCGCCTGGCGCCGGTGCCAACACCTGTGTCGATGCCTGTGCCCAAGAAACAGCTTTACTTATTACCAGTAATTTTCAAGTCACTCCAACGCTAGCACAACGTATAGAAAGCATTCTAAACACCAGCAAAGTTACCGCTTATGACAACGACTCTGGGGAAACAGTGGATTTAAAAGCCGCTCAATAAGCTTCCTTTTACACACCACATACCATATACGGTTCGCCTCGTTTTGCAAGAGCCTAATTCTGTCGTAACAAAAGAAAAGTTGCAGTCATATATCAAGATGCATCCAAATCCTTGATTCGATTATTTATTCTATGCTACATTCGTTTTGCTTCAGACGGACGTTGTCCAACTCCGTCTGAAGCAAAACAGACAGAATGACTAAATCCATATATCTTGACGCTTATGTATTTCACTTATTGATGGCCAACAACAAAACAAAAACAGTATGTTATCGAAGATACGATAAAGGTTAAAAAGTATGAATATTAAAGAACAATTGATCCGTCTATTAAATCCGCTAGAAAATGCACAGATTGAAATCAGAGAAATCGAAACAACCCCTCTGTTTCCTGATGGTACGAAAACCTCTCTATTAACAGGTATCGAAACAGTACTTACGGATATCAAAACACGCCTAAGTGAAGACTCAATACAGAATGGTCTAAATTCAGCGGTACGCCATTATCAAACCCTTATCCTAGGCTTACAAGGTTGTCCGAATTCACGCGCAGTGGATACCAGACGTAGCTTACAAAAAGCGCTTGATTCTGTGGAAAAAATACCTAAACAGATTCCGATACATGAATTGGTGCAAACAATTTGCTCTAAAATGCCAGATTCAATTTTTAGGTCAGCCGACAAAACGGAGGATGCTTATAGTCAAGCTAGCTTACTCGCAGAGCTGGTGAAAAATCCAGAGGAAATTCGTAAAATTGATCTTAGACATTCAAAAATCTTTCAAGACTTTCAGACAAAATATCCAAAATCCCCTGATGCAACATTATTATTCGCAACTGCTGAGAAACTTTGTTTTAGTCTAATCGCTCAAATTACTCATAATCTTTCTCGAACAAACACACCAGTAATTTATTATCCTGGAATAGGTCATAGCTTTCCAAACTCACCATATTCATTAGATCTTTTAAGTGCCATTCAGATATTTAATGCATCCCAAGTATTTGGAGTCGAATTAAACCCAATGGATCCTGATTGCTTTAGCGATTTTGTAAAGCAAACAATGACAAGCAACAAAATCGAGCGATATACAATTACATCGAATGGGCCAAATGATCATGCTGTTGAATTTTTTTATGAAGGCTTGCCTAGAATTGTCAGCGTCAAATTTAACACAAATGCTTATCATTATATTCCGGACGAACTGCAAAAGATTGATGGTCTACTGGTTAAACGGACCTTCGGGCTAGAAAGGGGCTTACCTGCTGGACTCCATGAAAAAGCGAACTTCTTGTATACAACTAATGAAACAACTTCTGAACACAACTCCACTTACAACAATTTCTGCAGAGACATGACAAACGGAAAAATTCCTCTGTTTAATTTCTTGAATATGGATAGCTTATCAGAGGCTACTGCGAAAGCATTTGATATTGCAGTACACTTTCGTCATGAAAGACTTGCTATAAACCCTAAAATAATATAGTACGCAAAAGTTGTAACAAACCTTAAAATTCAATCGCGAAGGGTATATGATAGAAAGCTGTAAACTTTCGTACGGTATATACACCCAAAGAGATGCGGTTTTATATGAAATGTCTACCCTCTGTCTGACATGACAAACCACCCGTTAAAAGGCGCTCTATTTTTATTAGCCGGTGAATTTCTACTGGCCGCCATGGCTGCGAGCATCAAACACAGCACCACCTTTATCCCTCATGAGCTACTGGTTTTTGGCCGCAACTTATTTGGACTGTTAGCTTTGCTTCCTTTGTTAATCCTGCACCCTGTCTCATTGCGTACTGACCAACTCAAACTGCACCTATTACGCTCACTCATAGGCCTCACAGCCATGTACGGTTATTTCTATGTAATCGCTCATATCCCTTTAACTGAAGCGATCTTAGTCAAATTCACTGCGCCTTTTTTTCTGCCTTTAATCGCTTTTCTTTGGTTAGGCGAGCCACTTGCGCATAAAACCTATTGGGCCATTGCCATAGGATTTATCGGCATTACACTCATTCTACAACCTGGCAGTGATCAATTTTCTCCAGTGGCACTGGTCGGTATTGCAGCCGCCGCTTGCGCCAGCGTGGCCAAAGTCTGCATCAGGCGTATGGCTTCTACCGAACCCAACCTTCGTATTGTGTTCTACTTTGCTTTGATATCCACCACAGTATCCTGTATTCCTCTGACTTGGTCCTGGCAAAGCTTATCCTGGCAGCATTGGAGTTGGTTAATTGTAGTAGGCTGCTTGGGCACAGGCGGACAAGTCTTAATGACACAAGCCTATCGAATTGCCCAACCCGGCCAAGTGGGTATCTATACCTACTCGGCTGTCATCTATGCCAGTTTAATTGGGTGGATAGTTTGGGGAGAGCTGTTGAATCTACTGGCTTGGATCGGTACTGGACTTGTAATCCTAGCTGGAATTTGGAATTTAAAAGTAACTAAAAATAATCATTCAAAGTCCATTGACTGAAATCATGGACAGCTTTACATATACAATCAGTAACCTACTCCACATTTTCTAAAGCCATCCCAATAATCCACAACTATTCAACTAAACTTTCGTTAAATAAAGGAATGGGAACGAAATAACTTTAATATTTGGAGCGGATGCTTGTTCTCGCGAAGCGAGTTCAGCAGCGGAAAATGTTAAAGTTATTTTGTCCCCATTCCTGAGCACTCCATACTCCGATAGCGCACAAACTTCGCAAGTAAATACGTACAAAACAAAGCAAACAATAACCAACTCATCGCTTCTAAAGTCATATCAGTAGTCTGCAACCACTGCTGCAAACCCACATGAGTCACCGCCAACACTTGCGCTAAAAAGGCCAAAATCACTGCAAACCAAAGACCTAGGTTTCTCGGGCTTTCACCTTTCCAGTGACGCGCCGGACCGATTAAAACCAACTGAGCCAAGGTCATATAACAAAACACCGTTGTCTGCACCAATTCTCGAGAAAACTCCCCATAAGGTAAAGCCAATAATAATATCAAAGCCAACAAACCACAGAGCCCACCCGACCATAACACAAAACGCAAAGACGAAGCATCCAACAAAGGCGCTTGCGCTGCCTGCGGCGGCACTTGCATCGCATGTGGATGTTTATCCAAAGTTAAAGCCAAAGCTGGCAATGAATCCGTTAATAAGTTAATCCATAAAATTTGCGCAGCCGTCAGAGGCAACCACGGCGTTTGCCCAGGCGCCGTACTCATAAATGCAATACAGGCCCCTATACTGATGAGTAAAACTTCCATTAAGTTAGCCGAAAATAAAAAACGAATTACTTTTTGGATATTAGCAAAAATCGTTCGGCCTTCAGCAATGGCCGCCACTAACGTCGCAAAATTATCGTCCAACAAAACCAAATCAGCCACTTCACGACTGACGTCGCTGCCTCTTTTTCCCATCGCCACGCCCACGTCGGCTGCTTTCAAAGCAGGTGCATCATTGACCCCATCCCCTGTCACTCCAACCAGTTCACCTTGCTCCTGCAAAGCTCGCACAATCGACAACTTATGCTCAGGTTTCACTCTAGCAAACACAGCTGTATGCTTAACCGCTTGCTGCTGTCCCAACTCATCTAACGCGTCCCATTGGTCACCAGTCAAAACGGTGTTTTCGTTCTCTGGCCAATGAATATCGATTTGCTCAGCAACGGACTTTGCTGTTCCTGGGTGATCACCGGTCATCATCAAAACCCGAATACCTGCTTGCTGGGCCTCCTTCACCGCTTGGGGTACTTCTGCTCGCGGGGGGTCCCACAACAAAACCAGACCCAACCACTCTAATGCCTGCTCTGTTTCTCCATCCCCCATGGCCAAAGCCAGGGCTCTATAACCTTGCGCTGCAATCTCCTCCAGACGAGCTTGCCAACGAGCACGCTGTTCATCGGATAAAGTACAACGAGCCAATAAGACTTCTGGCGCTCCCTTCAAGTAACTGTAGATCTGCCCATCCTGCCGTTGTACAGTCACTCTCATGTACATCCAAGCAGAATCAAAATCTTTGCGACTAATAATCGAATGATCACGACGTACTGCCGCAACCTTATAAGCCTGATCTTGTAAATAGTGCAATAAAGCCAATTCTAAAGGATCACCTAAAGACTGAGTTTCATCAGCATCATTGGCTAAGGTCATCACCCGTAACGCCTGCTCCGTGTTGACTGCCTCTAAACCTTTCACCTGCATTTTGTTTTCAGTCAAGGTGCCAGTTTTATCTGTAGCCACCACCGTAATAGAACCCAATGCTTCAACCGCCGCTAAACGTCTAATCACTGCTTTACGCTCTGCCATGCGCTGCACACCAAACGCCAGAGCAGTAGTCACTACCGCAGGCAAACTCTCAGGCACTGCAGCCACCGCCAAAGCCACAGCAAATAAAAAAATATGACCGAATTGACCTAAGCCTAAAAGGCCGGTCCCCAGCACCATCAACACCAACGCAATCGTCAACACAAGATAAGCCAGTTTACGCGCAAAACTCGTCATTCGTCGTTCTAACGGAGGCGGTTCTTGTTCTGTACTTTCAAGCAAATGAGCTAACTGCCCTACGGCACTGTGTACACCCGTGCGCAATAGCACAACTTTTGCAACCCCTCGCACCGCCAAAGTGCCTGCGCTGACTTCCTCTTGAGTATGCTTGATAATAGGAATGGACTCTCCCGTTAACATGGATTCATCCACCATCAGATCAGTGTGGCCTATAATTCGCCCATCTGCAGGAATACGATCACCTGCTTCTACACGAATCACATCATCAGGCACTAAAAAACGACTGGGTATCTGCTGCCAACTCCCCTCACGCAAGACCCAAGAATGTGGGGCACCCAATTGCTCAAGTTTTTGCAAGGCCGCCTCAGACTTCATTTCCTGACCAACCCCCAACCCCGCATTAATCAGTAAAATCACTAAGATTGTGATAGACTCTACGGGCAAACCAAAAGCACCCTGATGCCACCAATGCAGTAAATCAAACAACAACGCGAAAGCTAAAATATAAATTAAAGGGTTATGCAATTGATGCAATAAACGTTGCCACCAAGTCGCTGGTTTCTGTTTAGGTAAGGTATTCTCACCGTACTGTTCTAAACGTTGATCTGCTTGTTGCTGCGTAATTCCGTTACTTTCACTGGCTTCAGCCTTTTTTTTATCTATATCTAATGATGGGACAGATGATGAATCATTCATAGACTGCTTCACATTGCTATTGTTATTACTCACTCTTTGCAGCTTGTCTAGAAACAACATAGTCTCTAATCGATACTGCAAGCCCCCTCACAACGTTATCAAACTTACCGTCCATCCACAATCGGGCTAAAACTAACGCGGTACGTCGTAAATGTTGCTCACGTGCCAATGCTCTTTTATCTTGCTCACATTTCGATAACGGCTGGCCTTGTTTATCAAACTGGTCACTGACACTCTCAGTAAACTCATCTCTAACTGCGCTGTGTAATACTTTCTGTAAAGTGTTCAAAACAATGCTAATTGTTTTATACAAAAAATGTCGGGTACTATGATGAGCAACACCATACTGTTTATTTATCAGCTTGTCGATTTGATACTGTAACTTCCTTACAATAGACCACTCAAGAGGCTCATTAAAATCAGCATTTCGTATAAAAGGAAAAAACCACTTTAATCCTGGGGTTTGAGCGAGAAAAACGCTAAATTTCTTTAACCTTAACGCTGCATTCATTTCAGCTTCCAGATCATCAATCACTATATTGACCGCTTCCAACATCAGCCTTCGCAACGATATCCAGTGCAAGTTAATTATTTTCTTCGATACTAATTTGTGCTTCAACATTAACTTAACTACTTCTGAAACTACTGTATTGACACCATCACAACATTGTTTTTCAATCATACGTCGAGGGTAATACACCTGCTCTCTCAATAAAGAGTTATGCAAATACTTTGCTATATGTGTAAATTCCATCTTACGCGGACGGTTCATTTTATATTTTAAGACACCATCATCTGATTTAATAGGCACTTTACAAACAAGATTGGGTGATTCTTTGTTATCACAAAATACAGTTGAATATTCCATAAACCCAATCCGGCTCGTATCATTACACTCAGCAAGAGCAAACAAAAGCTCTTTTCGACACTCTTTGAAAAGTGACTTAATCTCTTTTCCCCAACCCAAACCGAGAGATTCAGCCTGTTTTAGTAAATCCGTATGCTTCCGATACATCTCTCTAAGAGCTGGATTAAACAATGCTCTTGACATAGGAAACTTTTCGTTTATCATTCCCAATATATCTTTTTTCATATGCTCCAAACTACGCATACCACATAAAACAGATGACTCATTCACTGTAAGCTGTTGTCCCAATGACCGCTCAGGTACAACATTTTCTGCGCTTAAGATCCCTCCTTTTTGTGGTACAGGTTGTGGTACAGGGGTTCTCACATAAAATTCAGGAATCTGCAAATTATCCACCTCATTCTAAGAGTTGTTGAAAAATTAATATAACCAATTGATTATAATATCAAAACTTGTATCATGGCGGTTCCAACACCAAACTTACATTGCAAGCTTACCATGACCAATTAACACTCAGACATGAACGCTTGTCAAAACCAAGGAACATGCACGAAGCAACTTTAACATTTGTCGGGTCAGAGGGGCCAGACCCCGTCTGCCCAAGGCTTGGTTGTAGTGTCCAAAAAAACGGGCTCTCTACTTCTATACATTACAGCCAGGAATCCCCATAATATGGGCCATTATTTGCGCTGATCAAAATTACTTCGCAATGACCAACAATATCCAGTCCTTGTGATAGGACGGTAAAATTGCAAGAAATGTTTATTTTATATTTGCCCAAGATACTGTCTTTCTATAGAATAGCATTTTTTTATGTTGCCTTTGCATTGAGACAGCAGGCTTAAAGATTTATTTATTGGGCGTGTTGAAGTTTCATAAATTGAGGCAAAATTGTGAACTGATTGATGAGAAAAAAATTTAAAAAGCCGTTAAAAAGCGGAGTGTATGTGCAATACATGAGCATTTTTAACGGCTTTTTAAATTTTTTTATCGCGATCAGGTGCGATTTTGGCCAATTTATGAAACTTCAACACGCCCTAAGCTAAAGTATTGGGCAGATAGGTTTTACAACTTGCAAATTTCGCAGATTAGTAGGGAAGTTACTGTTGGAGTTTCAACCGCACTTGCCACGGCATTTATCACATCATGCTTGCTTTGGATTGCAGGTGCATTCGATAAAAACATAGATGACATTCATGTGCAAAGCATAGCTTCTCAATTGATAAGAAAAAAAGAATTCACTGACCATCTGCTGTTTCTTTTAGATAAGGATAGTTCTTTTATTGGTAAGCAAGGAGAGCAAGGGCCTAAAGGAGAGCAAGGTATTCAAGGCTTGAAAGGACCTAAAGGAGAACGCGGAGAAATAGGCCCGCAAGGTCAACAAGGGCCACGTGGTTTGCAAGGTCTAAAAGGCCCTAAGGGGGACATTGGACCAGCTGGTCCGGAAGGGGAAAAAGGTGAAAATTACACACCATTGGTGGAATTTTTTATTAAAAAAGGTAATAGCGGCAAAATAACCTGTGACCTTTTCTGTAAAGGCGATTCAGAAAGCTGGTGGGCAAAAGAAAGTGGTACTTGTGTAAGCGCAAAGCATAAAAATAGCGAGCAATACTTATCATGCGGTGATATTTCAAATGATGAAATAATTTGTGTTTGCAGTAAAATCAAATGATTTATTGTTTATTCAGTGGATATTTTTTATTGTGAGGAGTTAATTTAATGGGCAAGATTCTTTTATTTTTTTCGTTTCTTATACTGCTAACATCATGCGGTACAGTAAATAATGTACTTACTGAAAAATCAAAAACTATTGAGTACTATAGAATCTACGATATAAAAACGGATGTAAAATTTAAAGACATAACCAAAGCGGCAAGCAATGGGCTTGGCCGAAATACCACTGGTGCCCATGAAGCAACACCAATACCTTCCTTTCCCCCTTCTAATCCTCCTGAAAAGCCTGGTCGTTTTAAATTAGAAAACCCGTTGAAAGGTTCCAATTTTTCCGCATTTGCAGGACAAGCTGGCTCTTTAGGATTAAAAATTGCTACTTGTGATGAATCAATTTGGAACGCACAGGCATCAAAATCAGCAGAAGGTAGTTTTAACTTAAAATTAACGGCATGCCTATTCCGATACAAAGAAGGTTATCACTTAGACTTGTATGCTAATTTCAACAAGAAGGAAGGCGGGCTAATGGAAATAAGCAGAAAAATGGCTAGCGCGATGGTCGGCACCCCAGAACAATGGGTTGAAAAAACTTTTAATGATATTATTCGTCAGATTTATACGGATACTCAAGCTAAAATTGAATTAAAAGAAAGCTTTCCAGAAGTCACAGATCTACCTTGGGTCGACAAAAAGATTCATTAATCTACTTTTCCCCAATTAAAAGTTTCAGCCTTGTCTATGTAAGGTAAGGCTGAAGCTTCAACATAGAGCACTACTTTAATTTTTCGGTTGAATTCTTTGTATTTTCTTCACATTCCGAGGTAAATCCCACCCTATAGAAAAACTCACAATAATATGATATAGCTTTGTACCTAACTGACTCAATTTTGACAAAGCCGAAAATAATACTATCTTGCTTGCTTCAGACGAAGTTGCCCAATTCCATCTGAAGCAAGACCAAGCAAACACTTAAATACTAACTTTTTGACACTACTAGCAAGCGCCACTATTGCCATAAGGGTCACTAATATGGTATAAAGCGGCGCACAAATCGGCAAACCTCAACGTCAAACAGACCTGAAGACTTGCCAAATACACACACATGCCAACAGCATAAGCCTGGGTGCCTTATTAACCTACTTACCAATAGGTTAAAAAAAGGTTGGTTCATGTGGCCATGTGGAGGCCTAACCCAAGATATAAAAACAGGAGTAAACACTTAATGCAAGACTCATCTAGTGCACGTGAAACCATGAAAGCGATGCTTAAAGCAGGCATCCATTTTGGCCACCAAAAGCGCTTTTGGAATCCTAAAATGGCTACGTTCATTTATGGGGTCAGAAATGGTATACACATAATAAACCTTGAAAAAACATTTTACCTGCTCAATGATGCCTTACAATTTCTCAATGGCTGTGCCGCTAAGCGCAATAAAATATTATTTGTTGGCACCAAAAAAGCTGCCAGCCAGCTCATCAAAGAAAAAGCAATTGAATGCACCATGCCCTATGTCAACCATAGGTGGCTAGGCGGTATGTTAACCAATTGGAAAACGATTCGCCAATCGATCAAACGACTCAAAGCCTTAGAAACACAAAGTCAGGATGGGACTTTTGAAAAACTCACTAAAAAAGAAGCTCTAATGCTCACTCGAGAGATGGAAAAACTCGAGCGCAGCCTAGGCGGTATTAAAGATATGGGTGGATTACCCGATGCGCTATTTATTATTGATGTAGAACATGAGCGCATCGCGATCAGCGAAGCCAACAAACTGGGTATACCCGTAGTGGGCATAGTTGACACTAATTCCAGCCCAGAAGGTATTGATTACCCTATACCCGGTAATGATGACTCAATACAAGCTATTAAATGGTATCTTTCTGTTGCCACGCGTGCCTGCATAGAAGGTAAGGAGTACGCCAACTCACAGCAAGTTATCGAGCAAGACGGATACGTTGAAGTTAACGCTCCAACAACCGAACCCAAGGCGACTGAAGCCCCTCAAGCATCTTCGTCAGAATAAATAACGATCAGTTTAACCGTCAAATGAGTACACGAGGTGAAGTATGTCTGTTACCGCATCTATGGTAAAAGAGCTCAGGGAAAGAACAGGTCTGGGCATGATGGAATGTAAAAAAGCTCTGGTTGCCTCCGAAGGCAACATTGAAAAAGCAATAGAAAACTTGCGCAAATCCGGGCAGGCCAAAGCTGCTAAAAAAGCTGGGCGTGTGGCTGCTGAAGGCTGCTTAGGCATTCGAGTTGAACAAGGCTATGGTGTCATTGTCGAAGTCAACAGTGAAACCGACTTTGTAGCAATGGAAGAAAATTTCAAAAGTTTTGTACAAACAGTAGCCGACACTGCTTTCAACAGCCAGCAAACTGACGTAACCAGCCTACTCACACAACCCTCACAAGCCGATCAATCACTGACACTAGAACAGGTCAGACAAGCATTGGTACTCAAGCTAGGTGAAAACTTACAAATACGCAGAGCCAAGTCACTTACAGGTAATACCGTGGGCTCTTATTTGCACAACAACAAAATTGGTGTGTTAGTTGCCTTATCTGGCGGAGATGAAAACTTAGCAAAAGACATCGCCATGCACATAGCAGCAGCCAATCCAATGGTCTGCGAGCCTAACGAAATAGCTCCAGATGTATTAGCCAAAGAAAAAGAAATTTTCATCGCTCAAGCCAAAGACAGCGGCAAAGCTGATGAGATCATTGAAAAAATGGTTGAAGGTCGTTTACGAAAGTATAAATCTGAAATCAGCTTGGTAGAACAGCCGTTTGTTAAAAATCCAGACCAAAAAATCGGTGCTTTATTAAAAGCCGCTAAAGCCAGTGTCACCGGCTTTACACGATTTGAAGTAGGCGAAGGTATCGAAAAGGAAGAAAAAAACTTTGCCGAAGAAGTTATGGAACAAGTCAAAGGGTAATGCACAATCATTCTTAGCCAAAGGCAAAAAGTACATTTTATGCTAGAAACAACAAGGCAGCCCAAATACCAAAAAATTTTATTAAAGCTTAGTGGTGAAGCCCTCGTGGGCGAGGAAGGATTTGGTATTGATCCCAAAGTACTAGACCAAATGGCCTTGGAAATTGGACAACTAATCAGTATTGGAGTACAAGTTGGGTTAGTGATTGGTGGGGGCAATTTATTTCGAGGTAAAGTCTTACAAAGCGCAGGGTTAGACAGGGTTGTAGGTGATCACATGGGCATGTTAGCCACGGTCATGAACGGCTTAGCCATGCGTGATGCCTTGGTACGATCCAATATTTCCACACACCTAATGTCAGCAATTCCGATGAGCGGCATTGCTGACCATTACGACCGTTTAAAGGCGACCCGTTATTTAAGCGAGGGAGATGTTGTCATCTTTTCTGCAGGAACAGGCAACCCCTTTTTCACAACTGATTCGGCAGCTTGCTTACGCGCTATCGAAATCAACGCGGACTTAATGTTAAAGGCAACAAAAGTTGATGGTGTGTATAACAAAGACCCAGCACTATATTCAGACGCACAGCTGCATGACTTTCTCACTTATGACGAAGTACTGAATCAAAAATTAGGCGTTATGGACTCAACAGCTATCTGTTTATGCCGTGACTATAATATGCCAATTCAGGTCTTCAACATGATGGAAAAAGGAACTTTATTGGACTTAATGGTAGGCGCCTCCAAAGGGACCTTAGTAGCCGACAGCAAATCATTGCTGCATAAACAAAACAATACCACAGGAGGAGAATAAATGATTGAGGACGTTAAGCAAGATGCCGAAAAGCGCATGCATAAAAGCCTAGAATCCCTAGAAACTGCCTTTGCAAAAGTTCGTACAGGCCGTGCACACCCCAGCATTTTAGACAGCATTTACATACAGTATTATGGTGAAAACACACCACTCAAACAGGTAGCACAAATCGGGATAGAAGATGGTCGAACTTTAACAATCAAACCATTTGATCGATCCTCAACACCAACGATTGAAAAAGCCATTTTAGCTTCAGACTTAGGCTTAAACCCCTCCACTGCAGGCGATTTAATTCGTTTGCCCATGCCTCCTCTGACCGAAGAAACCCGGCGCAACTTAATCAAAATAGTACGACAAGAAGCCGAAGGCGCTCGTGTAGCCGTACGTAACATACGCCGAGATGCTATCAGCGATTTAAAGGAGTTATTAAAAGAAAAAGAAATCAGTGAAGACGATGATCGCAAAGGCCAAGAACAAATTCAAAAGTTAACCGACAATATCATCAATAACATTGCAAAGCTGTTAGAGAAAAAAGAAAAAGATTTGATGGAAATTTGATATGCAGTCGTCCTCTGACCCTTATCTTCTTGTTTTATTTTATTCGCGACAAGGCAGTACACTCGCCCTAGCTCGGCAAATAGCACGAGGTATTGAGCAAGAAGGCTACTTTGAAGCCAGGCTTAGAACCGTTCCAGCCGTATCAGCCAATACAGAACAAACAGAGCCTGAAATTCCAGATAGAGGTGTTCCTTATGCTGAAGAATCAGACCTAGCTCAATGTAGCGGCCTAGCCTTAGGTTCACCCACTCGTTTTGGAAATATGGCAGCGCCTTTAAAATATTTTTTGGATACAAAAAGCGCAGCCTCATGGGTATCAGGTGATTTAATTGGCAAACCAGCGTGTGTATTTACATCCTCAGCCAGCATTCACGGAGGGCAGGAAACAACACTTTTTTCCATGATGACTCCCCTCTTACATCATGGCATGATCCTCATGGGCTTACCTTATTCAGAAAAAGCGTTAAACAGTACTACACAAGGTGGCACCCCTTATGGGGCTAGTCACGTCACAGGGGCAGAAGAATGTAACGAACTCTACACTGAAGAAAAAACACTCTGTCGTGCTCTCGGAAAACGCCTAGCAGCAACCGCACGAAAGTTGCTCATATAAAAATAAAAAAATCAAGTGAACCTGTCGTAAGCTCTCGAATAATACAGAATTAAAAAGGCCGCCGGCACAGTGTATAAGGAGAAAGGTTTGCTAGCGGCTTATAAAGGGAAGGCGCAATAGTATCCTACTTTATAAAAGATGTCAAATTATAAATTTTCAGCTTAAAAAGAAGGAACCTACAAACAAGAACCTACCCTACCCACGCGCATAAAACCATTGGCAAATAACAGCGCACTTTGTACCACAAGTTCCTCAACCGCTGAAGCTTTATCCACAGAAAGATCAGAGCCCACCAAAGACCCACTCAAAAAACCTGTAAATTTAGGCGCACAAGAAAAATATTGATTCAATTCAAGCACAATAGCAAGAGCAGCCTGTGCAGACATCACTTTATCAGACACCAACCCAATTAAAGGGGACAGTGTTTGACTCAATGGCATATCTAAAGCAAACAAGCTCAGTAATGCGCCCGTCCCATCAGACAGCGATAAGGTACCATTGACCCCACCACTCAACTTATAAGCTCCAGACCCTGTTTTTGGATCTAATACAATATAAGCACTACCTTCAAAACCAAACATTGCTATTGGACTTGCATGCACCATCACTGTATGACCTATCCTTAAGGCCTCTTCAATCTGCTGTCTGTCAGTTGTCTCTAAAATAATATTATCCAACTGATCGGCATTTAATTGAGTTAAACGATATATTTTTTGTCCTTGCAATGCCGCTGTTTGCAACACACTTAATGCAGAAACGGCTTGCTCTGCTCCATGATCGGATTGCAAAAACAAAGCCTCATGGGACCAACGACTGTACTCAGATAACAGATTTCCAATCATTTTACTAAAACCAAGCGCTCGCTGCTCATCATGATCTTTACTAACCCGAACAAAAGAAATGCGATCAATATCCATTTTTATCCCTTGAAAGCTGACTTGTAAAGGAATCAAATCAAAAGAATAACGGGTTTTAAGATATGTTGACACACTGCCATAAGAGGGCAAAGGATAATAAACCATTCCTGTAGCTCGGCTGATGCGTTCACTGAGCGCTTCTTTCATAGCAAAATAATTCAACATCCCAAGCTGCAAAAATTCCCCTGTCAATCCATGCCGATCAATACCCTCTAATAAGTTTTTATCATCCAACTGCTGTGCTTGCTCTAAACGCAACTTTAAAGCCTCTAACCTTACTTTAGCAGCCACCAACTGCTGCTCACTGACCTGCTGCCCCACCACCGACAAAGCATGATATTCCCCTGCAGCGACAGTATTCATTGTTGTATTCAGCCAGCCCTTACCTGGCTGAAACAAAGTTTGCTCCATTTTTAAAACCTCTCCTAACTGAAAAACACCGGCACTTTCTAACACTTGTCCATTCATACTCAATTGAGCCGTTAAATTCACTAAATAGCCTGGTATTGTATTAGGCAAATCGCTTAAACTCATCACATTCTCTGGCAAAAAGTTCTGTAAAGTCTCGGTATCATTCACTGAAGTCGGAGTAAAACTTAAGTTTAAACGCTTACCCAACAGCGCAGGTAAAAGAAAATCACGCGTAAAAACCACTTGATCAAAACGATCCTGTAATACCAATCGATATTGATGCATAAAATCTAAAGGCAAAATAGAGAACTTCTGGCTAGCACTGAGCACTTCATACGGTAACCCTGCCGAAATATCTTTACGCATTTGCTTTACTATACTTTTAACAGCAACAAGCTCATCAAAAGTCAGCTCTGTTCCTTGCCCAGCCAAAAACTCAAGTAAAAGATTTTTATACTCTTGAAATTGTGCGCCAATATAAGCTGAATCGATACTGTATATTGACCCAGCCTGCTCATCAATAACACTCGCTCCCATCAAAGTTTGCAAAAAAGTCATTTCATCAAAAGGCACTTGCGCAGCAAAATCAACACCTGGTGTATAGTCATACTGTTTAAAACTGGCATCCATAGCAACCCAGCTGTCTCCAATTTTATGTCGAGCTCCACGACTGGGCCAATAATCTATCCAAGCTTCAACCCAAATATGCTCAATTTCAACAAAAGTAATATCACCCAGTTGTTCAATACCTCGATTAGGAATCCCTCCCTGCCCTAAGATTTGTAAGGCCACACGAGGATCATCAACCCCACCCACCCAATTCATGATCGGCTCTATAGGAATTTTAACCGTACCATAAGCATAACGAGCTGCAATATCAGATGTTCTTAACAAGGCAATCAACAAACTGGCTGTATCAAAAGCATTTCCACGGCGCGTTTGCAAAGTTAACCCTGAGCCTTGAATAGATCCATAAGTGGGCACAAACTCAATATGATTGTATACCCAATTATAAATCTCGACAGGGTCATGATTTAAACTGGCTGCCAACTCTATAATGGATTCAGTAAACTGCACCGACACACTTTCTACCGTATCTTCCGGTGTCGGCCCAACAGAGTCGGTCGCCTCAGCAATAGGCACCAACATTCGGCTCATACTTTCTAGCCAAGCAGGTACACTATATTCAGCAACCTCACCTAACATTTTTTTCAAATCCTGCTCCTGCGTATACGGCTTTCTTGTTTGCACTGCCTTAGGAGAACTGATAGGCAAAGGGTTTAATCCAAATAAACTTATTTCTGTACCAAAACCCTGCTGCTTAAAAAAATCATTCAATTGCGCTACAGCGTCGGCTTGATCTTGTAAAGACGCTGCGTGTTGACATTGATTCATTCTATATGAGAACTCACGATATTTTTTCTTATACTGTTTACTTTTCTGCTTATGTCTGCGTATTATCTCAGTAGGCAATTTATCTCGATATAATTTAAATTCAATTGTTTTTAAATAAGCCAACACTTTAGGATGCATTTCTTTTACTTTCTGATGTAATATAAGCATTTGCTCAAGATTATCTCTTTGCAAATCACTACGCCCCAAGATATTCAACAAAGTTTGCCAAACAGTATTTTCTTGCGCCATACGCTTTGAAAGCTTACGATTAATCCGACCGACTTGGTGCTGCATATCCTCTAAAGTTTTAGCTAAAGTACGAACAGCTTTTTGGTTCGAATCAGTTCGTTGCTTATCTATCTGGGCTTTAACACCAGCAGCATACAGACTGCAAAAAAAACACATCATCGCCACTGTCATAGCACTGACTTTTAGTTGCATCACACTCATTTAACAGACACCTTCGTTTGAGCCAATTCCCACAAAATCCAATCGATATTAAGACGTATTGCTTTCGCATCCAAATGCTCTGCTTTTCTCAAAAAATCTGTCGCTTTGAGCATCAATGCAAAAGCAAGTTGATCTCTGTCTTTTTCAATAAAATGAACTGCTTTTCTTAATTTATGATAAGCCCATTTCAAACGACGACTTTCTGACTTAACAAGCTGCAAGCGCTCTAATACATCCTCCAAAGACTCAATGTCAGTCTCAAAAACACTTAACGTTGAAAAATCTAAAACTTCTAGTTCAGATTCCGTCACTCCACCTTGCGTCAAAGCCGTAAGATTGGCCAAGCCGTCACTATAATCCAATGCAAACCACAAGGTAAAACGCATCTGCTCGGCACTTTCAAGCTGATAAGCCACACTCAACTCAGAATCAGAAATAATTTGAGCAGGACCTGAGTCTAATATTCTACTACCCATTGGCAACGTTATTAACGTTTGACCTATTGCTGCAGTGCCCTGGTTCTTCACGGTCACTGTAACCGCAACCGGCCCACCTAAACGGGTATTGATTTCATCCGGCTGCGTGGCTCTTAAGCTATTGATCAATACATCTTGATATATAAAGTGAGAACCGCTTTGCTGAGCCAAAGTTGCTTCAGCCAACAAATCAAAAGCAACATAAACGGCCTTACCTTGGCCATAGTGATTAAAAGTCAGAGCTGCTAAATCTTCTAACACATCTTCTTGATCATAACCTAACTGACGACAACGCCAATCACAACGCCCCACACGCTCTGCATCCATAAAAGTGCCTAATACTTCTGCCCTACCTGCTCTTATATGACGTAATTTATCTATTCGTCCTAAAGTTACTTCTGCGATTGGGTGTAATATCGACTCTTCAAGCATCAGAGACTGCGCTTTAAATGCAAGAGCCTTGCGAAACGTTTTTCGATTGTGCTTCTTATGATAATAAGAAGCATCTAAACCTAAAGTTTCTAATACAGCATGGCGAGAAGGCACACGCCCACCGGCTACAATCAAACCATTACCTCTGTGTACGGCCTCTCGTAACGCCTTGGCTGTGGTTTTATGTAATCTAATACGCTCATTAACCAATAAATATTGATTATAATAGCCACTGTAAAAAGCCTCTCTAAAAGCTTCTTTACTATCAACCAATGCGTATTCAATACCAGCCTCTTGTAGCAAAGTTTGCAAATACACTCTCTGCTCAGTTCGATCTGGATTTTCCACACGCTTAAACTGATGATGCGTTTGCACCAATAGTTCAACGGTTTCACTGTTCTCTAAAACAAAATCATCCCGAATCGAAGGTGTTTCAAGAGGCGAGCCACAAGGTGCTGATAGCCAACCACTGTTTAACACCCACTTTTGCTCACTGCCATAATAAAACGCACTGACTTTAAAAGGTTGATTAAAGGCTCGCAAGTCACCATCTTTATGTTTACGCGCAGTAACAGTAAAAGTCACTGCATCAGCCACTAGTTCTGTGATTTCAACATCTAAATAAGGTCTACGGTGTTTAGCTTCACCGAAATCACGCACCCTATCAGAAAACTCAGATAGACGCACCTTATGCTTATCCACCCTACGACCTTTATGGTCGAACACTTTCACAACTAAAGCTGAATGAGCCTGCAACACTTCTGGCAAATCCGCTGAAAACGTCATTTGCTGTGTAGCACTGCAACTGTCCTGTACAGGATCAGCCAATACCAATAAACGCGTTGCAGCATTAAGTTCTAAGGTTGTAGACATTTGCAGTGGTGCTTGCGCAACTTTAAACACAGCATATCCAAGTACTTGCTGCTGATTGTCTGTACCAACACTTAAAATACAGGCGTATTCTCCTGCACCCAAGCCCGTGGTATCAATTGAACGCATATTCATTTGCACACTGCCACCTGATATAGGTTCTAAAGACTCAGTGACAGAGCGTAACACAGACATCGTGTCCATTTTTACTAATTGAAAAGACCTGAATACTCCTAACGCAGCCTGCTCGCTCAAATTGGTAATGGATTCCGTGCATAATATATCTTGACCCGCAATCACCTCACTGGATGAAACCGTGACAGAACCCTGCAATCCTTGCAAAAGATTACGTTCAACTCGAAAGGTCTCTACAGCAGTGGCTAATACGATATCCCGCACACTATCTTTTATCGTAACTTTAGCTTGATAATCTCCACTGTTGGCATCAACCAAATGAACACTAAAAAAGTGATCGTCTATCGTATCAGGCGTCAATACACCCAAATCTTTTTGCTCAGAAAAAAGTGAGCTGCCTCCAGAAGCTACTACCTCGACCTGTAACAATACAGCTGATAAAGCTGTATTTTTTGACAAATTATGGACACGAGCGTTTAGATGAACTGTATCCCAAGCTTCATACTCACTTTGATCCGCATTGATCTGAGCAGCGATGGATATCTGCGGTGCCACAATAGAAAATTTCGTGCTCTGCGTATTAATACTCTGACCTTGCGCATCAAATAACTGTGCATTCAGCTGATAATATCCAACCAAAGATGTGCCTGTATTCCATTGTATTGTGAGCACTGAGTCCGCACCAGCATTTAAATCGCTAATAGGCACAGAAGCCAACACAATAGGCACTGCTTCCAAACCTAAAGGTTGCAAAGAAAAATCAACTCGCCCTGTGCTGAAGGCTGGCCCCATATTACTGAGTTTAGTCTCAATAGACACAGCTGATAAGGCTCCATAGTTGCTCTTATCTGTGTTAATACTCAGTAAACGAATCTCATCAACTACAGAGACTACCGGTACCTTCAAAGGCATTTCTAACACTTGCTCAGCCAGAGTATCAGTAATCATCACCATGGCTTCTTCTGCTACAGCTATGGTTTGCGAACTCTGCAAATTCTCAATATTAAGCAAAAAATTGATAGGATCTTGCTGCAAGCTTAATTCATTTAAATGCCAGCTATAGACAGTCGCGCCACTGCTTAAAATCGTTTTCGAGCTTGGCATCAAACTAAAACTTTCAAGCAAAACATCCTTAGCAAAAGTCAATTGCACGCTCAGCTCTAAACCTTCAAACCGTGTCTCTACATCAGTAGGATCGATTCTATTAAAAGCTATACTGGCTAAAATTGTACGCAAATCAATCTGGGCCACTAACGTATGCGATCCTGGCGCTACCATAGAACGTTCTATGGTAAATACATCACTGATTTTCTCTCCCACTTCAAGTTTGCCAGAAAAATAAGCTTTCACTCCTGGAGTCAATGGACTGACCTGCAAAATCAAAGATCCTGCCACTGTCGGTTGCCAAGAACCAAACTCTAGATCAACTTGTTGATTAACTCCCAAGCTAGGAGCCTCTACAGTACGCTCTAATACTATATCACCGCTATCGACCTGTCTGACGATAAGCTGATACTGGGCGTTAGGTAACGCAATATTACCAGTGTTGTGCAACCCCGCCCTGAGCACAACAGGTTCTGCAAGACCCAATCGCGTCACAGCCGGACTGGCTCCAACAAAACCTGAAGCCTGTGCCAAGGGCATGATCTGAAGATACGTATCCGCTTCCGCTTTGACCTTACCGACCAGATCTGTCACCTGCAGAACCATTTGATAACGACCAGGAGTCAATTGAGAGGTGTACCAAGATAAGCTGATGGTTTTACTTTCCCCAGAGGCGAAACTCTCTTCATGGGTATCTGTAGAGAAACTTGCGACCTTCTGCCCAGCCGTATTATAAACATGCCCCACCAACAAAGCCGTTTGTGCCTGATTGCTGATGTTTTTTACTTGAGCATCAATTTGAGCAGTTTCGTTACCTGTCCAACCTGGCTGACTGGGCTTAAGTTCTAGTATCTGAAACACTTCTGGCTCATAAAGCTCTAGAGCAAGATCAAAAATAAAACTACCATGTTCTGTTAAATGAAACAGACGCTCTTGCATGAGATAACCTACTGCAGAAATCGTGACAGAAAAATCCAAACTCGTGATCTCGGGTAACTGGTAATGCCCCTGCGCATCGGTCAATACGCTGATATTTAAAGGCGCCAATTCGACTTTAGCATTGGCAAGTGGTAAGCCTGTGTCAGCCGCTGTAATCGTACCTGTAATCTGAGTGCTGCTCGCCCCCCCTTGCCCTTCAGGTGTCAAGGACAATACCATTTGAACCGAGCCAAAACGCTCTAACACCACAGAAAATTCTGTAAACTCAAAATTTGGACTGGACACAGCCAAAGTAAATTGTATGTGGTCAATATCAGCTAAAACAAAAGCCCCAGCAGCATCAGTCATCACACTTTGTTGCGTTTCCAGCACAGTCACCGTTGCACCAGCAATACCTACCCCAGAAAGAGCTTGTTTCACTTGACCGGTTATCGTCACCTGAGTCGGGGCTGCGCTGCCTGCATTAGGCATTAGCCTAATACCACCTAAATGACCTGACGCTCCTACTGGAAACAATACTGTCACAGCCTGATCAACAAAACCAGGTGCCTGCAACACACCTTGATAGTACCCTCTGGGCACTGCATCAACGACCAGGTTGCCTTGGCTATCAGAAACCCCTATTAAATTATCATTTAACCGTAAGCTAGCACCGACAATGGGCTCAGCAGTCATATTATCTAACACGGTAGCGGTGATCGTACCAACCTCAGACGTATCTACAGTTCCTAAAGCTAATAAGGCATGATTTAACAGTAAACGCTCGCCAGCACTGATTGATACAGAAGATACAATAGGTTCATAGCCACTTTTACTGAGGGTGACATTATAATCTCCAGGTTCCAGTGATGTCAGTGAAAAAGTACCTGTAATTGATGTGAGTGCATTATACTGTAAGGTCCCTTTGCGCAAATTCACCGTTGCTGCATTTAAGGGCATCAGCGTTTGCGCATCAAATAAAGTCCCTTGCAACACGCCCGAAAGTAACTGTCTAGCCAACACCCAATGTCCAGCTAAAATGGTTTTTCCAGAGATCACCTCAATCTCTCGACTGACTGGGACAAAACTAGAACGACTGGCTTGCAGAGTATAACGCCCGGCTGGTAAATCTTGTAATAAGAAAAAACCATTCGCATCGGTTGTAACCTGTCTATTAGGTCTCTCTAAAACCGTCACGGTTACACCGGCTAACGGAACTTCTGAACCAAAACGAACCGCAGTACCCCCTATGGCTCCGGTCAGTTGCAATTCTTTGACTGTATTGCTCTGAACAACTTGTTCTAATGCTCTTAAAGCTAAAGCTGTACTCAATACATCCTGCTCCCAACTGCCATCAACCTGTTGGCTAGCTTGAAGAGCCTGGCTGATTGGATTTAATAAACGAGTACCCTCGCCTGCCTGCACCAAAGCCAATAAAACTTGGCTGCTGACAAAGGTTTCAGACCACAGTTCATTCCCATCTTGCCTGGAGAGTAAAAACTCAATTGCCTTATCCAAGAGACTGGGCACACCGGAATATAATTCTTTAAAAGATGATAAAGCCTCTATGACCAAGGCCGTTAGATAAACCGAATCTTCATTATCACCCAAACGCCAAGCACCATTGTTTTGCTGCTGTGCTTGCAGATAAAAAATTGCAGCGCCTACAGAAGCTTGTGCTTGAGCTTGTATTGCAAATGCTTTTAAAGCCCAAGCCGTATCATAAACTGTACTGCCAAAGGAATCTTGATCACCAAAGCCTCCATCAGAATTTTGTTGAGTTTTTAGCTGGGTTAAAATCGCTGATGGGTCTTGAGCTAAAACAGAGTACAATAAAGCCAATTGTGCTTGAGCAACTAAAGTATCGACTGGATTCATTTCTAAAAATGTCAAGCTTTCATGAGCGGCTTGGGCACTTAAAGAGTCAAAAAGTTGTAAAGTCAGTAATGCTTCAGCCGTATTGTGATTTGGACCGACTAAGTCATTAGAAGCTACGTAAGCACCTGAAGTTTGTTTTTGAGCCTGCAACCACAACAAACCCTCTGCTGCCCAAGCTGCTTGCAAACAAAAACAACACAATAACAAAGGCACGATTGATCTTACTACAAATTGCGTCAATCCACTCAATACAACCTCCAAGCCCAACCTTTAGATTGCAAAATATAATTTGTCTTTTTTATTCTGTTTTAAGAATAGCCAGCGAAACTTGTGAAAAAGTTCACTTGGTCGGATATTTATGTGATCTTTTGTTGCTGAGTGTAAGAAATAGTGAATAGAAGTGAGAAAAGCCATGAGCGATGTAATAAGCGTCACCCCGGGTGATGAAAATTGTATTTCACGGTAAAAATTAAGAAGAAAAAAGGTGAAAATTTTTTTCCATGAACAGCGTCACATAAATACTCAGTGACAGCATCAATTTACAGAAACACCCTCCATAAGCATCCGCACAAATCTTTTTTCTTCACGAGCTCCAACATCAGGTAAGCCGTTTAAAACGACTTGTGCTCTCTCAAGCTCTGCTTGATATTTTGGCACTTCTGAACAAGCTATAACCGCCAAAACAAAGTCAAAGATTTGACGAGCGTACTGCTGTGCATCCTCAGCTGTATACTCTTGTTTAAGTGTCTGCTGCGAGTTAAGTGAGCAAAGAAAGTCGCCCAAAGCCTTTTCTGGATACTCATGAAGTCTAATATTCAATAAAATAACCGCTGAAGGTTTCTCTGTTTGCACAAAATTAACATAGGCTTGCCCCAAATTTTGAGGATCTCTTATATAGCTTTCAAAACATTCACCAGTCTTTTCTTTGAGTAGTTGTAGCTGATTTTGTGCTTGTGCAGGAGGCAAACCATTTAATGCTCTAAGATGAAACAGAGCCTCAACAGCATGCCAAACCAATAAAGGCGAGAGTGTTGTATTTTTATCAAGCGCTATATCCACTATTTGCTGTAAGGCTTTTATTAAAGTTGACTGGTTTTGATAATTTTCTCCATAAAGTGCTTTAGCAGCCCATCTGGCTTGAATAATTTCATTCTCAGCCGCTCTGTTCGGCTCATTACAAATATTTGCTAACTGAATGCTTTTTTGCCAAGTGACATACGCTTGCTCATACTGCCCTTGCAAAGCTTGTTGATATCCTATTTCATACCCCAATCGACGCAAATCATTAAGTGCGCCAATACCAAGAAATTCATGCGCTGAACCTATCTCAATAGAATCAAACAATTTTTGACTAGAATTTAAGCTAACCGATTGGTCCACACTTGTTGCTCGCGCTTGATTAAAAAACTCCCTCTCTTTTGTCATGCTTCCACGTAATGCATCGTTTTCTACTTTAATAGTTTCCAGCCTCTTGCTCATTGACACTTCTGGCATTGGCTTTTTAGCTTTGTCTCCTAAACGTGGTTCTGCACCTCGAAGCTCTGATGCTGCAAAACCGGCTGCAAAAGCACCTGTAACACGAACAAATTGAATATTGCGAGATAAGAAAGAAGAAATATTCATTTAGCGTTCCTATAAATAATTTTACTCATTGCTGCCATCCCAATCCCATAGAAATGCTTAATATTTATTCTTGCTCCCTGTGTTTTGCTGCCTTAGAATGTACACTGATGTAAGTAGGCACTTAGACATCTAGATGGGCAAGCCTTTGTTGAGACTTTAGCCCGTCTCAGTGCTCTACAGGTGTAAAATAATTAATAGGCATTACAAATTTTGGAGAAGCATGATGCCGAAAAAATATTACGGTTATTTTCCTCTCGATTTGTTTCGGTTAGGTAATAATAAGCATAATAAAATAGATATGATAAGAAATCGAGACATAGAAGAAATCGAATTTTATCGTTGTAGAGGATTAGATACAAAAACACCTACAGGGAATAGTGGTGAAGTGCGCTGGGTTAAAGGGGGCCCTGGTGGTGGAATCTCGCTTTTTGATGATATCTTAACCGCCCCAATTTCAGGTAAGTTTTGGTATAGAATCCCACGAGACGTTAAAATTCCTGATGGCTTGGGATTGTGTGATTCGCGGCGTAAACCTAATAAGGCCACTCATTATACAATATTTCCAGCAGTTGACATGCCATTAGATAATTTTAAATTACTATTAAGGCAAATATCTGAAAACGTAAAAATTAAACCATTATTTACTATTAGCACTAAGCAACTTTAATTGATAACTAAAACTATGAATAATAACTCTATTTATCATGTTGAAAACGGGAAATGCTACATTTTGGTAGAAGAAGAGTCAGTAGGAAGAGAAATTCAAAACTTAAAATTAGCAATTAATTTAGCTCAAGAAAAAATCAAGGGAATTAAAGAAAAAATGAATGTTATTGATGATGAATCAGAAGAGTATGACGAATTTCAAGATAGACTGAATGACTATGAACTTTTAGTTTCTGATTTTGAAGATAGATTTGAAGACCTATTAAATAGGCCAACAAAAACACTTTAAAACATAAAGGTATCCCATTCGCCCAGGGCGTTGGAAAAAGAAATAAAAGCGCCTGGCTGCTTGCCTGGTTTTCGAGTAGGACTGCTATTTTCTTGGGTTTGGTTGTCATTGGAAGCGTCCGATGTATCATCATAGCTAAGAAGCCGAACCATCGTGTGAGTACAATTATAAAAAAGTCGCCTTTGGGATAACTCCTATGGCCTGTTTTAATACAAAATAGGTCAAAAATCATTCAAAACCATCTGGTCATAAAGTTATTAGCTAAAAAGTATTGACCTGAGAGGATTCAAAGTCGTATGATACGCGCCGAGCGATTGTAATAACTCAACTGCTGCTTAAGATTTCTTACATTAGTTGTGTTAGTAAGTAAGGGTGCGCTAAAACTATTCCACAGTAGCTCAGTTGGTAGAGCAAGCGGCTGTTAACCGCTGGGTCGCAGGTTCGAGCCCTGCCTGTGGAGCCAAAGTTTTTAATTTGAACCCTAGATAATTACCTAAAGGAAACTTTTTTAAATATAATATTAAGCTAGAGTAAGCATTATACTAGACTAAGCTAGCTAAGATTTAAGCAATACCTTAAAATACAAGGTTTATATAGGGCCACTTACTCCCTCTTTCAAGTGGCCTTTTTTTATGTTATTCAATACAACTTTATAGGCCTAAATAATAGTCAATCCTTTCGCGCCCATTAAGATCAGCATATAATAAAAAACCCAACGAGCAAACCGAGCCTTCCACCCCACATGACCTGCTAACAACTCAATTCCATAAAACAATACAACCAACTTCGTTACTAAAGCTCCCAACTTTTCACTCCAATAAAAACTGATCGGCAGATAGGGCAAAGTCAAAACTATAAATACTACCAAATAATCTAAAGTCGTCACTTCAAACATTCCCTCTCTAGCAAAACGAATATTTACAAGCACAGCAACCGCGATTAAAACAATCATACCATTAAGCAAAATATCTAACTCTGAATTCAAGTCATCCGTTCCTTCAAGCAAATACACAAAAATGGACACCGCTATATACACACACACTCGCTCCAACCAAGGAAATATCAATTTAAAATGCTGTAATAAAGCCGCACTCAAAACACATAAAAACAACAAAGAAACAGCCAAAATTCCAATATCAGGCAACATCGCTCTACTGAAAATAGCAACCAAAGAAAGATATAAAGGCAATATCAAAGCCACCAAATAAAAAGACAAAATAGACCATACACACCTGCCTCTGGCCCAGCTTAAGCATTTAGAAAAAAAACCAAATTCAAAACTAAACTTACGACGACAACTCTGCAAAGGCCTATGCTCAGCAATATTCATCAAACTCAAAATCAATACCGACAGCATAAAAAACCAGGAGCAAATAATAAAATCAGAGCTGTACCTCAAAAAATAAGCACTACTGATAAAAACATACTGTGTAATATAAACAATAATCACCACTTCACGATGCGCAATACCTAAACTTAACAATCGATGATGCAAGTGTTTTTTATCTGCCTTAAAAGGGGAAACACCTTCCCTGATACGCAACATGATAACACTAAGCATATCTAACACTGGTAAACCCAATATTAATAGAGGTAAAGCTGGGCTTAACGCCGTATTGACAGGTTGCGAAACTTGTAACACAAATATACCAGCAGAAAAACCCAAAAATTGGCTGCCAGAATCCCCCATAAAAATTCTCGCAGGATAAGTATTAAAACGTAAAAAACCCAACACGCAACCAATCGTACACAAACACAACAACAACAAAGTAGTGCCTTCAGCAATATAGGCCAAAACAGCAATCAAACCTAAAGCCAATAAGGTAATGCCACCAGCCAAGCCGTCCAAACCATCAGATAAATTGATCGCATTAGTGATACCCAATAAAACAAACACCGTCAAAGGAATTGCCAATATATCTGGCAATACAAACTCTAAAGAAAAAAACGGAAGATGTGTTAAACTGACCCCACCATAAGTCACAGGCATTAGCACAGCTAGGAATTGACCAAACAATTTAATACGATAATCCAAATCAAAACGATCATCAGCAGCACCAAAAATCAATAAAATACCAACACCAAATAAGTAGCTGATTACAAATTTATCAATCTGACTCCAAACCAAAACGGTAACAAATAAACCCAAAACCATGGCAATTCCACCAACACGAGGAATACCATCCAGATGGATTTTACGCTCATCAGGCAAGTCAATCAGCTTAAGAGGAACAGAAGCCTTGACCAACAATGGAATCAAAACCATTGTTATAAACAAGGCCGTTAAAAACGGGAAAAATAAACTCATACAGTTATTTTGGAATATATCGCTCAAGTGCTGAGCTGATATCAGCTGCAAACAAACTTAAAAGCTGATCCGCTTGCGCTTGTGTACGCGAAGGCGGTAAAGGCAACGTTAAACGTACCAAGGCACCGTCAGACCGATTACGTGTTAAAGAATCCCAAAATAAATACCACTTAACCAGATACTCATTAGTAATCACACGCCCACGCTGCTGAAACCAATAATACACTAATTGACGCGCCTGATCTTTTTGTATCAACACACGATTAACCCGCAAAGGTTGATCAGACATACGCACTCCATCTAAAGCCACTTGAGACAAATCTTGAATACGCCAACCTCCACCGGGCATACAAGAGCGAGGAGAGTGTGCAGAAGCACCTTTACGTTGCGAATCGTAATAAGCCACATAAAAATTAACAACATCAGACTGATCTTTACGGAAATCGGCCATAATATGATCATCTAACTTGAGAATATCCCTATATTCTTTTTCTAAGATATTCACTGAACCATGCCAACCATTAAAACTCAATGGAAAACTAACAAAATCATCCCTATTGGGGATAAACTCACTTCTTTGCGGCAATACTGCATACACCAATGCCGTAGATAACACAATAATACCTGCGGCAACAAAAGCTGGTGAGAACCTCCAGTACTGAATGGCTGTACCTTTAGGTGTAGGAGCTGGCATTTCAAAGCCCAATACAGTACTAAAGGCTTGACGATTGCGACCTAACCGATGTAATAACCAAGCCTCAACAAACAACAAGGCAAAGGAAGACATAAAAACAACCCAACCCTCAAAATCGTGTAGCAAACCTTCAGCTGCTGCTTGACCCCAGTGCTCAACTGTATACCCAACCAAACCAATACGAATACTATTCATGACAATGGTAATGGGGATACTTGAAACAAATAATATCACCCGCTTAATCATAGTTTCTTTATAAAAATAAGCCAAAATGAAACCCAGAGTCATCAATGGGAACAAATAACGCAAACCACTACAAGCTTCAACAACTTGTAATTGCATGGAACCTAAATCAATAACATTTCCTTCCAAATACACACTGATACCAAATAATCGAATCACAGCCACACCTATTTTTGAAGAAATCAACTGTAATTCACTAGAAAGGTTATTGTAGATAAAGTTCGGCAACGGAATCATAAATAGCAAAATCAATAAAGGAACCAACACTTGTCTAAATCCTTGCCAACCCATAAACGCCAAAAACAAGCCATAAATGACCAATAAAAATGAATACTGCACAATAATGTAAAGGCTACTGAGCTCACCAATAAAAAACCCTGTTAAACCCATCACGACAAGAGCAAAACCCCACCAAGAGCCACGAAATACTAAAGTTTCAAGCACATCCTTTTTTTGCCAAATCAGAAAAAGAGTCACCAAAGGGATAATAAAGCCATGACTGTACTCTTCTTTGTTCTGCCAACGATTGATCATATAAGCTAAACCATCGCTGAATTGAAAAGCCACAGCAAGTAAAACCATCGCCAACACAGCCCAAAATACTAAAGGCAAACGCCAAATAACCTGATGGCCACTCGATACAGATACCATTGCAGAACTCATATAAGAATTTACGTGGGAACTCATAAAAGCGACTCCTTTTTCAAAGGCAATTTCACAGCTAAGCAATTGTGTAACAATGATAGATAACGCTTAGCTAAGTCCGTTCTATTATGCTGTGCTTTCACATAATTTCTACCATGTTGCCCCAAGTCCGCCATAAGGCATGGGTCCTCAACCAACCTCAATACAGCTTGCGCCAAAGCTGTAGCATTATCGGGTTCAAATCCAATACCCGCTTGAGCACATTCAATCATACGCAAACTCTCTCCTTCTACCCCCAAAAGAATTGGCTTGTGCATCGCCATGCCTTCAAACAGCTTCGAAGGAATCACTGTTTTAAACAAATCTGACTTTTTCAACAACGCCAAGCTGATATCAGTCAATGCCCAAATTTTTAAAATAGTTTCTTTAGGTTGTTGATCCAACATCACAACATTATCCAAATTAAGCTGAGTGCGTTGTTGCAATAAAGCCTCTCTGTATGCACCTCCTCCAACCAATAGAAACTTAATACATGTATGTTCACGCAGTTGATCAGCTGCGTAGAGTACGGTTTCCAAATTATGTGCCATGCCATGTGTACCAACATAAGCTACAATCACATCACCTCTGGCAAAACCAAGCGCCTGCTTATAAGTAAGATCCACAGGCATCTGCTTATAAAGAGTTAAATCCACTCCATTTTTGATCACTTCAATTTTACTGGCCTCAATACCACGCTCTACCATATAAGTTTTAAACGAATCCGTAACAGATACGATTCGATCTGCCTTACGATAAGCAAACAGCTCTAGCCAGCGCAAACAACGTATAATAAACTGATTCTGCGTCGCCCCCACGGCTAAAATTGATTCTGGCCATAAATCACGTATTTCTAAAACCCATGGAATACGTTTAATACGACTGAGGAAATACCCTGCTAAACCACAAAAAAACTGAGGCGAAGTTGAAATCACCACATCAGTTCTTGGCAAAACAGGAGCCGCAATGATCACTGCTAATAAATAAGAAAGGTAATTTAAAATTCTTTTAAGAAATCCAGCATTAGCTGCCAGCAAAGTCCACAGCCTTATCACACAGATACCTGCCTTCATATCTTTCTGATAAAAGTGATTTTTATAACCACTATACACTTTACCTTTAGGATGATTAGGCGCACAAGTCACCACTGTCACCTCATGTCCTTGCTCCACCCACACTTTACAATGTTCATAAGTTCGAGTAGCCGGCGCATTAACTTCAGGGGGAAAATAATGACTTAAAAACATAATCTTCATAACAAATACTCCCAAAAAACAATCATGAGGCCTTAATAATTTGATAACTTATAACAAGAGGCAAAACACTCGTTTTTTGCAAACATAAAACGTGATTAGCCTGCTTAACACCAAACTGCGGAAAATAATCACCACAGTTTATTTCAATTGAAACATTAAGGTCACACTTAATCTTTGCGATGGTTTGTTTATTTCGATTTAGCACTAACACCTGATTTTGATTATGCAGACGCTTAAGGTGATAATTTGGATGGATATGAATAAAGCTCTCAGCACTGTGTTTTCCTTTACCTTCTAGAACATCCGTTACGCACCAAATCGAAGCACCATCATATTCAATATAACGCCGATGAACAATACCCAAAGCACGATAGGCATCATGAGCTCCCTCAAATAAAACACGGTTAGTATATTTTGACAAACATGCGGTAATAGGTTTGGCCCGCCGTGCCAAACGAAACCCGCCCCAAATCTCAGACTGTTCCCGCTGATCTACCCTTACTGTATTGTGTGCAACTGTACTGCGCGCATAAGCTCGATTTTGACTGCACTCATAATCATAAACCCCCGAATCAACGATAACCCTTTGCGCATCTAAAACTAACTCATAACTTAACAAATCACAATGAGCATGACCCGGTTGATAAGCAGGGCCCATGGGCCCACAATCAACAATCAGCATATCATTTGCTTTACGCAACCCATAATAGCCTGTTTGTGGATACCGCAATAATTTCACCGCATGACCACATGCATCAAAGCTGCAACCAAATGTCGATTTATTCAACACTGTTTTTGCATAGGTGAGGACATCTGCTGTTTTAGGCACTATCGCTAAAGCAGAGTCATTAAACAAAGGGATATCCCCATCAGGAAAAGTAATGTCACATAAAAAAGTCAAGGCTTTCTCAGCAACGGCTTGTAAGGTGTCTATCCATTTTTGCTCAGCAATGCCGTCAGAGTGTTGACAAAGATTGAGCACATCCAAACAGTCCATCAACATAATCACGTGGTACATCGGACTGGATTCGAAGTGACCACCATCAGCACAAAATTGCTCAGAAATCTGCTGTGTTAAAATACGCTTAGCTTTAAGCAACCAACGATCTGCGATTTTACCACTAAAAAAAACACCACCGAAAAACAGGGCTACCGCATTCTTAAAATAGTGATTAGCTAAAATATGGTACTCTATATTTTTATCCAACCATAATATTTGCCGATATAAACTAATCAATACGGTTTCATCTATCTTTTGATGTAAACGAAAACTCAAGATAAATTTGATCCAGTTCACAACTCTCAAAGAAACAGTATAGGGCTCCCAAGCATCTTCAACCCCAACAGGATTATTTTGTATCCAATGCTGGATCAATGATAAACGTTGTTGCAATGACCAACGCGTTTGCGAGAGGAAATCAAAGTAATGTAAATTATAACGCCATAATTTAGATTGATTAACCGCACGCCAATCCAAACATTTGAGATCAAAAGTTTGATTAACATTGAGAAATTTAAAGATTCCAAAAGGTGTATCAGCCAAAACATGGCCTAAAGTAGAACCTATAGCAATATTCGGTCTAATGGTTATACAATGGTCAGACAAACATATGGCTGTTCTTTTCGATTGTATAAAACGCCTATAAGCGTACCAAGCTATTTGTGTAAATTTTAAGTATCGAACAGTATTAAAATATAAAGATAAGCGTGTAACCGAATCCATAGTCAGTCGCTATATATAAATGTCACTGTGAAAAATGCCTCTGTACCACATTCCTGCTGTTTTACAAAGCATCTATATTATTTGCTTTTGCTATTACAATGAAAACCCATCATCAAGAGTCAATCATAACCCATGTAAGAATGGCAAAACAGCGGTGCCCAGCGAAAAACAAACGACTCTATCTGGATTTGCCATAGTTTGGCTAAATTTCCACCTAAATACCTTTCAAAAAAGCCTTGTTTTACAGGCTTTTCGACTTAAAAAGATTTAAAATTTACAGTGTACTCTCAGCAGAGCACACTTGCATACTGGTATGATGTGATCGTATCTTATTCAAAGTGGCTCTTCTACTAGTTACCGTGAAAATCTCCGAATTTAGGCAATAGGTTCCCTTCTCCCAGTCTAGGAGTATGAAAATTATGCGACAATAAAATTGTTTTAGCTGGTAGTTA
>JANQJO010000054.1 GCA_028281605.1 Pseudomonadales bacterium
TAACTACCAGCTAAAACAATTTTATTGTCGCATAATTTTCATACTCCTAGACTGGGAGAAGGGAACCTATTGCCTAAATTCGGAGATTTTCACGGTAAAGTGTACGTAAAATCACAAAATTATAATCCTTATAAAGATTTTCGTTAAGCTCAGTTAGTGAGTTTTCCAAAATCAAGCTACCTGAAAAGCCCTCAGAAAAACCAAACAGGCGATTATAAACTATTCTTTATACCGATCTTACAAGTAATACGCCTATAATTAGTGAGCAAGCTTATACCATATATACCATATAAGTCAGAATAAATCGTACTTCGGTCTTGACTCTTGTTTCTGCAACGGCTTTAATAAGTCGCCTCATGGCCAGATAGCTCAGTCGGTAGAGCAGAGGACTGAAAATCCTCGTGTCGGCAGTTCGATTCTGCCTCTGGCCACCATTTGTACATTCTACACTCGTTTTTTACTTACAAACTTTATGTACTCGTTATGGATACTTCTGAACTGTCTCAATTAAAAGGTAAACGTCTTGATTACATAGTCTACTGTCATGCATGCAAAACCTTAAAGCAATCCGCCAGTGACAAGCAATTTGAAGAAGGCTATAAAAAAGGTTTGTTTCATTTCAGTCAGGATAAACACTTATTAGCCGATTTGTTAGAACTGTATCAAATTAATCTCCAACGTTTAGCTGGAGAATGGTTAGCCTCTACCACTAACAGCAGTGTGTTTGCTGCAGAACCTTTAGAGGCCGTCCTCAAGTTGGTGATCAAAGACCACAGCCTCAGATTCTAAGTCATTCTTTCTTCTAACAATTTATTAATAAATCAATAAAAATCAATTAGTTAGTTATTTTTTGCATTGTATTTTTACGACTGACAAGATACAGTTGACTCATCTCGGTAGCACCTCTTAAACCAAAGATACAAATTACAAGATAAAAATCGAGTTATTATTTACTAATTAGAGTAATCGTTATGGGAAATGTCATTGGAATAGCCCGGCCTAATGCCAGGCTAGTCGAGTTATTAGAAGAGCTACTTAGGGAAGCCAAAACGGGCCGTCTTTCTTCTTTTGCAGCTATCCTACTTAAAGACGGTGAAGCTGACTTTGCAATAGAAACCCCAGACATCAGTATGCTTGAAATGGTTGGTGCGATTGAAGCCCTTAAAAGCGAACTTTTGAGCAAATAATAATCTAAGTTAGAAACACTTACCACTAAACTAAAGCAAATGCTTATTTGCAATGATAAACAAGCAAGCAAGGGTCGAGCCTACTTTACCACATCTACTTCATTAAGCATTTTTTGTGACAAACTTAGGCCCTCATGACCAGAATGATCAATGCTGCCACTTAAACGATGCTCAACCACCGCATGCAAAATGTCTTGAATATCCTCAGGAATGACATGAGAGCGTCCATGCACAAAAGCCCAAGCTTGTGCACAATGAACTAAACCCAAAGTACCTCGTGGAGATAAACCATAAATAAACGCTTTATCAGTGCGAGTAAAATGAACCAAACGCTGTACATAATCTAAAATAGGGTCTGATAAATGTACTTCCTTCACAGCCAATTGCAATTTAAAAATATCCTCAAAATTTAAAGCCGGTTCTAGCTCCTGTAGCAATACCCGCCGATCTTTACCTAACACTATTTCACGTTCAGCAGTTGGATCAGGGTAACCTAAAGCAATACGCATTAAAAAGCGGTCCAATTGTGCTTCAGGTAAAGGAAATGTACCCATTTGTGTTTGTGGGTTTTGCGTAGCAATGACAAAAAAAGGCTTAGGCAATGAGTGCGTTTCTCCATCCATAGTCACTTGATATTCTTCCATAGCCTCAAGCAAAGCTCCTTGTGCCTTAGGCGTCGCACGGTTAATTTCATCGGCCAAAATGACTTGGGAAAAGATAGGGCCGGGGCGAAACTGAAAGTTAGTGGTATTTTTGTCGAAAATCGATACGCCCAATATATCAGCTGGTAATAAATCGCTCGTAAATTGAATGCGCTGGTAATTCAATCCTAAAATTTTTGCAATAGCTTGCGATAAAGTAGTTTTGCCCATGCCGGGCAAATCTTCTAATAAAATATGTCCTTTTGCTATCAGGCAGGTCATCAACAACTTCAGCTGTTGTTCTTTTCCCAAGATGACTTGGCCAAGCACATTTAGAGCACGCTTTATTTGATTTTGCATATCAATATAATATCTAAGCTCAATTTAACCAATGATTATAGCGACTTGAACCATAAGTGTAGCCACTCGCTTTTATTCACATTGTGATTTCTTATCAGCCCCTTACAATTTATTTGATTTTATCCGGTCTCTCTACCCACATTCTAGCAAATGTATTTATCACAATTTCATCTACTTATTCTGGATTACCTGAATATTCTTCCAAATTCCAGGCCGATGCTTGTACAAATTTACCGTGCAAATGTAATTTTCATCACCTGGGGTGACGCTTATTACATCGCTTTAGGTCTACCTACTAAATCCTCGTCTGAAAAACATACTTCACCTACATCACTATCAAAGTAGCTGTGGTAATATTTACACTCAAAATTTATAATCATTTTATTACCGAGCCATAGGCTAGGTTGTCGCAATCGGTCTAAAACCTAGCCTTCTGCTGGCTTATAATGATGTCCTTATTAATCACACTACATAATAAAATTGTCAGTGCGACCCCATAACTTGCTCAAACTTTATCAATTATGGGTATAAGATAAAAAGCTATTAGACAATATACTGTTTCTATAACCTCAAACATTAGACAAACAAACAAATCATCATCTATAAAAAATGAAGGGCTCCATTATCTATCAAATAAACCTTACCATAAAGAGCAGTATGCAATCACGGTCTGTATTTACTCAACAAACTAATACCTATAAAGCTGGTTTAGATCTTGGAAATCAATTACTTGATTTAAAACCAGACGTTGTTTTTCTATTCTCATCCATTCATTATGAAAATCCAGTCGAAATTCTTAATGGCATGAATGACATCTTAGGCAATAATGTAGTAATCGCCGGATGTAGTGGTGATGGCTTCTACAATAATGTAGGTGCAGACGATATTGGTATCTCAGCATTGGGTATGAACACCCAAAAAAAAGCTCAATGGAAACTAGCAAGTGCCTCAAAGCTCTCCCAAAACACTACCAAGGCTACAATAAGTGTTCTCAATAATTTAACCAAAGAAGAAAAACCTTCTTTAATTTTTATGCTTGCTGACTTTAGAATCAATGCCAGTGAAATAGAAAAGGTTATTGAAAATGAAATTGATGTACCAATCGTAGGAGGTTTGGCAGGTGATGATTATCAAATGAAAAACTGCTACTTATTTAAAAACAAAGAAGTCGTGGAAGATAACATTATAGGTGTAGGGGTATATGGTGATATTGATTTCGAGATTTATGTCGGTAATGACATACAACCTGTTGGTAAATCCGGCACAATAACCTCAGCACAGGGTACTTTGATTAACACCATTGATAACATGCAAGCTATGGATTTCATTGAGCAAGAAACTGGAAAACCTGTATTAATTACCGATCGGAGTATTTCATCATTAATGATCATTGATGGTGACAATCATCATATTAAAAGGTTAAGATCTATTCAAATTCCTAAACACAACGATAGAAGCATAGAACTGTACGGTGGCATCGAGATAGGAGCAAAAGTCAGGGTATGTATTGCAAACGCTGAAACACTGCACTCTGAGGTCAAAAAAATCGTTAATACTATTGCCAATAGTAAACTCTCACCTCAAGCTGCCTTAATTTTTAGCTGTGCTGGCAGGAAGTATTTTCTAGGAGAAGAAATACAAAATGAAGTAGCTATATTAAAAGATAATATATCAAGCAGTATTCAAATCAGTGGCTTTCCAACCTTTGGTGAAATTTCTCCTATTAGATTACCTAACCATAGCTATTCGAAAAACAAATTTCACAACATGACATACATTTTAACATTATTCAACTAAATAATATGCGGCTCATTTCAACAATAACTCCAATACCAAAAAAATTTAAATATAGAGATATTAAAACATTATGCAGACATCACCTAATTGCTGAGCCGTTCGCTCTTTTAACCCATTCTAATAAAGATGCATTAACACTCATTGAAAATAAATTTGAAGAAGCTGTAGGAGTGTTCATTGAATATGGCATAGATCATCAAGTATATGAAATACATGAAACCTTATGGGTTATCACTATACAAAAAATTGAAAACTTATCACTTTACCATTATTTATTACCAACCCTTAAAACTCTATCAAACCACTACAAGGCCATTGAAGAAAGAAATTATATTAATTTAAAACTTACGCGTGCTACCAAAGATAGAAGCTCAATGAACAAAGATTATAAAAAAATAACCAGCTATTTAAGCAAGCAACTGGAAGCACTCACTAAAACAAAAAATTTATTAAAGCAAAGATCTACAGAATTAGAAAATACGAACATGAAATTACTAAGCGCTAAACAAGAAGCCGAGCGCACAAGCGAGGATAAAAGTCTTTTTTTAGCGATAATGAGTCACGAGTTAAGAACTCCTCTAAATGCAGTCATCGGATTATTAGAACTTTTGGACCAATCAAATTTAATCGAAGAACAAATTAGCACACTCAAAACTGTTCAAAAATCAGCACATTTATTATTAAATATCGTAAACGATATTCTTGATTTTTCAAAAATAGAAGCAGGAAAATTAAAATTAGAAAAAAGACCACTCTCTATTAGAAAACTAGTTGAAGAGGTAGTAACCAGTTTGAAACAAATGGCCAATCAAAAATCTATACAAATAAACTACAAAATTGATCAAAATATTCCTGACACTTTATTAGGTGATGAAATACGTATTTTACAAATCTTATACAACTTATGTAATAATGCAATTAAATTCACTAATCCAAAGCTTCGCCAGCAAGGGCTGATCAATATAGATGCAAAATTACATGGCAAAAATTCCAATATAGTAAAAATTAATATCGTTATAAAAGATAACGGTATTGGAATTCCAGAGCATTTGCAAAAAAAATTATTTAAACCTTTTTTACAAGCAGATGTTTCAATTTCTAGACAATACGGTGGAACTGGGTTAGGTCTTGCTATATGCAAAAAACTTTTATCCTTAATGAAAGGAGACATTACATGCAAAAGTAAAATAAATATAGGCACAGAATTCACGTGTACTGTTCCATTAGAAATAGCTCCAAAAAAAACAGTGATTCAAAAGAATATAGAAAAAAAAGAAAATTTAGAAATACCAGAATCAATAAAAATAAAAAAAGTACTCATTGCTGAAGACAATATGATCAACCAAATGCTTTTTGATAAACAATTAAAAAAATTAGGAGTCAACGCTATCTTAACCAATGATGGTCTATCAGCGTTGAATTATTGGCAAAGCCACCCGATAGACATGATTTTTACTGATTGCCAAATGCCTATAATGAATGGATATGAGATGACTAAAAAAATAAGAAAAATAGAAATAGAGCAAAAGAAAAATAAAATTCCAATTATAGCAGTTACAGCTAATGTCGTACAAAGTGAGCTTGATCGTTGTACTGAAGCACAAATGGATGAATGTCTAACAAAACCGATCAATTTACAAAAACTAAAAAGCATTTTAATTAAATATTGCGGATAAAACATGCCTGTATTTTTGGTTGCTCTCTCAGTGGGTTTGGTGATCAGTTGCAGTCGATCTCATTGCAATGTTGAAATCTTATGTGTTAGGAGCAGTAATAGGATTTACCCATTTGACTTGACTTGTATTAGGGTCTCTTGGTGCACCTTGTCTGTTCAATTCCTGTAGGTAGGCCTGCCAAAGTTGGTCGTGTTGTGTTCCAAGCTCCAAAAAATAATGCCATGTGTAAATACCTGTTTCATGCCGATCATTAAAAACTAATTTGACGCCATAATGACCAACTGGTTCAACAGACAGTAGTGCTACGTCCTGCTTGCCTGTTTGTAAGACAGGCTTGCCGTGCCCTTTGGTCTCAGCAGAAGGTGAGTGGACCCTTAAAAATTCAGCAGAGAAGCGGTACACTTGGCCATTTGCATAAACCAGTTCTAAAATCTTTGATTTTTTATGTAAGATGATGTCTGCAGGAGGGTTGCTATTGATCATCTGTGAGCCCTATAGTTACAGAATGTATCGGCTGAGATCCTCATCATCTGATAGATCTTTTAGCTGAGTGTCTACATAAGCCGAATCGATGAGAATCGGCTTGCTTTCTTTATGAGAAGTATTAGCTAGAGTATTAGCTTCGAAAGACAGTTTTTCTAACAAACGCTCAATAATGGTGTGTAGCCTTCTAGCGCCGATGTTTTCAGTGCGTTCATTCACCTGCCAAGCTGTTTCTGCAATTCTTTGAATGCCATCATCTGTAAATTGAATTTGCAGGCCTTCCGTTGCTAAGAGGGCTTGATATTGTTCAGTTAAAGAAGCATTTGGCTCAGTTAAGATACGATTGAAGTCTTGTGGGGTTAAAGCTTGTAGTTCAACTCGAATAGGTAAGCGGCCTTGTAGCTCTGGAATTAAGTCTGAGGGTTTGGATAAGTGAAACGCACCGCTGGCAATAAATAAAATATGATCGGTTTTGACCATGCCGTATTTAGTGCTGATAGTTGAGCCTTCAATTAAAGGTAATAAGTCTCTTTGTACACCTTCTCTGGAGATATCGCTTCCACTGACCTCTTGACGTTTGGCAACTTTATCAATTTCATCAATAAACACAATGCCGTTTTGCTCAACAGCATTGACTGATTCGTTCTTAATATCGTCTTCGTTAATTAACTTAGTGGCTTCTTCATCCTTCAGATGTTTGAGGGCTTCTTTAATTGTGAGTCTCTTAGCGCGTTTACGACCCGAAGAGAGGTTTGAAAACATGTTTTGTAACTGGCTGGTCATTTCTTCCATGCCAGGGGGCGCCATAATCTCTATGCCAACGCTGGCTGTATCGATTTCAATTTCAATTTCTTTGTCGTCGAGATCGCCGTTTTCCAGTTTTTTACGAAACAGCTCTCTTGTGGAAAGATTTTCTGGTGTCTCATCTGTGACATCTTCGGTATTACTTGGGCGCAATAGAGTATCCAGTACTCGTTCTTGTGCTGCGGCTTTAGCGTGCTCTTCTACAGAGTTAACGGCTTTTTCACGGTGCATTTTTACGGATAAATCGGTTAAATCGCGTACTATAGACTCAACGTCTCTACCGACATAACCTACCTCAGTAAACTTTGTGGCTTCTACTTTAATAAAAGGAGCTTGCGCTAGCTTTGCTAAGCGCCTAGCTACTTCTGTTTTACCAACACCAGTAGGCCCTATCATTAAGATGTTTTTGGGGGTGATTTCACTGCGCAGCGATTCATCGAGCTGCATGCGCCGCCAGCGGTTGCGTAGTGCTAGGGCCACAGCCCTTTTAGCCTCATCTTGTCCGATAATGTGTTTGTCTAATTCTTCTACAATTTCACTGGGTGTCAACTGTGTCATATAAAGGAAGTCTCGGTGTGAGTTAGATTTTTGTAACAGTTTTATAATGTAATTAGCTTACAAGTTAGTCCTGAGTGTAGTCGAGAGATTCTATGGATAAATTTTGATTGGTATAAATGCATATGTCGGCAGCAATACCTAGGGCTTTGCGTATGATGTCTTCGGCTTCTAAGTCGGTATTTTCTAGCAATGCTCTAGCACTGGCCTGCGCATAAGGCCCGCCGGATCCAATTGCAATCAACCCTTGCTCTGGCTCAATAACATCACCGTTTCCGGTGATAATTAATGAAGCAGTCTTATCTGCAACGGCTAATAGTGCTTCTAAACGGCGTAAAATGCGATCGGTTCGCCAGTCTTTTGCTAACTCTACGGCTGATCTAACCAGCTGGCCTTGGTGCTTTTCAAGTTTGCTTTCAAAACGCTCAAATAAGGTAAAGGCATCTGCTGTACCCCCGGCAAAACCGGCTAACACTTGATCTTTATAAAGCCTACGTACTTTACGAGCATTGCTTTTCATAACTGTATTGCCGAGGCTGACTTGTCCATCACCACCTAGGACTACAACATTATTGCGACGCACTGATAAAATGGTGGTTCCGCGATATTGTTCCACCTGTTAAACTCTCCTATCTTTTTACTTGCTGATAACATCTATACTATGGGGCCAATTTATGAAACTTCAACGGGCTCTGCTTTAAGAGAGTAACAAATATGACGCAATGGCTTGTTTATATAACGCTTGGGTCTGCTGTTGGTTTTTTGTCTGGCCTATTGGGTGTTGGTGGTGGGCTTCTGATAGTGCCTGTTTTATTGATGGTTTTCCAAAGTTTGGAATTTGCGGGCAGTATATTGACGCAACTGGCTATTGGTACTTCACTAGCGACGATTAATATCACCGGCTTAAGCTCAACTCTAAAGCACTACCGGCTCAAAGGGATTGATTTTCAATCATTTTATCGTTTGGCTCCTGGGGTTGGTTTAGGAGCTTTAGTCGGAGGGTTAGTGGCGGGTGTAGTGAGTGGGCACTTATTGCAGATAGGTATTGGTCTTTTGGCACTATTTGCAGCTATTAAAATGTTGTCAGGTTGGTCGCCCAAGCAAGGTGTTGCTTTGCCTGGGACGGTAGATTTGGTGGGTGTGGGTGGTTTTATTGGCTTTTGTTCAAGTCTGTGTGGTATTGGCGGAGGCACTTTAACTGTACCTTACTTGAGCTGGCGCCGGCTACCGATGCAAAAGGCGATTGGTACTTCTGCTGCATGTGGTTTGCCGATTGCTTGTATGGGGGTTATTGGCTTTATTGTCAGTGGTTGGCAACAGCAACAATTGCCCCCTTATTGTTTGGGTTATGTTTATGTTCCAGCGTTTGTTGGTATTGTGTTAAGCAGCGTTGTTACCGCGCAATGGGGCGCGTACTGCGCACATAAGTTGCCGGTGCCGGTGATAAAAAGGTGTTTTTCCGTTTTGTTGTTATTATTAGGAGTTAAGCTGTTAGGAGGCTTTTGAGTGTTGACTTATCCTGAAATTGACCCCATTGCTATACAGATAGGACCTTTTCCTGTGCGCTGGTACGGCTTAACGTATTTAATAAGTTTTTTTTGTGCTTATTGGTTGGCTCGATATCGCTCGCGTGATCCGAGTAGCACTTGGAAGGTAGAGCAAATTGGTGATCTTGTTTTTTACGGTGCGTTGGGTACTGTGATTGGTGGGCGCGTAGGCTACATGTTATTTTATAATTTTTCTAGTTTAATACAAGATCCTTTGAGTTTTTTTGCTGTTTGGCGTGGAGGCATGTCTTATCATGGGGGGTTGTTGGGTGTCATTATAGCAATGGCTTTGTATGCTCGTAAGCTTAATAAACCTGTGTTTGAAGTTTTGGATTTTATTGCGCCTACTATTCCTCCGGGCTTTTTTGCTGTACGTATTGCGAATTTTATCGGGGGAGAGCTCTATGGTCGTGTGACTGATGTCCCTTGGGCGATGGTGTTTCCTAACGGTGGGCCCTTGCCGCGTCATCCTTCTCAATTGTATGAGGCTTTTTTAGAAGGCATTGTCTTGTTTATTATTTTGTGGCTTTTCTCAAAGCGTACACGACCACGTATGGCGGTCTCTGGGTTGTTTTTAATTGGCTATGGTAGTTTTCGGTTTTTGGTTGAGTTTGTTAGGCAACCTGATGCGCATTTAGGTTTTATTGCTTTGGATTGGGTGAGTATGGGGCAGGTTTTGTCGTTTCCTATGATTATTTTGGGTTGTGGGTTTATGGTATGGGCGTACACTAAAAACAATCATGCCGTTGCATCTGCCATGCCTGCTGTGTCGGTTTCTCTTCAATCGAAAGGAAGCAGCGGAAAGAGTGAGTCAGCTAAAAGCAACAAAAAAAAGAGGAAGAAGTAAATGCAACACCCTGAATATCAATATTTGACTTTATTGAAAAAGTTGATAGAGGAAGGCGATGAACGTACTGATCGAACAGGAGTGGGCACGAAAGCGCTTTTTGGCCATACCTTACGCTTTGATTTGGCTGCTGGATTTCCTGTGCTGACTACCAAGCGGGTGTTTTGGAAAACCGCTTTCAAAGAAATGTTGTGGATGCTTGGTGGAGGGACCAATATACGTGAATTATTGCAGCAAAATGTGCGAATATGGACAGATTGGCCTTTGAAAAAATACCGCCAAGCAACTGGAGAGAGTATCAGTCAAGAGGATTTCGAAGCACGAGTGCTAGCCGATGAATCTTTTGCCTTAGAATGGGGGGGGCTAGGTCCTGTTTATGGCAAGCAGTGGCGATGTTGGAAAACTTGTGATGGTCGTGAAATCGATCAAATACAAGCTTTGATTGAAGGGTTAAAGCAAAACCCCAGCTCAAGACGTTTATTATTTGATGGTTGGAATGTCGGTGATCTTGACCAAATGGCGTTACCGCCTTGTCACAAGCACTATCAGTTTTTTGTAAAGCCAGGGTCTAAAAAATTGTGTGGTGCCTTAGTCCAGCGCAGTGCTGATGTTTTTTTGGGCTTGCCTTGGAATATTGCTAACTTGGCATTATTGACGCACTTGTTGGCAGAGCAGACAGGGTACGTTGCTGATGAAATTGTTTGGTTTGGTTTGGATGTGCATTTGTATTTAAATCATATAGAGCAAGCTTTGGTTCAGATTGAACGAAGTCCTAAACCTTTTCCGAGCTTGGTATTGAAGCGTAAACCTGAATCCTTGTTTGATTATAAGTTTGAAGATCTGGAGCTGAACGCCTACGAGCCTCATGCTCATATTGCAGCAGAAGTTGCGGTTTAAAGTGTTTTAAAGATGGCGTATGCGTTCCTTGAATCAGGGTGACATTCATTGTTGGTGGACAACTTTAGATGAGCCTTTATCAGATCATTTGAGGCGGCAATGTCTGGCAGTGTTATCTGGTCAAGAGATGCAGCGTTATCGAGCCTATTATTTTGATCATCATCGAGAAGCTTATTTGCAAAGCCATGGATTTTTGCGCTGGGTACTTGCTCAATACTTGCCGTGTTCACCGGAGTTGCTTGAGTTCGATGTGGGTGCGAACGGTAAACCAAGCTTGAAGCCTGTAGGGAAGGAAAATATAATCCCATTACAATTTAATCTATCTCACAGCAAGAAAGGTGTATTGGTGGGAGTCAGTGGTGGTGACTGTATGCTTGGTGTTGATACAGAGAGTCATGAAGCAGCTCGTGATGTTATGGCTATTGCTCAAAGGCAATTTGCTGAGGTTGAGTTTAATTATTTGCAGGCTTTGCCACAGTCGAGGTTGATTCAAGGGTTTTATTCGTTTTGGACTTTAAAGGAGGCCTATGTAAAGGCACAAGGTAAGGGCTTATTGATGCCCTTAGATCGATTTTTTTTCGATTTGCAACAAAAACCGTTGCGTTTTGTTTGCATGGATGCTGAGCATAAAGCAGATCATGCTTTTTTTTGGCAGTTACAATTTGATCCTGATGAAAGTAGTGCAATTGCGGCTTTATGCAAAACACAAGAGAAACCAAAATCAATCAAGTTGTTTCGAGCTAAAGTGTTTGGTCAGGTTGAGACATTAGTGTTAGATCAATGTCTCCTGTATGCATCATGATTGACTGATCAGTGAGTTTTTCTCTTTTATGTTGACGGGGTGAGGCCGTAATGATGCAGCTTAAAGATTTTGATTATGAGTTACCTCCCGAACTAATTGCTTATTATCCAACGGAGCAACGTACTCAAAGTCGTTTATTAGTCGTTGATCCTGTATTAGAAAAACACACAGACAGTGTATTCTCGGCTTTGGTAGAGCAATTGCAACCTGAGGATTTGTTGGTGTTTAATGATACTAAGGTGCAAAAAGCTCGATTATTAGGGCATAAAGAAACGGGAGGAGCGGTTGAAGTTTTGATCGAACGTTTGTGGGACGATTTTACGGCTACGGCGATGATTAAAGCCAGTAAGGCTTTGAAGGTGGGAGCTCAATTGTGGATAGATCGACGTTTCAAATTAGTGGTGGAGCAGGTAGAAAAATCTCTTTATAAGGTGTCTAGTGAGCAAGTTCCGTTACAGGACATTATGCGCAATTGTGGTCAGGTTCCGTTACCTCCTTATATTAAAAGAAAAATAGCCGATGGTGATGAAGAACGTTATCAAACGGTTTATGCTCGTGAGCTGGGTTCAGCCGCTGCACCCACAGCGGGTTTGCATTTTGATGATCAGTTGTTAGCACAATTGCAAGCGGCCGGTATTCGACGAGCTTTTATTACTCTGCATGTTGGTTTGGGTACTTTTCAGCCTGTTCGATCTGAGACGGTAGATAAGCATAAAATGCATGCGGAAGTCTTTTCTATAGATGAAAAAGTGTGTACAGCTGTTAATCAAGCTCGCAAGCAAGGGGGGCGTGTCATAGCGGTAGGTACGACGAGCTTGCGAGCTTTAGAAACAGCAGCTCAAGCCGGTGCCCTTACTCCGATGACAGGAGAGTCTACTTTATTTGTTGTGCCCGGTTTTAAGTTTAATGTGGTTGATGCGCTCATCACTAATTTTCATTTGCCTCGTTCGACTCTGCTGATGTTGGTCAGTGCTTTTGCTGGGCGAGAGAGAATGTTATCAATTTATCGATGGGCTGTGGCTCAGAAGTATCGTTTTTTCAGTTTTGGAGATGCTATGTTTATTGTGCGAAAAGCTCTCGGAGATCAAATCAATGCAATTTAAGTTGTTAGCTCAGTCTGGTTTGGCTCGGCGCGGACAAATAGAATGTGCTCGAGGTGTGATTGATACGCCTGCTTTTATGCCGGTTGGTACCTTAGGAACGGTCAAGGGCTTGTTGCCTAGAGATATTATGGAAACGGGCGCGCAAATTGTATTAGGTAATACATTTCATTTAATGTTGCGTCCGGGAGTGAAAGTGATTGCTGAGCATGGGTCTTTACATGATTTTATGGCTTGGCCGAAGCCTATTTTAACAGACTCTGGTGGGTTTCAAGTTTTTAGTTTAGGGGAGTTGAGAAAAATAGAGGAGGCGGGGGTTTGGTTTAAATCTCCAGTCAATGGAGATAAGATTTTTTTGAGTCCAGAGCATTCGCTTGAAGTGCAAAAAGCGTTAGGGTCTGACATTGTGATGGTTTTTGATGAATGTACGCCCTATCCTTGTGAGCCAGAGCAAGCAGAAGCCTCCATGCGCTTGTCCCTGCGTTGGGCTGAGCGCTCTAAAGTTGCGTTTGCAGGTGCTCGGGAAGGTGCGGCTTTGTTTGGTATTATTCAAGGGGGTATGCATTTATCATTGCGGAATCAGTCGTTGGAGGGGTTGCAAGCATTAGAGTTTGATGGTTATGCAATTGGAGGGTTATCTGTTGGTGAACCTAAAGAAGAGATGCGTAAGGTTGTGGAGCATACCGCAGAGCGTATGCCGGTTGAGAAGCCTCGATATTTAATGGGGGTGGGTAAGCCAGAGGATATTATGGAAGCTGTGCTGCAAGGCATTGACTTATTTGATTGTGTGTTACCGACTCGTAATGGCCGTAATGGACACCTTTTTACCAGTCAAGGTGTGATTAAAATTCGAAATGCACGTTATCGCCATGATAATAACTCTTTGGACCCTTGTTGTAGCTGTTACACATGCCAGAATTTTTCTCGAGCTTATTTGCATCATTTGGATAAATGTCATGAAATGCTGGGGGCTCAGTTAAATACTCTGCATAATCTTACTTTTTATCAAACTTTGATGTCCGGTTTGCGAGATGCTATTGAGCAAGATAGACTTTCTTCTTTTGTTGATTCGTTTTATGAGAAAATCGATTTGTAAGTTGAAATGAACAAGTGATTTGATTAAGGAGGTGTCCCAGAATAAAGTTTACAATGTGAGCGGATGCATGTCTGAGCGCAGCGAGTTCAGGAGCGAAGCTTGTAAACTTTATTCTGGGACAC
>JANQJO010000065.1 GCA_028281605.1 Pseudomonadales bacterium
TTCGGACATTTTGACTGGCTCATAGACAGTTAACGTTATGAACGCAGCATATAATATATAATGAAAGGATGATAGGGCGTGGATTTATTTACGCTTACTTTTATATGAATGTACTTTTCTGTGTTAATGCCAAGATCAAATTCCTTTTCCTTGATTGAAGCTTTTGTAGGGTTGGTAGAAGATTGTTGAGTGTTTTTGTTTTTTTTGAGGAGTTCTTCTTTTAGCTTGTTTGAAGAGACCTTTTTTCTAGGTATCCGGATCATTTTGTTTGATGGGAAAAGTAAAGTTGGAATTTCGTCATTGCCATTGATTGATTGACTCTGAATATCATCTATTTTGTATGATTGATTGTTGTCTTGTATTTTTTTGATGAACCTTATGATTGTACTTTGTATTTCATCACTGCTTGTTTCAAATTCTTGTTGGATGAGATAATTAAGGATGTCAGTTTCGTAGCCCCATTCGGTGATGAGCTGCTGCCATAATTCTTCAGCTTCTTTAGAGTATTGATCTCGTAGAATTACAACAGTGGCTATAATAAAACATACAGGGTTATTTTCTTTAAGAAGTTTAAGCTCTTGTTTATGTTCGTCTTTGGAACAAGATTTTAGTATTATGTTGATTAAATTTTTCTGTTCATCCTTAGTGAGGGCTGAGAAATTCTTATAGAGTTGATCAATAATTTTTGCGATGTTGTTTTTAGTCTTTTCTTTTGAAGATTTATTGTGTTTTTTAAGTGCGTTGTGTTGCACTACTATTTTGGCTGAAATTTCAAGATCATTTCTAGATATTTCTGTAGATGTATTCTTGAAAACATCTTTGTATTGATTGTAGAATTTTTTCGGTGTTTTTTGTGCGAAAGGAATCAGTTCTTTGTATTCTTCTACTGTGAGATTAATGTATTCATTTATTTCATCTGTAATTGTCTTACTGATATCAAATATCGTTTGTTTAAATATATTGATAACTTTTTTATCAGCAATGATAGACTTAGCTTGTTTCGTATGCCCGTAAATAATATAACACAAAATAGCACTTATTCCGATCAATGATATATTAAAGAATAATTGTAGAGAATTTCGAAAAGAGTTTTCACACTTTAGGTTTGTTCTTAGAATGTTGTAGAGTCCTAAAGGTAGACAGGTTGCTACTGTTGTTATTGCATATACTTTTAAAGTTAAGTTTGAATCTTGATAAATTTGTCTTAAATTGCTTGTTGACATCTGCATTTTCACAAATTTGATGGCTATGTGAGCGCAAAATTGTTCACTGTTCATTTTATGTGTGTTTTCGTCTGTTATTATCATAAGTAGTTCTTTTCTAAAACCTGGATTTTGAGTGGCTGTCCTGAAGGTACGACAAATATCACTTTCTTTTACGCGAGTTGGAAGCATTTCAGTATTGTTTTCACTTGGACTCAGAGATGGGTTTGATTTTATTTTTGTGTGTGGTTGTGAGGCAGTGATGTTTATTTGCATGATATCTGCTTATTGTTTGCAATGTGTGAATCAAAATATTATATTTAAAAAAATCGTTATTATGCTTAATTTTTGTTATGATTGGGTAGTGTATAGAGAAACTTACAAAATAGCGAATTCGAGTGGAATTATTGGATATTCAGGTTATTTTTCAATCTTCTGGTATATAAGGAACGTGCACGAAATAACTTTAATATTTAGAGCGGATGCATGTTGTAGTGGTCAAGTTAATTGTTCCTGTCCAGTTATCAGTACTTGCTCCAATGTTGTGTTTGTTCTAATGCGTATTGAATCGGTTGAGCGGGATGCGAGTGATGTTGCAGATGTCGAATCAACTGTAGTGTTTTAAGTGCATCAAACCAGTTGTGCCAAAGTTTGTGTTTCTGTTGTGCTGCCTGTTTGGGCCAATTGACTTTGCTTAACCAGGTGTTGAATCCTAATGCGTGTAGATGATTGTGATAGGTTTTGGCAATATTGAAGTCGTTTTTTTGCTGCTCTATTTGTTGATGAACGTTGTACAAAAGTTCTTTTAAATACTGAAAAGAGCTTGGAGCATAGACCATAAAGGCTTTTCTATTTTGGTTTTTTATTTTTTCTAAAGCAGGCCCTGTGCCGAAAGGCACGCGTTTTGATAGGCGTCCTGCCAGTGTGATGGTGGGGTTATTTAAGGTTTGAATGGGAGCCAGCTTGCGTAATTTATTTAATATATAGAAATCTTCTCCAGCAGCTCTTTTGGGATAGCCGCGTACTTGTGCGTAATGCTTTGCTGATAAGGCCAATAGGCTGCCAATGGTAGGGTATGCGTAGGGTGATCGTGCATATTGTAATCCGGCTGTGTAGTAACGTAGATAAGTATCGTAGCACCATGTGGCTTCTTGCAAAGCTTTTGTTTTAGCAGTGTGTTTAAAGTGATAAACGTAAGCGCTGATGTTGGTAGGTTTGTTATTGTGCTGATTTACAAAAGGTTCGAAATAGTTGTTTGGTAACAGGGCATCTGCGTCTGTGTTGAATAACCATGGAGTGCGAATAAAGCCATGGTGGTATAGCGTTAAAGCGATATCGTTGCCTATTTTGCGAGCTAAGCCTACCCCTTGTTTGCTGATAATAGGCCTTTCAAAACGGTTGATGAGTAACAGGCTTTGAAGTTCAGAGAGTTTTATCCAGTCAAATAGTGTGTTATGGGTTGTGTTAAGGCCTAATGTACGGAAATAGTTTTGTTGTGCTTTGGCATGTTCTAGTGCTTTTGAACAGGTATGTTCAGGTCGGTTTAAGACAATGATCCAGATAATGGAGTGTTGCTGTACGCATTGTGAAAGTTGTTCGAACCAGTGGTGAGGCTCATTGAACGCGGGAATGATTACAGCATAATCGAAACAATTGGGTCGGTACTGCTTGAAACTGGTCTGCAGTACTTGCGCTTCGTTTTGCCTATATTGCTGTAGGTATTTTGAGATGGCCATCAGTGTAATAATGCTGCGTACCTAGGGTGTCTTGTTGTTTTTGATCAATAATAACTTTGTAAATTGTAAAAAATCTTTCAAATGGTTTTTGATGATATGCACAACTATAGGCAATTGTAATGTTTGATAATCATGCACAGCAATGTTACGGAAACCGACCATGCGTTTTAAATTAACAGACAATGCTTCGTCAATCCAACCGGCTTGAGTTAATAAGGTAAATACGTCTCTGGCGCTTTGCGGCACTCCTAATCGTTCCTGTTTGATTAAATACTGGCCCATATCCAATGCAGCTTGACAAGCTCTTTGAATATTGAGTATTGCAGCATCTTGGCGGGTAAGATCGTGCTCGAAATGATTAGGGTTCTTTTCATATTCTTCTTGAGCACGCTTAATACAACGTTCTATAGTGCTGGCTTTATTTATTAAAACGTCATTGACCATAGATGCGCCCCTCATGTTGAATGCTCATCAATAATTCAGCTCGATCGGTATCTAGCTCTGTTTTTTCACTTAAGATAAAACATTCATACAAATCTGCTTGAATGTCTTTGGCCCATAAACGTTGACCGTGCATGATGATTTGGTATTGCATGACGGTGGATGCTTTCTGTAGATTGACTAGGTCGACTTCATGAGCGCACCTGTTGGCTAGTTCTTGTGATAGTTCCCACAATTGAATTGCATTGACCTTGGCATCAACCAAAACAGATAGGTCAATATCACTGTTTTCAGTGGCTAAACCTTGTGCTCGACTGCCAAATAAATAGATGGCTAGCAGGTTAGGCAGTTTTTGCTGTAGATAAGGTAAAGCCAAGGACAATAGATTTTTTGTGTCTGGATCGGTATTCATACAAGCAGTACCTCAATGTAGGGCTGCACGTAGCGGTAGGTCTGCGACGATTTCAGCTTCTAAGTCTAACAGCTGATTTAATCGGGTTTGTAAAACTGCTGGCGAAAAATACTGTGAGGCTAAGTTTAAGAAAAGCTCGTAGTGTCTGCCTTCAGATTGAGTGATGGCCGTATAAAATTTTTGTAGAGGCCCTGGTTCTAGTGCTTGGGCGATCAAGTTAAAACGCTCATGACCGCGGCGTTCGATAATGGCAGCAAGTAAGAGCCTGTCTCGGAAATAAGCCTGTGAGCCTTGCTCCATGGTTTGACGCAAGGCTACGATGTATGGATCTTTGGTATCGGGTATTTGGTGTAAACCTCTGGCATGCATGAGCTTGATGACTTCACGAAAATGTGTCAATTCTTCAATGGCTAAATCAATCATGTGTGAAACCACGTCAGGTTTGTCAGGATAGTGGGCGCTCATGGATAGAGCCATGCCTGATGCTTTGCGTTCACAAGCAGCATGGTCTGCAAGAAATAGATCGAAGTCGTTTAGAACAGCAGCTGTCCACTCTGAACGCGTGTTGTAACCTAATGTTAGGGTTAATGACATGATTCGGTTTGTGGTCCTGTTGTATCGCCTCTTGCCGAGAACTTCTTCATGTTAATTGTCTTTGTGCATTTCTTCAAGTAGGAGGCTTGGGTTAAAATGAGGAGCTTGTCTGGTGGAATCCCAGTTATTCTAGTTTAAAAAACATACAAACATTACTGAAAAATCACAGGAAAACAATGTTACAGCACATCTCGCTCCCCTAAAATAGAACCAAGCAATCAGAATCCAACTCAGGTGTCTTCAAAAATGTGATAGAAGAGATAGCAGAATTCAAAGTAGATGCTTACTTGCTTCGATGTTGGATCTCCTATAAAATTGCCTACTAAACATTATGATAGTATCATTTTGATTTCATTTGCTGATAACTCTAATGAATATTACATCTTCGTCAGCCCCTCAAAAACAAGGCATACAGGTACAGTGGCAAGTAGTACAACAAGAAGAAAAGGAAAGGGTTAAGCTAACTTTTATCATTCTACAGTCAGAAGAAAGCAAAACATCAAATCTGGCGAACTGTAAGCAGTCTATGCGGGTTGCTAGTACAGGGTACTCAACACCGGAAGGGTGGGAAGAGTTTGGGGGCGTTCGTATCGCTTGCGCAGATAGAATTTACAAAGAGATCAATATTAATGAAATCACGCCTCACCTTTGTATACAGGTACGAACACTTACGGCACAGGCTGATCAGGCAGGACTTGAGACCTACAACTTTCATGCCGTCGACAGCCAAACACCGGTAAGAATAGCGCCTATCTCCAAGCCACCTTTCGTAAACTGTACAGAATATATTTACTTACCCAAGCATCTGTCTGACAGCTTTGAATACCTATTTAGTATATTCAATAACGCCTTGCCAAGAGGAGCAGGTTGCAGGTTTTCCTACAAGCAGGTCATTTTGTCATATATGAAAATCTCCTTTTGGACAAAACAATACGAACGTGAAATTGTTGCGAATCTTTTCACCATGCGGCTTTCAGAAAGAGTGAATGACAAAAAGAAGCAAGTCTTTTGCACCATGGGCCTACGCACTGAGCAATGTAAATCACAGGAAGTATTCTGCTCTAGCCTGGCTATTAGGATTCTCCAAATAGCATGGTTACACCACAAAATTCGGTCTAATACAGCACTGAAAAATAGCTTTGAAACAAAAATTCAAAAACTAGTAAATTTTTGTCAAGGCGATTATGTAAGCGAAGAAAACACCATCCAAGAAATCTGGAAACATACCAGAGAACTCTGCAAACAATCGCACCTATTCAATGGCCTACCAGACGGTTTGCGGTTCCATTCTGAACGTACAAACTTGTTTTCTGCTATGGCACACTTACGCAATGGTCTCAACAACAAGCTCGGTTTTAAAGAAAGCATTATTGGCCATTTACATGCTTTGCAACACTTAGGGTGTTATTTAGGAAAACCTTGTATAGAAACATTTTACGGTATAGTCATTGATATGGTCATTCTTGTGTTTAGGTTCTTGATCGCAATAGCTTCAGCTTTTGGTTATGAATTGCAACGTAGGTTGCTGGAATCCCTGCTATCAGACTATAGCGGCCATATTTTAACCTGATCATTCTGATTTTTTTCCGTGATATAATTGGAGGATACACAGACGAGAAAAAACAGGTTATGATTTGTACA
>JANQJO010000067.1 GCA_028281605.1 Pseudomonadales bacterium
TGTGTATTATTGTTTTCGAATATCCCCTTTTGGAGCACCCAAGATTAAAGCTTTAAAAAAAGACCAAAAGTTGTATCTTTGGGATTGGTCCAGTGTGGAGCATGGGGCGCGATTGGAGAATTTGCTTGCTTGTAATTTATTGAAATATTGTCATTTTCATGAGGATGTTTTAGGAGACAAAAGGGGAAATTGAAATGGGACGGCAATTTGGATGATATGAGAAACGACTAATGGTTACCGTAGATACAAGCGTATGGGTTGACTATTTTAACGGCAACCAGACTGCTCAAACTGAACATTTAGACTCTATATTGGGAACTACAACTGTTTCTCTTAGAAACAGTTGGGTCTCGGAACTGCCAAAGATATTCCTTTTTATTTATCAGCAGTATATCTCAGCCAAATCAGCCAGAAAGGTAGACGAGTAGGAGTCCATGTAACACTGCATTCGGGTATACTGTAGGGCCCTTGCATCAAGTTATGAAGCGAATCTACGTATTCAATACCACTTTCATTTATAAAATGAATGGTAGGGTAGTAGTATAATTTTTTTTCTGAGGTTTTTTCTATCAGCGGAAGATCGAGCCATTGCGCGACTTGCTGTGCTAGCTGACTCATGCTCTGTTTCACTGCTGTAGGCATTTCTGAATTTTGATACGTTTTTTCTTTGAGTATGGCAATATCGTTGTTGTCAATACCAAGGTAGAGCAGACATCTTGCTTTTGAGTCTCCTTGTATTGCGGTTATCAGTTGAGACTGGCCTGTCATAATGCGATAGATCAACGCTCTACTGAAATCAGTATCGCCTCCGGGAATGCCTAAACAGCTATTGCCGAACGCACTCGTGTGTGAGAGCAAGTATTTTAATTGATCTGTAAATTTTATTGTCCAGGTTTGAGTTCTGCCATTTGATTGTGAAAGATTCAGTTTAATGTCTGCTGGTTTCCCTGTTGTGATTTTACCAGACCATTTTTTCAGAACTGTTGGGTTGCGTTTATTGATGAGTTGTAGGTGTTTAGATTGGTCAGTGTTGTAACGCCAGTCATGAAAACCTTTTGGGTCTAAAATAGCAAAGTGAGCCAATTTTTGTACTAATTTAAAGTCTTCATTTTCTCCCGAATTTTTCATCTGAATAGCATAATCTATTAATAAAGATGCTTCTACCGTATTTAGATAATGATTTAATGCTTCTTTTGTGTCTGTATTTTTGGGAAGATTAAATAGATTCAGTAAGAGGTCTAGGCACTGACTTTGCAATTGTTCTAAGAAATCAGAATCGATGAGCGCTTGTTCTGACGAAACGCAATTTACATCGGGTAATAGATGTAGGAGCATACTTGCTCGTTGTATATTTTGGTTTAGTTCAGTAATCATTTTTTTATAAGAAGTTTTGTTGTTTTCTAACTCCTGTGTTGTGGGGTATGTAGGAAATATACACTGCAGTATTTGTTGTCTCTTTTTTAGTGGAAGCTCTATATTGAAGATGAAAGAAGATAAAGCTTTTGACATAAGCAATCTGCGTGATGCATTTTTATATTGCTTGTTTGATAGCCATTTTATGAGTTTTTCAAGGGCTGGGCTGATGTTTCCTTCTTGAATCTGAAAGAGTGAATCTTGCTCGTTTGAGATAAGAGGGGTGAGTAACAAGGCAAACTCTTTTTGATGGTCTTTTGAAAATATTTTTAGAAGTTCTTGTATTGCTGTGGTATAGGAAGCATGATAATAAATACTATGCCCAATATGACGTAGGCGTTTTTTTAGAGCAGGGTTGTGGCAGTTTTGTGCTGCTGTAATTACGTGTATTATATAGTGATGATTGTTTGAAAGTTTGATGAGGTTGAGTTTTAATTTGCTTGCGAGTTCCCATAGAGTGCGAAAAGGTTCGGATGTTCTGTTTATTACCGTTTCCATGAATTCAAGTTTGTTTGAATCTTCAGTAAGATATTCTTGGGGGTTAACATATAATATGCTTTTTTCTTTAAGTAAGTCCTTGATTTTTTGAAGACCTTTATGAGAGGCTTGCAGGAATTGCGATGAAAAGCAGATGCATGAATTGAAAGAACGCATCCCGCTTGTTTGTGTAAAATATAAAGGTTTTGGCATTGGTTGTTTTGTTCTTCTTGGTGTTGCCGCAGGTGAAGTTTTACCCGGGCTTAAGAGTGATTGGCTAATGGTTGCTGTTATTGTCATGCACGTTCCTAATGAGTTGGTCAGTTGTGTGAGTTGGTGAGTTATTCTTTATTAATGAGTGCTTGTAATTTGTAAAGTTGATTTAAAGCCTCTTTGGGTGTTAGCTGGTCTAAGTCTATAGATTCTAAAGTGCTGTAAACCGCATTTAACGCTTTGTGGGGTGTGAATAAGTCTGTTTGATAGGCCTCAGAAGTATCATTAGTAATAGCTTGGCTGACTTTGGTTTGTGTTTGTGGGCTGTCGTTTGCTTCAAGTTCTTGCAGTTTAGTTTGGGCGGCTTTGATCACAGTATTAGGTATGCCCGCCAGTTTGGCGACTGCTAACCCGTAGCTTTGACTGGCTGGGCCTGGTTCAACATGATGTAGAAAAATAATATCTTGTTTGTGTTCTTGAGCTGAAAGATGAACATTGGCAACTATAGTTTGCTGTTCAGCTAAGTGGGTGAGTTCAAAATAGTGGGTGGCGAAGAGTGTATAGGCTTTTGAGCTTTCAGCCAGAGTTTGGGCGACGGCCCAAGCTAATGAGAGGCCATCGAAGGTGCTGGTGCCACGTCCAATTTCATCCATCAGTACGAGACTGTTTGCTGTTGCGTGTCTTAAAATATGAGCCGTTTCAGTCATTTCTACCATGAAGGTTGAGCGCCCTCCCGCCAGGTCATCGGCCGAACCAATGCGTGTGAAAATGCGATCAACTGGCCCCAGTTGAACGGACTGTGCAGGTACGTAACTGCCAATGCTTGCCATTAGTATAATGAGTGCATTTTGGCGCATGTAGGTAGATTTTCCTCCCATATTAGGGCCAGTAATTAACAGCATTTTGGTTTTTTTGTTTAAGTTTAAATCGTTTGCGATAAAAGGTGTTTGGCACACAGCTTCTACTATGGGGTGGCGTCCTTGATTGATTTCAATGCAGGGTTGATCGACTAAGGTTGGTTGTATCCAGTTAAGCCGGTCGGCCCTTTCGGCCAGGTTGGCTAATACGTCTAATACGGCTAATGCTTGGCTGGTTTGTTGCAGGTCGGTTTGTGCTTCAGAAATTTTTGCTAATAAAGTTTCATATAACTGTTTTTCGCGTGCTAATGCTTTGGATTTGGCACTTAGCACTTTTTCTTCGAAACTTTTCAGTTCTGGAGTGACAAAGCGTTCAGCATTTTTTAAGGTTTGACGTCTGATGTAATCTGCTGGTGCCGATTGAGCTTGTGCTTTGGAAATTTCTATGTAAAAACCGTGTACGCGATTAAAACCAACTTTTAAGTGTGTCAGGCCAGTACGGGATTTTTCTCGGTGTTCAAGTTCAATGAGAAAGTTTGAATAATCTTGGCCTAAACGGCGTAGTTCGTCCAGCTCTTTATCATACCCTTCTTTGATTACACCCCCATCACGAATAGTCAAAGGAGGGTTATCTATGATTGCTTGGCTAAGCTCTTCAGCCAATGTTTCAAACAATTTAATATGGTTGATTAGCTTTGCTAACGTGGGGGTTGTATCTAGTTGAGCTTTTACTTGTGGTAGAGCTGTGAGAGCTTGTTGGAGTTTAATCAGATCTCTTGGTTTTGCCGAGCCTAGATAAATGCGTCCAAGTACACGTTCTAAGTCTCCAATTGGACGTAGAGCTGTTTGTAGTGGTTCGAAGCGGTATTCTGTCAATAAAGCGCTGATCATTTCATAGCGGCCATTGATTTTTTTCGGGTTGATCAGCGGTTTTTGTAGCCATCTCTTGAGTAAGCGACTGCCCATCGCTGTTGTGCAATGATCCATGACCCAGGCTAAACTGTGTTCAAATTTCCCGTTAAGATTTTCTAAAATTTCCAGGTTTTTGAAGCTTTGGCTATCCATGCTCAAACAGGATTGTTGATTTTCAAAAGTTAAATGCTGAATGTGTGTGAGATTAGATTGCTGAGTCTGTTGGCTGTAGTTTAAGACACAGGCTGCTGCTGTGTAGCTGGCGGCTTTATCGTTACAACCAAAAGCTTCTAAGGTTTGAGTTTTAAAGTGTTTACACAGTTGTGTATGGGCCGTGTTTGCATCAAATTCCCAGTCAGGTCGAGATTTTACCCCGGTTAAAGTTTTCCATGGCGCTTGTTGAGCCAGGCTTTCAGGTACTAACAGCTCGGCTGGTTCAAGGCGTTTGATGTGTTCGAACAATTCCTCTCTGTTCTGAAATTGGCTGCATGTAAAGTAGCCGCTGGTGATGTTTAAACTGGCCAAACCGTAAAGGTCTTGAATTTGGGTTAGTGCTGTGAGTAGATTGTCTTTTTGTTCATCCAATAGTGCTTCTTCACTGATGGTGCCAGGCGTGAGTACCCGTACAACTTTACGTTCCATGGGGCCTTTATTAGCAGTATTTTCACCTACTTGCTCGCAGATGGCGACTGAATAACCTTTCTTAATCAGTTTGGCAAGATAACCCTCCACTGAATGTACAGGAATGCCTGACATGGGAATGGGTTCGCCATTGGAGTGGCCGCGTTTAGTGAGAGTAATCTCTAACAGTTCAGCTGCTTTGTGGGCATCCTCATAAAAAAGTTCATAGAAATCTCCCATGCGGTACAGTAGCAGCTCTTCTGGGTGTTGGGCTTTGATGCGCAAATATTGTTGCATCATGGGAGTGATAGAAGTCTGTGTTGGACTGTTTTGTTTTTGGCTGGTTTTTGTATTCATGATTTGATAAAGTGATTGGCTGTGGGTTGTATTAGTTGGAGTATTATGCGCACACCGAGCCTTCTTGGCAACAGTATAGTTTTGTATAAAAAGGTGGATTGCTCAACAGATTATAGCCATTGTTGGGTATTCTCAGTGGTTTGTAAGAATTAAGCGGAGTGGCTTTATCATCTTGCCTGATTAAAAATCAAACGCTTCTTGGTATGGAGAGTTTTCGAGGCTAATTTTAGATAGAGTTATTTGGATATGCTACTAAAGCTAAAGAAAATATTCCTATTTATAAAGGCAGTTGCTTATTACACTCACTCATTATTTCGTTACCGTGGTTATCGTTCATTCTTAAAGAAGATACAGCCCTCTGGTATACTGCGTGTGAAACTTGAAAAAGATCTGCGCTTAGAACCAGCTTATGAGGAATATTACCGACTCTTGGAGCAGCACCCTTTGCGGAAGCAGATGAGTCAGTTATCGTATCAACTTTCTTTACGCTTTGTTCTCAAATATGATAAATTTATGCAGCATACAGCTGCTTATTCTATGTGCATGCCAACACAAATGTATAATATAATTGATTGTGTCGAGCAAGCATTGCATGACAATATTCCCGGTGATCTATTTGAAGCTGGTAGTTGGAAAGGGGGTATGGGTATTTTAATGAAAGAAATATTAAGACGTCATGATAATCATGAGCGCCAAGTTTGGTTGGCAGATGCATGGGGTCAAGAATTTCCGGCGGCTGTCACGGATAATGACTTGGATATTTCTCCCATTCTTAACCGTTTATTTGTCGGCAGCGTTACCCGTGATAGTGTTGAAAGTAACTTCAGAGAGTTTTTATTATATGATGATAAAGTGAACCTTATAGAAGGTTATTTCAAATACACCTTGCCCAATGTGGCTGTTGATTCGATAGCTGTGCTGCGCTTGGATGCAGATTTATATAATTCAACTATGGATGCTCTTAACCACTTATATGCAAAGGTATCAGCTGGTGGTTATATTATTGTTGATGATTACGGAATTGAGCTTTGTGATTGCAAGCAGGCTATTCATGATTTTCGAGATAAACACGGAATCAATGATCCTATTCATATGGTGGATTTGCAGTGTGCTTATTGGAGAAAGTCGAAGTAGTTACATTCTTTCTTGTGTCTTGAGAGAAAAATTGCATTTACACGGTAATTGACTGGCTAATCTAGATGTTGCGAGGCATGCTTTGAAACATTTGAATAAACCCGTAGCAATCAAAGTTGCGAAGATTCCCCCTTTTTTTCGTATAGCCACGGCCATCTTCAGCGTAATAGAATGGCCAGTAGGAAAGTTTTCACTGGTTGGTAATCAACCGTTTTTTGATTCAAATAAATTTGCATGGATAAAAACCTTGGAAAGTCATTGGAAGGATATACTAGGCGAGCTCCAAGATGTGATGAAAAATATAAAAAATATACCTACTTTTCAAGAAGTATCTCCTGACCAGCAACCTATTACGCAAGATGAGCACTGGAAAACTTATTTTTTATATGGTTATGGTCATAAAATGAAAACAAATTGTGCTCAATGCCCGAAAACCACTGCGCTTATTGAAAAAATTCCAGGGATGAAAACCGCTTTTTTTTCCATTTTGTCTGCGGGCAAATATATTCCTGAACATCGTGGTCCTTACAAAGGGTTGCTTCGTTATCATCTAGCTCTTATCGTTCCCGACAAGAAGGAAAATTGCTGGATACGTGTTTATGATAAATTAACGCATTGGGAATTAGGTAAGAGTTTAGTATTTGACGATTCTTATCCTCATGAAGTTTGGAACGATACTGATCAACAGCGTGTCGTCTTGTTTGTTGACTTTGTGCGCCCACTACCGAACTGGCTTGCTATAATAAATGCCTGGGTTATTGATCAAATTGCTAAGAGCCGATATGTCTTACAGGCAAAGCGTAACCTTGAGAAATGGGAAAAAAATTAAGAGTAAAACAATGAATAGGAAGCAACCTAGTGTTGTACGTGGAGCCACAAAAAACTGGCTTGCCTACCAATGGACTATTGAATCTCTTGCGGAGCGTGTGGCTGACGTATCTGTTGCAGTTCATACTGGTAGGTGGCTACGTGCAGGTTGGCGTGTGCGGCGAGAAGGTGTCACTCGTACTGAAACAGCAGGCACCTATCTGAACTCAATGGCCAATGGTAATGTTGATGGCTACCTTGCTGGTGATGAACTGTTTAAAGGTGCTCCGTTCTTACGATCCGAACTCAGTTTTCGAAATACGGGACGGTTATCGGTAAACGTGGCATGGATTGGGCCTGCGGGCACCGAAACTCCGCTGCATTATGATTGGGTGCCTAATTTGTATGCCCAATTTCAAGGTCGAAAGCGCTGGCAGTTTTGGCGCCCAGGTGCATCTTTAGAATCGCGTTGGGGTGGAGTTGGATTTACGATGAGTAACGTTGATGTTCACGATGGTGTTGAGGGAGTATTACCACCTGATCTGGAATTGGAAGTAGGCCCTGGTGATTTGCTTTGCTTACCACCACGTTGGTGGCATCGTGTAGAGACTTTGGAAGACTCAATTGCTGTTAACCGGTGGTGGGCTATGGAATCTATTGGCAAACTGATAGGAGCTTCATTATGACTATTTTGAGTAAGTCAGTGTGGATAAATTGTTAAAATCCTCTCCTACTACTGTTGATTTTGTTACAGCTCAACCTTGGAGTGCTTTAATTTTATTTGCGCTGGCATTATCTTTGATGCATGGCTGGGGAAGCACGCTGGCGCAGTTGAGTGGCGTATACACTAAAATTGAGATCAGTAAACAATTTTTTTTATACACGCTGCCGAGCATTACTATCATGGCTTTATTTATAGTGAGGTATCGGGAACAAAAATTTTTTTCATCTATGTTTCTCATTGCTAGCGGTTTTGTTTTAGTATTGGCAAGTTTAGGTGTTTTTCTTTCAAATTTAGAAATCAGCAGATTAGTTTGGGTAGGGCGCATTGAGGTGATTGGTTTACCTGTTCTCTTGGCTACTTTGCTTTATTGTTTGGATAAGAAAATAGACTATTTGAGTTTAGGATTAGCATTGGTGGGTTGTTATCTTTTTAATGCAAATTTAATGTTTATGGCAATCTGTGTGATAAGCGTGCTTCTGTTTTCTGGTTTAGCGATTGTTTTGACAATTCGTGCTCCTCGTGATTATTGGGTAGACCTTCGTACTCTTTTGGCTATTTTGGTGGAATATTTTGTGTGTCTGTTAGCATTTGAGTTTGCGTTGGATTTTTGGTCGATACCTGCTGTTGTTTTAGCATCTGTTATCGTAGGGTGTCGCCTACAAGCGCTTTTTATCATATTTCACGATGCTGTCCATGGATTAATAGCAAAGAATCGACGGGTGAACGATTTTATTATCAATTTATTTGTTGGGATACCCACATTTGTATTAGTACAAGTATTTCGGCCTGTTCATTTGAAACACCATCAAGCTGTTGGTACGGAATACGACCCTGAAAAAATCCTCCTTTACTCTAATCAACCTTGGAATTATAAGCCTCTTCGATTATCAAAACTTGTCATTCAATTCTTAAATGATATTTTAATTGTGGGATTGATAAAAACTATGATGCGAATGCGAAAAGAGTTAAATAATCCTAATTCGAAACTTCAGTTGCCACAGGGTAAAATATATGTTGAAACTTGGGTGGCTTTAGCCATTTGGATTGCTATTATCACCACGTTGATTTTGACTGTAAATGGAAGTGTACTTTTAAAGGTTCTAACTGTCTATTTGATAGGTTTTTTTGTTGTGATGGCGTTTCTTGTTAAGTTGCGTAGCATGGGAGAACATTCCTTGGGTTCGGATGATGAAGTCACTAACTCTTGGCGTGCGGGTTTATTAGGTCGATTAACGTTATGGCCTTATCATATTAACTACCACAAGGAGCATCACCAATGCACTGCACTTAAGTGGCATGAGTTACCGTTGGCATTTCCTGAGGCTCTTATGAAGCCAGGCTTTTCACTTTGGCGAGAATTATACGATAAGGGAACATAGGATGTGTATCTACCCCATAAGTTCACATCACTTAATTTAAAACACAAGCAGTGTTGATTATGAACGAGTTGCGCCAATCTGTGATTACATTAGGTGAGATATTGTTTGCACACCGGGTTTTCTTGGCAACAGCAGAATCTTGTACGGGAGGTGGAATTGCTCAGCAGGTGACGTCCATTGTTGGCAGTTCTCAATGGTTTGTAGGGGGAGTGGTTTCTTATTCCAATCGATTAAAAAGCATACTTTTGGGTGTTGAGCCTGAAACTCTTCAAGTCCAAGGGGCTGTCAGTCAAGCTGTAGTGACGCAAATGGCGCAAGGTGCTTTGGTTAATTTAGGCGCTGGTTTTGCGATTGCAACGACGGGTATTGCTGGGCCCACAGGGGGCTCTGTTGCAAAGCCTGTGGGTACAGTGTGGTTTGGGTTTGCGGCTGACGGACACCCTACGGAAACTGAGTATTGTGTGTTTGGAGGTGATCGAGCGGATGTGCGCGAGCAAGCGATTGCTTATGCTTTGCGCAGAGGCTTGCATTGGGCCCAAACTTTTTTGTTATAAAGCATGAAAAAAGTTTGCGTTGCTTCAAGATTCTGTTATAGTTGCTTACTGTTATTTTATACAGTTTTTTGTAGAGGAATTTATTGATGGATGAAAATCGAGAAAAAGCATTGAAAGCTGCCCTATCACAGATTGAACGGCAGTTTGGTAAAGGCTCTGCCATGCGCTTGGGGGATACGAAGCCGGAGGCAATCCCAACAATTTCTACAGGTTCATTGAGTTTAGATATTGCGTTAGGCATTGGTGGTTTGCCAAAAGGGCGTATTGTTGAGATTTTTGGTCCAGAGTCCAGTGGTAAGACAACTTTAACTTTGCAAGCAGTTGCACAATGCCAAAAGAATGGAGGGACGGCGGCTTTTATTGATGCCGAACATGCCCTGGATCCTATTTATGCACAAAAGTTAGGTGTAAATATAGACGATCTTATTGTATCCCAGCCAGATACGGGTGAGCAAGCGCTAGAAATTGCCGATATGTTGATACGCTCTGGCGCGGTAGATATTGTTGTGGTCGATTCGGTGGCTGCATTAACTCCTCGGGCTGAAATTGAAGGAGATATGGGTGATCAACATGTGGGTTTACAAGCCCGTTTAATGTCACAAGCCCTACGTAAGATTACTGGTAATATTAAGCGTTCAAATTGCTTGGCGATATTCATCAACCAAATTCGTATGAAAATTGGTGTGATGTTTGGCAGCCCTGAGACGACTACCGGAGGCAATGCATTAAAGTTTTATGCTTCTGTTAGATTGGATATTCGTCGAATAGGCTCTGTCAAGCAAGGAGATGAAGTCATCGGTAATGAGATACGAGTTAAGGTGGTGAAAAATAAGGTGGCACCACCCTTTAAGCAAGCTGAGTTTCAGATTTTATACGGTCAGGGTATCTATCATATGGGTGAGGTACTGGATCTTGGCGTCAAGCAAGGACTGATTGATAAGTCTGGAGCTTGGTATGCTTATGCGGAGGATAAGATTGGTCAGGGTAAGGCCAATGCTGCTCAGTTTTTGGCAGAACATCCGGATCTTGCAGCCAGTATTGAGATGCAAATTCGAGATCAACTATTGAACCTTTCTAATCAGCACTCTGAGGAACTCGAACCTGTCGAGATAGAGTCATAAAGCTATTATAAATAATAAAGACAATGTGGCCGAAAAAATGAATAAGGCTGACAATGTAAAAGTCCGCTCTAAAATTAGAGCGGTAGCACTTTCTTTATTGGCGCGTCGTGAGTATTTGGCTGTGGAGTTGAAGAATAAGCTCTCTAAAAGGTTTATGGATGCGGATTCCAGCTTGATTGAAAAAGTGGTGTATGATCTTACTACAGAGAATTTGCAAAGTGATATCAAGTATATACAATCTTATATCAGGTTTAGAGCATATAAAGGTTATGGTCCCTATAGGATTAAGCAGGAGCTTAGAGCTAAGGGAGCAGAGCTTGAAGAGCTCATAGAGATATTGAAGGAGCTGTTTCATGAAGAGAGTGCTCATTGGCAGCAAGCTCTAATAAAAGCTTATCGCAAGAAATATATCTCGCATTCTGCATCTATTGTTGTGAGTGCGATGTATGAACAAGAAAAACTTAAAGCAACCAAATACTTATATCTAAAGGGGCTTTAGTGAGCAGCAAATTCGTAACTTTTTTCTAAAATGGGCCGCAAAAGATCAAATTTAAACCTTTTGTACGACGGTGTTCTAGATATAGGCCTTGTTCCTTGTCAACACCTTATGATATAAAAGCTTCTGTTTTATCGTGTTTGGCTTAAATTGATCTTTTATAACTTGGAGTTTGAGATTCTTGAGGCCAGCCTTAATAGGGATTGCTTTAATTGCTCGTCTGAGCAGCTAGAAGCTGTTTGGTTGAGCAGTGCGGCGTTTTGAGGAGACAGATAGGGGCTGCTTAGGGTGGCTTTTAGGTTCGTTGGCCTGATTGATTTTAATGTAAGTGTTTGATCTGAAGCTGTTATTGCTGATGTTTTGGGGAGAATATTTATGTTGAGCCGAATCAAATATTGCCATTGTGGCTCTGGGCTGTGTCTGAGTAGTCTGATAATATCTGGCGCATCAAAACGTAAGCGAGCAGCAATAGCAGAGCTTTCGACTCTGATCGTCAAGGAGGTTTGAGTGAAATCAGTTACTTCGAATTTATCTGGAAGCAGGCTTTTTGCTACCATTCTCATTTTAGCTTTGGCAGAAGACAGTTGGCTCAGCTGCTGGGTAAGCTGAATCAAAGCGGGCGCTTTGTCTATAATATAATCAATTCTTTGTATTTTAGATTTATGCTGCACCTTCGACACCAGTCCTTATTTGCTCTGAAAATCAGTCATTGTGATCATTGGTTTTCTCAATGTTACGGCGTATGCATAATTTTACAACATAGATACATTTAATTCTCAGTACTGATGGTACTATTAATATCATGAAAATTATACTCTTGACCCGCAAGCATCATGTTTCTAAGTCAGCAGCACTTAACTGGGGCTTGGTATTAGCAACACTGATGCTTCTCATTATGATACCAGCTGTGACGGGGTATTTTTTTGGGATTCATCGTAATTGGGTCGATGCTAGCATGTTACCTAAAGATTTTGCTCAGCAGTGGCAAAATAGGATTAAATTACAAGATCAAAAAGTTAATGTGACTTTACAAGTTGCTGAAGATCAATTTAAGGCTTTGACATTAAGGGTTGCAGAGCTACAGGCACGCTTGGTGCGCTTGGATGCTTTGGGTGAACGATTAATTGACAGTTCTGACTTAAGACAAGAAGAGTTTGATTTTTCTAAAAAACCTGCTTTAGGTGGCCCTGACGATGCAGATTTAGGCACAGCTTATGAGCCTCCTTCATTTTTAATGGAGCTTGGACGTTTGGCAGATGAAATAGAATCCCGTGAGCAACAGTTGGCAGTACTGCAATCTTTGATGACGGATCGTAAAATTAATGAGGATGTGTTTATATCGGGTCGACCTGTAGTTAAGGGATGGATGTCTTCTCGGTATGGTCGTCGTACGGACCCTTTTACTGGGCGTTTAGCTTGGCATAAAGGAGTGGATTTTGCAGGGAAAGAAGGCACTGATATTATTGCTGTAGCTGCTGGTGTTGTAACTAAAGTGGGTAGCCATTCTGGCTATGGTGAATTAGTTGAAATTAATCATGGTCAAGGTTATGTTACCCGCTATGCCCATTGTAAAGAAGTTTTTGTGAAGGTTGGGGATGTGGTTAGGCGTAACCAAGTGATTTCTTCTATGGGTAGTACTGGACGTTCGACAGGTCCTCACGTGCATTTTGAAGTGCTTAGAAATGGCAGGCATGTTGATCCAAGTCGTTATGTTAACCGTTCTAAGAAGATTTGAGTTGAGCGCTTTATAAATTAAGTGAGATATTACCATGAGCGATACCTTTTTCATCACTTGGAGTGATGAAAAAGGTATCGCTCATGGCTCTTCTTACAGCTGTCTCCAAACCTAACTTATCCAAAATAATTTGCATTAATTCTTGCTTGAATTTTTTCCATTTCCAAGAGATCATGGAAATAAGGTAAGGCACAGGAAATAATCTACCCATTGTTCGCTTCTGAACTCGCTGTGCTCAAACATGCATCCGCTCAAAATGGGTAGATTATTTCCTGTGCC
>JANQJO010000119.1 GCA_028281605.1 Pseudomonadales bacterium
TAAATTCCTGTTTATACGCAGGACTATTTTTTGCTATCAAGGCGAGAAAATGGGCGCATAGTTATTCTATGTAACCATTTTCATCAACGCAGATAGCGAGAAATAGGACAAGTATAAACAGGAATTTATTTCGTGCTCGTTCCTAAGTGCTGTATGAATGTTATAGCTGGTTGTACAAATTGTTTGCATGGTAAGGGACTATGGTAAATAAAAAGATTGGATTGGATGTATTAGAGGCTGATGCTTGTAGTTTACAAATTGATTTGGGTTTTAATAAGGCTTACCTATCAAAAGGTGGTTTCAAAGCCTTTCGTATACCGGGTCATTACAGAGTTGTACCGTCGCCAGAAAAAATGCCTAAACCCGGAGGCAAAATTACACTCTATTATCGTTTTAAAGTGTCTCAAGCACCTGTGCAAGTGTGTCTGTATGTACCTTTTGGTCGACTGTCTCATACTCAGTTTCAATCAACAGCTGAACGTTTGTGTTTGTTGTCCTTGCGGCCACAAACTCAAATGACCGGTGCGATTGAGCTGAGCTTACGAGACTTGAGTTGTTACGGCTCTTTTAAAGCACAGATTACTGTAACCGAAGCAGTTGATACCGATTTTGAGCGGTATTTCCGTTTTACGATAGGAGGTAAACACGCTGGTTTCTGTTATGACTATGACGGTCAGATTTCAATGGAGCCTAAACGTTTACAAGTTACTAACAGAGAGCATATTGAGCGTACAGTTGAGCTTTTTGTTACGGGGATGGATAAAGATGAGATCCAGGTCAGACCCCTTGGTGGCAATGCTTGGTTGATATGGAGTAGGATAGCAAAGCCTGATTTGGATGTGGAAATGTACCTGCTGGATTGGCAAACCAGTTACTGTGAGATGGTAATAATTAGGAAGTAGCTATGAATGATTCTATCCAGATTTTATTGGGCATGTTAGTCAATCCCGGGTCAGTGTTGGGATTACAGATTAATATTGTCATCAGTGTGATCACGGGTGTCATGTTATGTTGGTTGTTGTATTTGAATGTGGTGGTTACTAAAGAGAAACAGGCCGTACAGCAAGTAAGGCATAGAGCCAGAACGTTTCGTCACAGTGTGCAAAAAGGGCAGGTAGAGCAAGGTGGTCGACAAGCAGAGTACGTGTTGACTGATACTTTGCTGCAAGGTATTGATCGAGCACGTTTAATTTACAAACGAGTGATTGCTTTAGTGCATGTACGTCGTACTTCCCCTGATGTAATTGATTCGTTGGATAAAATAGATATGAGTCAGGCGCAAGTCAAGTTGGCGATACCACGTTATGTTGCTTCGATACCGGTTTTGTTAGGATTGGTAGGCACATTATGGGGCTTGTCATATACGGTGACTCAAATTTTACCTTTGGTTGAAGAAATTAATGATCCTAAAGAGCTGATGGCTTTGGTGCATCCTATGACGGCAGCGTTAGGGGGTATGAAAACAGCTTTTACCACCACAGTATGCGGTCTGTTGGCCAGTTTATTGCTCACCTTGGTAGTGACTGGTACTGCGAAAAGGTATCAAGCACTGCTGGGGGATTTAGAATCTACTTATGTATTTGATTTAACGCCTATTTTGGTACCTTCGGACGAAGCCAGTGCACGTGTGGCATTTATTGACAGCCTTAATGAGAGTGCTGAGCGATTGGCGAATACCTCACACTATATGAACAACTTAGCCACTAATTTAGCCACTGCAGCCAGTCAAACTCATGAGGGCCAAGATAAAATTTTTCAAACGGCCAGTTTGCTTAAAGCCAGTGTTGAGGGATTGCAAGATTTAGGCCCTACAGCTTTGGAGCGGCTAAAGGCCTTAGAAAATATGTTGCTTGGTTTTAAACAAAGCGCAAATGAGTTGAGTGTCGTTCATCAAGGTGTGGGTGGTTTGATTGAAGAGGCGCAATCTGTCTTAAAGCAAGTGGAGCAATTGGTGAGAAACAGTGAGCTTGAACGAAAACAAGAACAAAACCAATATGAGAAAGCTTTAGAGTTGCTGTCCCATAAAGTTACAAGTTTATTTGATGATTGGGTGGCGTTGGCAAAACAACGAAATCTTGAAAATGCAGAGCATATCAGCGAGCAGCTTGAGAAAATGTTGCAAGCGGCCCGCCAACCTTTTGTAGATTTTTTCGATGATTTTAGCCTGCATACACGAGATGAAATCACGCGTCAGCTGAATGATTATTTTGCTCAATTAAACACTACCGGTGATGGTGTAGTACGAAAAGCTGAGGCGCTAAAAAAGCAGGTTACGTTAGATGTGGAAGAAGCATAAGGCCTGGAGTGTATGAGAATTTCTTTAGAAGATCGTACCACTGCCCAAGTCAATACTTGGAGTGTTTTTACAGATTTGGTATTGGCGATGTTATTGCTGTTGGTTTTTGTTATTTTTGTGCAGTTTATTGGAAACAGTCGTGCTTTCGTTCAACTGATGATTGCTGGGCAGCAAGCTCAAATGAGTGCACTGTTAGAAAAACATTTAAAAGACGATTATCATTACTTAACGACTGTGACTGATGGTAATTTGCAAAGATTGCGTTTTAGCAGTTCAGTGTTGTTTGATTCGGCCAGCAGTCGATTGAAAAGCTCAGGGCAGCGTATGTTAAGTCGTGTAGGACAGGCTTTATTGGAGGGAAAAGAGCAGTATCAGGCTATCTTGATAGAAGGGCATACTGATGATGTAGCTATTGGTAATGCAGCTTTTGCTTCTAATTGGGAGTTGAGTTCAGCAAGAGCTACAGCAGTGGTGCGTTATTTAGAGCAAAGTGTGAAGATGGACCCTAAGGTATTTCGTATAGCGGCTGTAGGTCGATCGGAATATGTTCCGGCCTCAAAGAGTATTGATTTCAAAGCAGCAAAGCCTGCACAGATAAAACAATGGCGAGAGTTGAACAGGCGTATTGAGGTAGTATTGGTGTATTCTGAAAAAGATTTCTTGCCAGAGTAGAGGATAAGTGTGGAGCATTGGTGGCCAACTGATAAAATATTGCGATACCGCTTGGCTTTGACTGGCCCTAAACGCACAGCTGATTGGTTATGTGCGTATATTAATCAAACGCCTGAGTTGGCTCATGATAAGTCGTTAGATGATAAGCGTCTTAAAGCTTTTGAACTGTATGTTCAGAGTAAAGAATTGTGGGCTGCTAAGCGTATGTTAGATGTTTTGATGAAAGCAGCGCAGTCTAAGCAAGAGCATTTAGTGATACGCCAATCAATACAAATGTTGGAACAAGAGATATTGGCATCTTTGAATGTGGATGTTCAATTGTTAGCAGCTTTGTTTGAGATGGGGCCTTTATCGTTTGGGGGGGTGTCATTTTTGGCGCGTCGTTGGGCGCAAGAAGGGCGCAAACATGAGACAGCCTGTCGTCTTTATACTGTCTATGCAGGTCACTTGAGTGATCGGCTGGATGATGCAACGATTTCAAAAAAGCCTTTAGAAGTATTGCGTTCGATGTTAAAAATAGAAGATGCTCAGTCGACCTATGAAATCCGTCGGCGTATTTTTTTTAATGCGCGCCTGCAGTTACGAAACCCTAAGTTGGGTTGGCCGTTGCGTGAAATGGGTTTGGGTTGGTTGAAGCTTGGGGAAGAGGCTAAGGCTGAAAGGTTTTTGTCAGAGTTGGGCATGTGGCATTGAATAAGGTTCTATTAACCTAAGTGGACCCGGGCCCCTTAGAAATAATTTTTGTGAAGGCCACATTATTTTTATTTATAATGCCTTGTATTTACCGTGAAAATGCGATTTTCATCACCTAGGGTGAGGAAAATCGCATCGCTCATGGCTGTTTTCCTATTGGATCTATTGCAGGTGGGGCAAAGCAATATTTTTTTTCTGAATGTCTCTGCTAATTTTGATGGATTCAGCTGCTTGCCGCCCAGCAGACATGCCATCATGTGTGTAGCGGTATGTTTTTGATGTGCCGTAGCTGAAACGACCGAATTTTTTCTCAATGGCATCTTTTTTGAGTGTAACGAGAGTTTGTTGTTTGATAGAAAGTGCTTGCTGATTGATGGAAGAGGCGGGCTTTTCAACTTCCTGATCTTGTGCTTCTTGACTGCTACCTGTGCCATAAAAGTTTTTGACACGATCGCAGATTTCGTTGGCAGCTCCTTTGCGCCAATCTGCCATATAGCGTCTGCCTAGACCAAGGCTTGCATACGGTTCAGGTACTTTTACCTGCTTTGCCATACGTTCTAACTGGGCACAAATGTAAGAGCATAGCCAGCTGGCCACTTCTACATCGGTTTTGTAACCATAGAAAATGGTTTGGTTATAATAATGGCCGTCTTTCTTTTCTCCGCCTCCTTTGACTTCACAATTAAAGGCTTTAGCAACTGCTACTTCTATCCATCCGATATAGCTGGGTATGCGTTTATAGCGTATATTGACTCGGAATTCGATGATGTTATCTTCATCATTTAACTCTTGAGCGATGAGGTCAGCCATTTCGAGATTATAATCGGCCATTAATTTTTGCACACGGCCTGCAGCGATCGCGGCTTCATGTGGCGAGCTGCTGTCTTGAGACATGGCTAATAGCTTTTTGATGCGTTCTTTAATTTTTTGGATATTCATAAATAGGGTCTTCAAAGCTATGGTTGTGTATTTATCAACTCACCTAGTAAGCTGTTAGAAAAAGCTTGGGTGATTTTTACTTCGGCAAATTGACCGATCAGCTCTTCTTGATCACAGCAAAAATTGACGACTCTATTGTTTTCAGAGCGCCCTGAGAGTTGGCCTGGGTCTTTTTTAGCATAACCTTCGATTAAAATACGTTGTACTGTTCCTACCATGTTGTTGGAGATTGTTTGAGCTTGTTGTGCCAGTCTGCTCTGTAAAATATGTAGGCGTTGCTTTTTGATGGATTCGTCTGTTTCATCTGTCAGTGAGCTGGCAGGTGTGCCTGGTCTTGGGCTGTAGAGGAAACTAAATGAATGGTCAAAGCCAACTTGCTCTATCAGTTTTAATGTAGCGGTGAAGTCTTGTTCTGTTTCACCAGGAAAACCAACAATGAAGTCCGAGGAAATGCTCATATTGGACCTTGCTGCACGCAGTTTGCGAATAATGGATTTGTATTCGATTGCTGTATGGTTGCGTTTCATTAAGGTAAGGATACGGTCTGAGCCACTTTGAACTGGTAGGTGCAAGTGCCCGACCAATTTGGGTAATTCTTGGTAAGCATTGATTAGGGCGCCAGAGCATTCCAGAGGGTGTGAAGTAGTGTAACGGATACGGCCAATGCCAGGGATGGCTGCTACTTGATGCAGTAGGTCAGCAAAATCTATGGGATCGCCAGCAGTATCTTCAGAACGATAGGCGTTGACGTTTTGTCCTAATAAAGTCACTTCACGAACACCGTTATGGGCTAAGTGTTCGATTTCTTCAAGTATGGATTCAGGCGATCGATTGATTTCTTCACCACGGGTATAGGGTACGACGCAAAAGCTACAATATTTACTGCAGCCTTCCATAATCGAGACGTAAGCTTTGGGGCCTTCTACTCTAGGCTTAGGCAAATGATCGAATTTTTCAATGGTTGGAAAGCTGATGTCAATGGTTGTTGTTTTTTCACGGTTTGCTTGTCGAATTAAGTGAGGTAAGCGATGTAACGTTTGTGGGCCAAAAATGACATCGACATACGGGGCTCGGGTTTTGATCGCATCTCCCTCTTGACTGGCGACACACCCACCAACACAGATGACGATATTGGGATTTTTGTCTTTAAGCAGGCGCCAACGACCCAGTTGGTGAAACACTTTTTCTTGAGCTTTTTCTCGTATGGAGCACGTGTTCAGTAAAAGAATGGTTGCTTGTGACTCTGTCAGTGAAGGCTGTGCACCTAGGGTATTTTCCAAGAGGTCAAGCATGCGTGAGGAATCATACTCGTTCATCTGACAGCCGTGAGTTTTGATAAATATTTTGTGTGGCATTGTTTGAATAGATTCTGATTAATTTATGTTCTTCAGGAGCGACAGCAATTATAATATAATACTGTTGCTTTGGCTATCCTTAGTGATTGCGCTTAATAATCAATCAAAGAAACCGTCAAGAGGACACGGTTCCAAATCGGGGTACTACCCGTTTCAGCCAATATCGATTAAATCATATCCGCTTTGCTGTATTTCTAAGCTAGATGATTGATGTAAAATAGCTCACACTTAAACCTAACCAGAATTGAAGGCCGTCAGCTATGAATATAATCTCTGCTTGCCCAGCTAAATCTATGTCAACCCAAGGAATGGGCACGAAATAACTTTAACATTTGCCGCTGCTGAACTCGCTTCGCTCAGACAAACATCCGCTCCAAATGTTAAAGTTATTTCGTGCCCATTCCCAACGAAAAAAACGTTTGGTTTTGGGGATCGTTTCCAGTTTGGAAAGCATCAATCGTATTTTAAACTATGTCACCAAGCCAATCACCAGCAAGATGTTCGAAACATTTAGAGATAACTGATTTTAAAAGACAGCCTGATTATTGGGTATTATTTTTATTAATTTGACGCCAATTAGATACTTGATCTAACAGTTCTTTATCAGTGGGCGCTGATACTATTGCATACATTAGAAAATCACGCGTTGTATTGCTCTGAGCAGAGGCATGGATAATGCCGCCTTCTGATACCCCATCTCCCGATATAACTGCAAGCTGGTTTGCTCCTGGTCTAAGTGTTGGTGATTCTTCTGCCGTAACCGTGTCAAAATATCTAGTACGGTAACCACAATTATAAATTGTTTTATTTACTACGTAGTCATTCGGATTGACTCTTATGTTGGTTGAAGAAACCGCGCCATCCGCATTGGGAACTGTATAAAAGCAAGAAGCATAGGTTTCATCTGTGTGATCCTTGTCTGTATACCTCTCCGGATGAGAACCAGGCTCCCATCTACGCAAAACTATTCCTTGTAATGGATCATACAGCGGGGATGCAGTCTGATGGCTAACAGTCTTATCCAAGTATTCTTTGAGAACTGTAAGGCTCTTAATTCCATGATTCTCAAGATACCTATCAAAATTATCTTTTGAATAATACTTAAGTCTATTATCGTACCCACTCCAAAAAACATTATCCGATCGATTTTTAAAATAATCTATAACATAACGCATAAACATTGGAAAACCTTCATCAAGGTTTATCAAAACCATACCGCCTTGAATAAAATCCTTATTATGTTCTCTCGGTATACCAGCATTACTCATCTGCAATATTGACTGAACAAACTTTTTATCAGTTTCTTTCAACCAAGATATGGTTATCTGTGAAGGCGCTTGCAGAATATTATTAGAATAATGGTTTCCTCCCATTTTTACATACTGACCCCAGCGGTGTGCAATTTCCGATTTTGAATAACTATACCCTTGATTTTTCACAATGTCTTGTCCAGCACCAGCAAGCGGCTCTGGGGTTGCTTGAGAAGGTGCCTGTAAGCCTCTTGCTGTCATTTGCAAAAAAAAGATGAACGCTTGCACCAATGGGTTAACAGAAGCATTAGCAACAATTACCGGTTTAGCCTTAGCCTCTACAGAACTTTTCATATAAGGGGGTAAATTGTTTGTTTCAACCTCTGTCTCGCTTTTTGGCCGTCTTTCATTTTCTTCTTTGAAGGCTGAATTTAAAGATGGCGCACCGGAAAGAAAAGCAAGAATCCTTAAAATAACCGGAGAACCACGCGAACGAGATGGAGATGGTTTGCGCATCGTAGCAGCATCCTGATTAACTGACACAGGAGCTCGTCGCCTAGCACCCGCAACACGCCTAGCAGGCAGAAGTATTTTTCCACGGCTTAATTGTTTCCTGGAAGTAGCCTCTGAACTTTTATGTTCAATAGTGTATGGTTTTGCTTTGCTAGAAGAAATTTCTTGGGTCATTAATTGATTCCTTAAGTATTATTCTATAGCCTATAATATAGTGCTTGATAGTGCTTGCGTTAATTCATATTGTTTTGCTTCAGACGGGATTGGAAAATTCCGATATCACAGTGAAGAAGTCACTGTTAGGCTCCTAAAGTTATTACCTAAGTTCCAATTTGTCAAGCTAAAAATCGTGGGACCCCAAAAAATACCCCACTTAGGATGATGAAACTTCAACACACCTTATATTGTAATGCAACTGGGCATAAGTTTTCACGATCAAGAGCTGGCAAGTTTCTTGGCTAGCATTTTTACTCTCTTTCCATGAATAACGATGGCCAATTCATAGATATGGTGTGGTAAAATATCTGCTGCAAGTAACTGGGTGGCATACGCTTTTTCTTCGATCTGTAACAAGGCTTGTTGAGCTGTTTTTACTAATGTTTCTGCCTTGGCTTCTGCTTTAATCGCTTTGAACTCAATAATAAATGCATAAGGGTATTCTACTGTGTTAGGTTGCATGATAATGTCTGCACGACCATAGCCACTTTCAGGATTTGATTTAATCGTATAAGCCGTACTTAAATTGGCAATAAGGCCTAAAACAAAAGCATGATATACGGCTTCTGGATAGTGTGAACTATCATGATAACTAAATAGCTTACTCACCAAATCTTGTAGCAAGTGCTCAAAAGCATCAAATTCAGCGTTTATCAGTCGTTGTAATAACTCATCAGTATGATTAAATGGCATCTTTTTATGCCATTGATTAATAAAATCCCGATATACTTTTTTAACTTCTTGGTTGGGTATCGATAAACGGTATTTTAAATCTTGAGTCAGTAAGTCAGGTTCAGGGGCCTCTGCTTTCAAATAGCCTGATAAAACTAAAAAGCTCCATATATTTTCCTTTGCTTTACCTATTTCATCAACAACAGTATTTTCATTAATCGCATATCTAAGCTCTTCACCAAGCAAGAGTTTTTTTAAATCTCGCTTTAATTCAAATCCACCGGCTTCTAATTCAGCTTCAATTAAATGATTAGAGGCTGTATTTAACCAATATGCATTGGGTAGATTGGGCTGCTTATGAATAAAATTACTGACTGACCAAGGGTTGTAGATTGTTTGTCCACCAAAATGATAACCGTTATACCAAGTTTGTAGACTTTGCTCTAAACCAGGTAAAGAAAAATCTAGAAGTATTTGTTCAATGTCTTTCTGGGTAAAACCGAATTTATCTGCAAAAGGCCCTATTTCTAAAATGGACGGTACATCTAAATTATTCAGCCCTGAAAAAACAGATTCTTTAGCAACCCTTAAAATACCGGTTACGACGGCACGGTATATTGTTGCACTGTGTTCATGTTTTAAAGCACTGCCTAACCAATGACGCATAAAATTAATCATCTTTAATGAGTAGTTATAATGCCATGCTTCAATGATCGGTGAATCGTATTCGTCGATGAGTACCACAAGCGGCTTGTTATGATAATGATAGAGATAAGAAATGAGTTTCTTTAAACTGAGTTCATAATCAGATAGCTTTGCGTTTTGATTTGCTAAACGATGGAAATCAGCTTGGTGATCCGGTGCTAAGCTATCGCTGATATAAGCAAACTGCTTATAAAGATCAGCTATTCTTTCAATGAGTTTTTTGCCTGCAACAGACCAAGTTTCTCCTTTAATATCTTTTAAGGTGATATAAATAACTGGGTATTGGCCTTGATGAGCTAAACAATCGGCACACTGCCCAATGTTGAGTGATTGATATAAGTCACGATGATTTGTATCTGAGTGCTCAAAAAAATAACGCAACATCGTCATATTGAGGGTTTTGCCAAAACGGCGTGGTCTAGGTAAAAGAGTGGCCTTGCTGCCCTCAATTACTGCCTTAATAAGCAAAGATTTATCAACAAAGTAGCCATTATCTGTAATCAGTTCTTTAAAATCATCTGTGCCTATTTTGAATCGTGGCATCAATACTCCTTAAGCCTACTCTGTACCTTTACTAAGTCATTAATCTCCTTGAGTTTAGCATGTTTAAAGGCCTCATTGAGTACTATAATCACTGCTAAATCATTCTTCAAGACCTTGTTGTTAGGGTGTGTTGGAGTTTCATAAATTGGCCAAAATCGCACCTGATCGCGATAAAAAGAGTTGGTGTCAGCTGATGTTACCATGCACTGCTAAGGCTTTTGGTATAATGATATTCATAATAATATCGTTGTGGCTAAAGGCTGTCCTTGTTTCTCTCTCTCTTGTTTACTGTCTCAAGGGGCACTGGCAGAGAGACGGACGGCTTTTTTTGTAATACTACCATCCGATTTGCAAGTGTTTCACTGGCTAAAACTGCTGGAAGTGTAATTGCACCGGGATCTTTTTCAGAACAAGCTTTGTAACCAATGTTTTCCCTGATTGGACCTTTTTTATGATAATGCCGCTGATTTCTATCGAAGATTGTATTGTTTCTCTCCCAAAGCAGATCAGAAAATTCAAAAAAACATTTTCCATACTCTGTATAAAGAAACTTAGATAGCCCACTATACGTTGGACATTCAGAAAAACCAATTACCAGCACCCAGTGCGCTTCTGCTTCATAAGTCTCAATAGGAAGCGCTATCACTCTGCCTTGCTTCAGATTATCAATTAAGATGTTCATGAAACCAACACTCTCCGCATCATTATAGATTGAAGATGCTTGGAAGCCAGCCAGCTCTGCAAGTCTTGTAAAGTCTTCAGTGTCATATACTTCCCCGATTTGTGAAAGACCTATATTTTTGGCCATTTTTCTGAGAGATTCTACCTTTCTGTCGCCATTTGCAATAGGGGGCGGACATTGTACGCCAAGTGCCTTAGCAGCAGCTGCCATAGAGTTTAAAGCACAAGTTTGTCCTTTCTGCTTAGGAAAATCTGCAGTTTGACTGGAGAAGGTATATCCTCTTTCTGCCCAGGTTTCAGTTTTGTTGGGTATTTGATTGCTCAACATAACTATATTTTTATAACCTCCTTCATTTGGGTAGCGTATAAAATTTTCTATCTCGGTTAAAAATCACTCTGTCAATTCTTGAACAACTTCTTCCACAGCGTTGAGCTTTACATGCCTGGGACCAATTACAACTTGTGTGAGCGGTTGTGGTTCGGCTAATCGGTTGGCAACTAAATCAGAAGTGTATTTTAAAAATTGTAATGTCTCAAGTTGAGAGAGCCTATTGAACTCTGGCCATTTTAAGTTCTTTTGCAAGCTCAAATACCGCCATAGCATATAAGCGACTGCGATTATAACGGGTGATGACGTAAAAATTTTGTAAGCCTATCCAGTATTCTAACCCTTGTTGGCCTTGTAATTCAATTAAGGTCACTGGTGTTGATTGAGGTATAGTATTTGCCAACGGTAGGCCAAGCTGAGTCAGTTCAGATAATGGGTGCTTGGGTTTTAAATGTTTGTTGGCATGTTCACTCCATTTACCTTGGGCTTGGCTTGGTACTTTTAACGCCACTGGTTGTTTAGGTTGCCATTTATGCCGTTTAAAATAATTGGCGACGCTACCTATAGCATCTTCTGGCGATCCAATTAAGTCTATCGATTGATCACCATCAAAATCAACCGCATATTCTCGGTAACTGCTGGGTATGAATTGTGGGTAGCCCATGGCGCCTGCATACGATCCTTTAACTTCATGGACTGCTAAGTTTTCTTCTTTGCTTAATAATAAGAAATGTTCCAGTTCTTTGCGAAAAAAGCTGGCTCTTGGTGGGTAATCAAATGCTAAAGTGGCTAAGGCGTCAATGACACGGTGCCTACCTTTGTAACGTCCATAACGGGTTTCGACTCCAATGATTGCAACAATCATTTCTGGTGGCACACCATAAATACGTGCCGCTTTTGTCAGGGTCTTATGGTGATTGTGCCAAAACTTTAATCCGCCTTCGATTTGTTTAGGTGTGATAAAGATTTTTCTATATTCTGCCCACGTTTTGGTTTTTTCGGCGGGTTTTTCCATGGCTTTGATAATGCTGTTTTGTGGTTTCACTTCTGCAAATAATTCAATTAAATCCATTCGCTTAAAGTGATGTTGCTTGATCATGTGTTCTAAAAAGGATTGAAAATCTTTGTCTTGAAGATAGTTTGATGATGAGGGACTGGCGTAGCTAGATTGGTTAAGCAGTAGCAAGCAGCTGATACTTGCGATGATAAATTGTGCAAATTTAAATTGTTTCATGTGGTTTAATTCCTATCAATTTTACGAGGATCATTTTATGTGGCCAACAGTTTCCGGTGTGTGTGGATAGACATTAAGACACCAAAACTCACTAAGAGTGTCACAACTGATGTGCCTCCGTAGCTCATTAAGGGCAGGGGGATGCCAACGACCGGTAATATACCACTGACCATGCCAATATTAACAAATACATAGACAAAAAATGTTAGAGTGATACCGCCTGCGGATAAGCGACTGAATGTGTCTTGAGCGTGTAGAGCGATATAGGCACCTCGAAAGATAATCGCCAAATAAAGTAGCAATAACAGAATGACGCCGAACCACCCAAATTCTTCAGCAAACACGGCAATGATAAAGTCTGTTGAGCCTTCTGGTAAGAAGTCTAAATGAGATTGAGTACCGTTTAGCCAACCTTTACCTGTGGTGCCGCCCGAGCCAATAGCAATCTTAGATTGAATGATATTCCAGCCTGCGCCGAGTGGTTCACGTTCTGGGTTGAGAAAAGTCAGTACACGTTGCTTTTGATACTCTCGCATATAGAACATCCACATGACTACAGCTGCGGGAATACTGAGGATGACAAAACTAATGATGTAGCGCCAATTAAGGCCTGCTAAGAGTAGTACGATGCAGCCAGATAAACCCACCAGTAAAGCGGTTCCTAAGTCGGGTTGTACCACAATCAGTACGGTAGGCAGCAAAATAAGCAAGCCGACCAGCAAAACGGGTCTGAGCAGTGGGGGTAAGACACGATCAGCTGTGTACCAAGCGACTGTCATCGGTACGAATAATTTCATCATTTCTGAGGGTTGAAATCTAGGTAAGCCTGGAATATCTAACCATCTGGTAGCACCTTTAGCTCCAACTCCAAAGAACAGCACACCGATGAGGAGCATCAGTCCTGCACAGTAACCCAGAGCAATCCAGCGTTTATAAAAACTGGGTGGAAATTGCGCCAGTACGATCATCAATACCAAACCAACAAAAAACCATAGGCTTTGTTTGTGTACAATAGCCATGCTTTGATTGCTAGCACTGTAGAGTGTTAATAGCCCTAATCCCATCAATAGCAGTAATAACAAAAATAAAGGTGGATCTAAGTGCAGTGCCACCCACAGGGACTTTTTACGCTGATGCTCCATCCCTGGTAGATGACGTGTAAAATCCTTTTCTAACATCATAATGTCGGTGTTACCTACATGGGCTTACGTGTGGTAAAGGCTTAGAAAGCTACTGAAAAAGCGTTCGTTTTCTGTGCGTGTCCCAAAGCTTACGCGAATGTGTTTGGGTAAGCCATAATTATCGATGGGCCTGATAATGATGCCTTGTTTTAGTAAAGCTTCAAAGGTCCATTGACCACCACGTTGTGTGTTAATGGTGATGAAGTTGGCAACAGAGGGGATAAAGTCGATGTTTTGTTTCTTGAGCCATTGTTCAGCTCTTTGTAGTGCTTGGGTGTTTTCAGTCACCGTATTTGTTAAGAAACGATTATCTGCTAGAGCGGCTTGTCCGGCTACTAATGCTAAGTTGTTCACATTAAAAGGAGCTCTACGAGCGTTCAGCCATTGAGCTACATGAGGGTGTGATATGGCATAACCCAAACGTAAGCCAGCTAAGCCGTAAGCTTTGGAGAAAGTACGGGTGACGATCAGGTTAGGGTGTTTGTTAAGATAGTGCATACCATTGGGGTAGTCAGGTTTGTTGACGTATTCAAAATATGCTTCATCTAATACCACTAAGGTGTGTTTGGGGTTGGTGGCTTCTAATAAATGTTCCAAAGCTTGTGTGTTAAACCAAGTGCCTGTCGGGTTGTTGGGGTTGGCTAAAAAAATCAGTTTGGGCGGGTTGTTAGTGGCATTTAGCTGATGTATTTTTTCGGCAAAGGCGCTTAGATCGTGTGCCCAGTTCTGGGCAGGTATTTCGATGCCTTGTGCGCCTACCGCTTGTGTGACTAAGGGGTAGATTGCAAAAGCATGGGCTGAGTAGAGCACGCTGTCATGAATTTGTAAAAAAGTTTGTGCGATTAAATCCAAAATTTCATTGGAGCCATTGCCGAGTGTGATCTGTTCGGGAGTGATGCCTAGGTGCTCAGATAAGTCAGCTTTGAGTTGAGTACCATTGCCTTCTGGATAACGGTTTATAGTGGGTAGGGCATGGATGATAGCTTCTTGTACGGATGCGCTGATGCCGTGTGGGTTTTCATTGCTGGCTAATTTGCAAATACTCTCAGGGGCGAAGCCGATTTCACGTGCTAAGCTTTCAATGGCTTTGCCAGGTTGGTAGGGCTTGAGCTTAGAAACGCCTGGGTGGATGCATTGTTGATCTAGTAATTGATCTGGTAAATAGGAGGCTTTGTCGTTCATTATGGTTCAGATCGCTTTTGGAAAGTTGCAAAGTTAAAGTACGGCTTTGGGGTAGGACCCCAAACGCTTTAGTTCGACTGATAGGCTTTCGATGGTTTTAAAGGCTTGGGCACATTTTGTATCGTCTTCATGGCCTTCAAAGTCAATAAAGAAAACATAGGCCCACTTGCCTGAAGCTGAAGGCCTGGTTTCGATTCGGGTTAGGCTGATGCCTGTTTTTTCGAAAGGCTCAAGCAGGTGGTATAAAGCGCCAGGCTTATCACGAGTGGAGATGATAATGGATGTTTTATCGTCACCACTGGGGGCGATTTTTTGGTGGCCAATGATCAGAAAGCGTGTTGTATTATGTGGATTGTCTTCGATGTTGTTGGCGTGAATTTTTAAGTCGTATTTTTCAGCAGCCATATCGCCAGCAATAGCGGCGGCATGCCACTCGCTCTTAATACGTTTTGCTGCTTCGGCATTGCTGCTCACGGGATGTCTTTCTACTTTCGGCCAATGTGCATCGAGCCATTTACGGCATTGTGCCAGTGATTGTGGATGTGAATAAATGCGTGCTATGGAGTCGAGCTTGGTTGTATCGCCTATCAGTAGGTGTTGATGAATACGCAGCTCAACCTCGCCACAAATCCGTAGATTAGAACTCATAAAAGCATCTAAGGTATTATTGACCACACCTTCAGAGGAGTTTTCAACAGGCACGACACCAAAATGTGCCGCTCCTGCAGCCACTTCTCTGAACACTTCATCGATGGTGCTCAGATCGACGGTACGAACACAATGGCCAAAGTGTTTGATCGCCGCTTGTTGTGTAAAAGTGCCAGGAGGTCCTAGATATGCGATTTTGAGTTGTTGCTCTAGAGCTAGACAACTGGACATTATTTGTCTAAATAAGCGCGCAATTTCTTCGTCGTCAAGTGGGCCTTGATTGCGTTCGATCACCTTTTTTAGGACTTGGGCTTCTCTTTCTGGTCTAAAGAAGGCTGTTTCACCTGTTTGGTTTTGCTGGTTTGCTTGAGCTTTCTTCAGTTCAGCAATCTCCAAGGCGCATTGGGCTCTGTTGCTGATCAATTTTTGAATATCAATGTCGATGGCATCGATTTGTTCTCTAAGGGTTTTTAGTTTGGTGTCGTTTGTCATGAGCGGCACTCTTTTTCAGTAAGGTTTGATAGCTAAGATTGTACAGCAGGGTTTGAATGGGGGTTTACCCGTGTTGAGTGGCAAAGTCATTCATATAGTTCAGTAGGGCATCAACGGCCTGTTCACTTACAGCATTATAGAGGCTGGCGCGCATACCACCGACACTGCGGTGACCTTTTAGGTTTGTTAATCCAGCGGCTTCTGCGCCTGCCAAAAATTGTGCGTCCAGTTTTGGTTGATGTAAAGTAAAAGGTACGTTCATCCAGGAACGATCTTGTTGCCTGACAGGGTTTGTATAAAATTCATGCTGATCGATAAATTCGTATAGCTTGCTGGCTTTATGTTGGTTGATCTGGGCGATGTTGTTTAAGCCCCCTAAAGATTTTAGCCATTGAAAGACCAGGCCTGCTATGTAAATAGCGAAGGTGGGAGGGGTATTGAGCATCGAGTTTTTTTGTGACTGAATGTCGTAGCGCAGTAATGTGGGTACTGTTTGTATAGGTGCTTGCAGTAGGCTTTTGCGAATGATCACTAGGGTTAAGCCAGCAGGTCCAATGTTTTTTTGTGCACCGGCATAGAGCAGCCCAAAGGCCCCAACGTTTAGAGGACGAGATAAAATGGTTGATGAAACATCAGCCACTAGAGGGATGGGGCCGGTATTAGGTACAAACGAAAATTCTACCCCTTCAATGGTTTCGTTGGGGGTAATGTGCACATAGTCTGCGTCCGGGCTCAAAGACCAGTCATCAAAGGGTGGAATGTAGGAGAATCTGTCGGTTTCAGTGTTGGCAGCGGCATGGGCTGTACCGAAACGCTTGGCCTCTGCGAAAGCTTTTTTTGACCAAGTACCTGTAATCACATAGTCTGCTTGAGCACGTTCGCTCATTAGGTTCAGTGCAACAGCGGAAAACTGTAGAGAGGCGCCACCTTGCATGAATAGGACTGCATAATCTTCAGGAATGCCTAACAAGTCTCTCAGATCGGATTCGGCTTGAGTGATCACCTCTTGAAATAAATCACTGCGGTGGCTCATTTCCATAATGGATAGCCCCGTCCCTTTGTAGTCCAACAATTCCTGTTGGACCTGCTGTAATACTGGGGTGGGTAGTGCAGAGGGACCAGCTGCAAAGTTAAACACTCTTGAGGTCTTGGTCGGATCAAGCATCATGTTCGTTTCCATTTTGTTCGCTGGCCTCATTATCTTCTTCACCGTCATCTTCGCCGTCTTCACTTTGATTATCGTCTTCTAAAGGCTCTATACGCTCGATGCCAACGAGCTTTTCTTCTGATGCTACTTTAATCAGAAGTACGCCTTGTGTGTTACGACCTTGCAGTGAAATTTCTTCAACCCGAGTACGTACCAGGGTGCCTTGATCGCTGATGAGCATGATTTCATCAGTAGGTTGTACTTGTACAGCACCTACCACTTCACCATTGCGTTCGTTGGTGACCATAGCAATGACCCCTTGCCCGCCTCGCCCTTGTACTGAGAAGTCTTCTATTTTGGTGCGTTTGCCGTAGCCTTGAGAGCTGGCAGTGAGTAGTTGACCCTGTGGTTGTTCAATAATGAGAGAGATGACGCTGTGTTCTGATGCTAATTTAATGCCGCGTACGCCACGTGCGGTACGTCCCATGGCTCTAACACCGCTCTCTTTGAAGCGAATGCCTTTACCTTCTGAGCTTAATAAGAGGATGTTATCTTCACCGGAGGTAAAGGCTGTGCCCACCAAGGTATCGTTTTCATCTAACTCGATCGCGATTAAGCCGGTTGAGCGTGGTCGTGAGAAGTGCTCTAGCGCAACTTTTTTGACCGTGCCTTTGGCTGTGGCCATCACGATATATTGATACTGAGTGCTTTGTTGTTGGCGCAAGGGCAAGATGCTAGTAATTTTTTCATTTTCATCCAGAGGTAGAATATTGACCACTGGACGCCCACGAGAAGTACGACTGGCTTGTGGGAATTGATAGACCTTAATCCAATAGACTTTACCCAAGTTGGTAAAGCACATGATTGTATCATGTGTGCTGGCGACCAATAGGTGTTCGACGTAGTCTTCTTCTTTCACTTTGGTGGCTGCTTTGCCGCGGCCTCCTCGGCGTTGAGCTTTATAGTCGGTGACCGGTTGTGTTTTGGCGTAGCCGCCGTGTGAAAGGGTAAGGACAACGTTTTCTTCTGTGATAAGATCTTCTGTGGTCAGATCTGTTTTGGAGCTGGTAATCACAGTACGACGATCATCACCGAATTGATCACGAATCTGGGTCAGTTCTTCCCGGATGACTGTGAGCATTCTGTCTGGATCGGCTAAGATATTGCCAAGGTCAATGATTTCGTCCAGTCTGGCTTGATATTCTTCTACCAGCTTTTCATGTTCCATGCCGGTGAGTTTTTGCAAGCGTAAATCCAAAATGGCTTGAGCTTGTGCTGGGGATAAGTGGTATAGACCATCATGAAAGCCATATTGAGCGTCTAGTTCATCGGGTCGACAGGCATCTTCTCCACCAGCTCGTGCGAGCATTTCTTGTACGGGGCCAGGTTGCCAGCCTTGTTCGAGCAAGCTTGCTTTGGCTGTTTGTGTATTGGGAGAGGCTTTGATCAAAGCGATAATAGGGTCAATATTAGCCAAGGCAATGGCAAGGCCTTCAAGAATATGGCCTCGTTCGCGTGCTTTGCGCAGTAAGTAAACGGTCCTGCGTGTGACCACTTCGCGCCTGTGGCGTAAAAAGGCTTCGAGTATGGCTTTGAGGTTGAGTGTACGAGGCTGCCCGTCAACTAAGGCGACCATATTGATGCCAAATACTGTTTCCAATTGGGTTTGAGCGTAGAGATTATTGAGGATGACTTCGCCGATTTCGCCTCGTTTTAATTCAATGACAACGCGCATACCGTCTTTGTCCGATTCGTCTCTGATCTCTGAGATGCCTTCGATTTTTTTGTCTTTAACCAGCTCGGCGATTTTTTCAATCATGCGAGCTTTGTTCACTTGATAAGGGATTTCGTGAACAATGATGGTTTGGCGATTGGTTTTATCGTCTGTTTCAATGGTAGCTTTGGCTCGAATATAGATGCGGCCTCGACCGGTTCTGTAGGCCTGTACGATACCAGCTCTACCGTTAATGATTGCACTGGTTGGAAAGTCGGGGCCTTTGACGATTTCCATGAGCTCTTCTATTGAAAGTGTGGGCTTATCAAGGATAGTTAAACAGGCATTAATCACTTCGGTTAGGTTATGAGGGGGGATGTTGGTGGCCATGCCGACAGCAATGCCAGATGAACCGTTCACTAATAAAGCGGGTACTTTAGTGGGTAATACGGACGGCATTTGTTCCGTGCCGTCATAGTTGGGCACAAAGTCGACTGTTTCTTTTTCTAAGTCGGCCATCATTTCGTGTGCGATTTTAGCCATGCGCACTTCGGTATATCGCATAGCGGCGGGGTTATCGCCATCGACAGAACCAAAGTTACCTTGGCCATCAATCAAACAATATCGCATGGCGAAGGGCTGAGCCATGCGTACGATGGTATCGTATACGGCTGAGTCACCATGTGGGTGGTATTTACCGATGACATCCCCGACGACGCGGGCAGATTTTTTATAGGGTTTGTTCCAGTCGTTGCCGAGTTCGCTCATCGCGTAGAGTACACGTCTGTGCACGGGCTTTAAGCCATCGCGAACGTCGGGGAGGGCTCGTCCGACAATAACACTCATGGCGTAGTCTAGGTACGATTGTTTAAGTTCTTCCTCAATGTTGACTGGAACAATTTCTTTGGCAATATCTACCATGATTTCTCTCAATCCATGTGCTCAAGTGTGCTGCGTGTTGTTTACCGTGAAAGTGCTGCGACATTCATCACTTGGGGTGATGCTCACCGCATTGTTCATGGCTGTTTTTTTAAGCAATAGTCTGCTTGTATCGAAGGGCCAAATTTTATCATAAAAACGATCAATGCGTACGGGAGGATTTTGAAATTACAGCATGAGTAAATTGGTTTGATTTCATTTGTTTGAGATGTTTTTGCTGTCAAATGACTCGAATTTTGTACTTTATATATTCGTATAGGATCTGGAGTAGTATGCTGAGCAATACTGAAATCAATTAAAACAGATGCTTTTTACACTCTATGTTACCCATTGCTGTTGATCAAAAAGTGCCAGGGAGCCTCGGTTATTAGGAAAACAGCCATGAGCGATGCAATTTTCGTCACCCTAGGTGATGAAAATTGCATTTACACGGTAACAGCCATGAGCGATACCTTTTGCGTCACCCCAAGTGATGAAAAAAAGGTATTGTCACGGTAAAATTACGTGTAAAATGCTTTCTTTGTAGCTTGATATTATGATGGCCTACAGCTTCGCTTGCATCAGCGCCGTGATTCACTGTGTGTTGAAGATTATTATACGTAGCAGTGCCGGGCCTGGTTCTGGCTGTATGAAAAAGGGGGTAAAGAGCATTGCGCGCCAGCACATTACCACGTAGAATCCTTAAAAACGGTAAACAGCTTAGCCGTGATCAAGCTTGGAGAATAATTAGGCGCAGAGTTAAAAAAGCAGGTTTACCCGACAACATCGGTTGTCATAGTTTTTGCAGTAATGAATGAAGGTTCTCTTGAAAAGGCACAATAAATTGCAGCTCATGCTTTTATGCAAACCATCAAATATGCAAACCATCAAACTTTATGACCGAAGCAATCAGGATATTAATTTTGATGAGATAGAAAGAATAAGGATTGAACTGGAAATAAAATAGCTTTTATTATGGTTAATTATGTTAGTCGATAGCTTTAGAAATACTCCTACAGAATTTTTGAAGAAATTCTTTACTTCGAAAAAAGACAGAGAAGATCAATCTAAGTTAAGCGAAGTAAAGGTTCTTTTGTCCAATGCAGCTAATGAGCTTGGTAGATTTTTTAGCCTTACGCAGGTAAATTCCATGATCGGAAGTTCATCTATAATAGCATTAAGATCGAGTATTCCTAGTTTAGCAAAACAGGTTGATTCCTTTGTAAGGACAAATTTACCACCCAATAACATATCAAGTATCTTGTCTAGATCAAAAGGTAAGATAAGCCATAGCGCTTGTATTTTAATTAAATTCGTCTCACCTGTTTACGGAGATCCTGAAGATAATTCAGATCCAGGCTGCAAAGGACAGCCTTGGATACAGCAAGCAGCACCAATCAAAGTCTTATTAGACGCCGGTTTTGAAATTAAAAATATATCCGGCATCCTTTGCGGAGCCGGCGACAAACTGGAAAAAAACATCGAATTACTGAGAAAATTCGTCTCACCTGTTTATGGAGATCCTGAAGATAATTCAGATCCAGGCCGCAAAGGACAGCCTTGGATACGGCAAGCAGCACCAGTCAAAGCCTTATTAGAGGCTGGTTTTGAAATTAACAATATATCCAGCATCCTTTGCGGAGCCGGCGACAAACTGGAAAAAAACATCGAATTACTGAGAAAATTCGTCTCACCTGTTTACGGAGATCCTCAATATAATCCAAATCCAGGCCGCAAAGGACAGCCTTGGATACGGCAAGCAGCACCAGTCAAAGCCTTATTAGAGGCCGGTTTTGAAATTAACAATATATCCAGCATGTTTCATAGAGCCGGCGACAGACTGGAAGAATACATAAGTAAATTGATAGGCAACGCAGGGAATATCTATTGTCACAGCACCAGACTATTAAAAAGCATCATAAAACTTCCAAAGGAAGATTTTGATCACGTACTCACCATGTTTAACCATATTTTTGACAAGACAGGTTTTCTAGAAAACATAAAAAACATGAATAAAAAAGATATCATTCCATATCTTCAAAGTACTTATTCTGAAGATATGTGTTTTTATAAATTTCTTCAAAGTTTTTCTAATTCTGATAATGAAAGTGATTTAGCTTTATTTCTTAATGATGTCTATGATGATGAATGGGGTTCATCACAGAGAAAAAGAGCCAGATTATCAGAATAGTCACGCAAAGGGTTCTTAGCGTGACTATTTAACACTAAAAAACCAAGCGGTCACGAATAAAGACATTTGGGTGTATCCACTGACCCTTTCCTTTTGCAACCACACTGGCGCTCGCATGAAGAGCTCATCAAACAACAAGCTTAAGAAGACGCAGAAGATATCATACATCTCATAGTTAACAAAAAGCGTTGGGGGCAGGCTTGTCAAGGATGAGTCCCATGAGGGAAACTGCTTGACGAGGCTGACCTCAAGTGCACAATTCATTACTATGAAGTGTATGGTGTCATAGGATCATGTTTATTACGTACCCGGCTCTACTCTTGATAATGCTTGTGTCAATCATTTAAACAAAAATTTGTACTGCCTAGGTGCGAAACCATTTATTATTATAGTTCGTCTTCGAAGCAGATCATGAGACTAATCCTGAAATCTACAAAGGTGTTGTTTTTGGGTCAGTTGACACTTGCCTGAAAATGATATACATTCATATTATGTATATTATTGATGAGGATAAAAACATGCTTGTCTCTAAATGGGGAAATAGTCTGGCTATTCGATTGCCTGTTTCAGTCGTAGAGGCGCTTTGTCTGAATGAAGGTGATGATATTGAGGTTGTTATTGCTGATGAGCGTGTATTTCAGGTGAAGAAAAAACCCGGTAAAAAAGAATTATTGAAAAAACTAAGGCGTTTCAGGGGTAAATTGCCTTCTGATTTTGTGTTTGACCGGGATAGCGCCAATGGACGAATCTAAAGGATTTATTGACAGTAATATATTGCTTTATCTTCTTTCAACCAACGCTTTGAAAGCAAATCGTGCTGAAGAACTTGTCCAAAATGGCGGAATAATCAGCGTTCAGGTCTTAAACGAGGTCTCAAATGTGACACGCAGAAAACTTTCCATGTCCTGGAATGATGTTAATGAAGTGATGAGCGCTATTCAATCACTATGTTCAATTGAGCCACTTACTGTTGAAACTCATAATACGGGAAGATTTATCGCTGAACGCTATAAATTAAGCATCTATGACTCTATGATTGTTGCTTCAGCGTTGCTCTGTGGATGTCAAATCCTCTATTCAGAAGATATGCAAGACGGATTTTTGATTGAAGATAATCTGACTATACGCAATCCCTTTCTATAGGTGCCGTTTATAATCCATGCGCTTGTGCAGGATGCGGATAACGTCTAT
>JANQJO010000006.1 GCA_028281605.1 Pseudomonadales bacterium
CAACCTAATTGTCCAGGGAGATTCTTAGAAGAAGAACAAGTTGATATAAATCAAATTAGAGAGAATGTTAAGAGCTTTCGCAAGCATCTCACCGACAAAGGAATGGTCACGAAATAACTTTAACATTTAGAGCGGGTGCATGTTTGAGCGAAGCGAGTTCAGCAGCGAAAAATGTTAAAGTTATTTCGTGACCGTTCCAAAATGGCAGAGTATGAAGATCAATTACGGAGCAGCTCGCATATTTGTTCCTGAAATATCAATGCCTACTAGCCTACCTAATGAAACAGTTGTCTCATCAATTAACATCATATCCGCGGCAAGACCCCAAGTTAATACACCCGCCTCTGTCATGGTATCTCCCACAGCACAAAAAACCTCCATAGGAAATATTTTTCTTTTTCCTCCAAGTACTTCACCTATTTTTTCTGCAATTTCATGTCTCGTAAAACGGTTGTCTTCTTTGAACATTTCAGCATATGTAAACTTTGAATCATTTTTCAGATGTTCTGAAATTTTTTGGGAATTAGGAAATAAAACTTTAAATGGAGACATACGACTAATCCTATTTTTATTAAAGATAATTGATAGTTTTCCTTATAAAACAAAAAGCCCCCTTAATCCCTAAGAAGGCCTCATAGTAAAATACAAAAGATATACAAAGTCAATAAGATATTAACCTGATTCTTTCCCCAAAGAATACCCCTGACTAAACTCATGAGTATCTTGAAGTCATCAAGCAACCTAGACAGCTGGCTCATGCAGTAATACCCAGGCTGTTATTTCAGCTCTAGGTCCAGAGACGTCATGACCTTCTGAATCGAGCTGATTGATTAGAGCTTGGACTTGAGAGTTATGTTTTCTTAGAATTAAGTACTTGGTAGTGATGAGTGTAGATTCGTTAATCTCTGATACTTTCTTTGGATCGCTTTACAAAAAGTGCGTTACTCGGAAAAAATATTTCCGACATCGAGTAACAGAATATGTGTCTTGAATCACATGTTTAGTCTACTTTTTTTTAGCCAGCTGGCCAAAAATAAAAGCCAGCTGGCTTTTTAGTTTTCCTTAAGTGCTAGCACAGATTTATGATTGATTGCGGCGATAGGTTCTGTAGAAGTTTTCAAAAATGGACAGGAATTTGTAGGTCATTACCATTTCCCTCGCTAAAGTGATCTTGAGTGTGTTGACCGTAAATTATCATATTTGGCTAATGTTTGGGTATGTGGATTCGCTTGAAAATTAGATTTATTTTGGTGTGAAAAACGAACAAAGCAGCTAACCTTTCAGAAATACTCTCTTTTTTGACAGTGCTTTCTTCAGTCCAAACTCAAGAATCAAAGAATTGCATAAAATTCACCTGTTATCCGCTATAATGACTGGCGCATTCAACGTGCCTGCCGTATAAGGATCCAAACCTGTTCAATGATTATTTACCGTTACTTCTCGCGCCAACTCTTTACAGCAACACTATCAATTACCTTCATTCTCGTTTTAATTTTAATCAGTGGTCGCTTCATCAAATACATGTCTGAAGCTGCTGAAGGCCGCATCGGCAGCGACGCCTTGTTCACTATCATGCTATACCGATTGCCCAGCTTTCTTGAAATGATTTTGCCACTGGGTTTATTTTTAGGCATTTTAATGGCTTATGGACGACTGTATTTGGAGAATGAAATGACCGTGCTAAACGCAGCTGGGCTTGGTCAAAAAGGCTTACTCATGCACACCTCAATACCTACACTGGCCATGACTTTAACCGTAGCTGCCTTGAGTATATTCATCGCTCCTTGGAGCGCGGAGTACGCAAATAAATTAATATATGAACAAAAAAACCGTACAGAGTTTGAAACTCTCACACCTGGTCGATTCCACATCAGTCAAGACAAAACCCGAATGACTTATACTGAACAGCTCTCTGCAGATAAAAAATACATGGAACGCTTATACATCATACAGCAGCTGCCCAATAAAGTCAGCGTGATCACAGCGCACGAAGGCCGCCGTCGGTTACATCCGGACACAGGTGTACAATACCTTGATTTACAACAAGGCTATCGCTACGAAGGCATGCCAGGCCAAGCTGATTTTACAATAGTTGAATTCATGCGCTATCAGTTAAAACTGTCTGAACCCGATCACGACAAAAAAGTTGCAGCAGCACGTGTCATGCCCACAGCCACTCTACTGAACAATCCAAGCCCTATTGCACATGCAGAGTTACAGTGGCGTCTGTCTTTACCTCTCTTAGTCCCGATCGTGGCAGCACTGGCTTTGCCCTTAAGTCGTGTCAACCCCAGGCAAGGGCGCTACTTAAAAATGCTGCCTTCTATTTTACTGTATCTAGCTTACCTAACACTTCTTAGCAGCATTAAAAATGCCATAGAAAAAGAACAAATCCCCAGCTGGATAGGTGTTTGGTGGGTACACATCAGCTTTCTAATCCTTGCCATTGGTCTTAACGGATGGCCCACTTGGCAATACCACCAAGCAAAAAAAAACACCCTACAACGAGATGCAAAGAGATAGGCAAGCGTGAAACTTTTAGACCAATACATTAGCAAAGCCGTCGCAATCAACATCAGCATGGCACTGTTAATCTTAGGAGGAATGGATACACTGTTCGCATTCATCGCTGAACTAGAAGACACACACGAAACCTACGGGATCATCGAAGTAGGCTTTTATATCTGCTTAACCTTCCCCAGACGTTGTTATGAGTTCATCCCCGTTGCCACGCTAATTGGCAGCCTCTTAGCGATGGGGGGCTTGGCTTCAAGTAATGAATTAACCGTAATGCGCGCTGCTGGTGCTTCTTTATGGCGCATAATATCGGCCACTTTTATCTCAGTATTAGGCTTCGCTAGCCTCGCTCTCATGTTGAGTCAATGGATTGTACCAACCACAGAACAATCGGCCAGCAGCTATCGAGCTATTAAACAGGGCTATGACTCACTGCTTAAAGTTAAACAGGGCAGCTGGCATCGTGAGGGGCAAGATATTATTCACTTCAATGCCTTGGAACAACAAGGCGTCCTCCACGGTATTACCCGCTTGAAATTTGATGACCAGTTACGCTTATTGACCATCAGCTTTGCTCAAAAAGGAACATACCAAAGTGTTTCAGATCAAGCTCCACAATGGCTCATAGAGGGAACAAGAGCTTCAAATATTTCCAAAGAAAAAATCCAAACGTTACAAGAGTCACATACCACCTGGCAAACCGATCTAACACCTGAGATCGCCGAATTTGTTATCACAGAACCTGATCTTCTATCCATTTCCAAGCTATATTACTACTCACAACACCTAGCCCAACAAGGTTTAGATCACACCCTTTATTTGCTCGCTTTCTGGGAAAAAATCCTACAACCTGTCGCAACTGTTGTGATGATCCTATTGGCCACCTCCTTTATTTTTGGTCCCCTACGTTCAGTTACCGTTGGCCTTAGAATTTTAATAGGGCTGATACTGGGCATGTTCTTTCACTACCTTCAAGACTTTCTCAGCCACTCCAGCATTGTCTTTGGTATGCCTCCCATATTAGCAATATCATTACCTATTATCAGCTTTACTTTGCTGGCTGCTTATGCTCTCAAAAGAGCACACTGATTGACTGAAATTTACTTGTAAATATTCGCCTAACCCCCTAATCTAAATTGCCACTACCAGTAGGGTGATTTCGAGTCTTGCCTATACCCCTGGCCCTTAAGCCTGTTCCTATTATTGAAGCAGCAATTTTAATCGAAAGATGGTTTAAAAAGGAATATCGTCATCAAATTGGTTAGACCGTCCACCAGAAGAACCCTCTGTCGCTGCCTCTGCAACGGCAGTCGCCGGCTGCTGCTTAGGTGATGAAGCGGATGGTGGTGCATAAGCATCGGCAAAAGGTTGGCTCTGCTGCTCAGGCAAGGGAGGCATTGGGGGCTCCTGCCCCATTGAGCCTCTACTCTCAAGCATTTGCATCTCTCTGGCTACAATTTCAGTGGTCCATCGATCTTGGCCAGTATTATCTTGCCATTTTCTAGTTTGTAGAGAACCTTCTAAATATACTTTGCTGCCCTTACGCAAATATTCAGCTGCAATTTCAGCTAAACGGTTGAACATCACCACTCGATGCCATTCAGTGCGCTCTTGCATCTGCCCAGTCTGCTTGTCTTTCCAAGACTCTGTGGTTGCTACTGAAAAACTGCAAACAGCACCACCACTGGGCAAATAACGTGTTTCTGGGTCACGACCAAGATGCCCAATTAAAATGACCTTGTTAACACCTCGACCCGCCATAAACAACCCCTTACTATTGAGCATTTAAAGACTAATTCAGCTAGAACCAAAAACTAGCAAACCTCAAAATATGATATTGAGGCCTAACTATACACAAACAACATCCGATATGAAATACTTTTTATTCCCGTCACACCTAAACCACAAACTGATGAAGAATTAAACAGCCTAAGAAAGCTTTTTATATTTAATACGAGAAGGTTTAAGCGCTTCATCTCCCAACTTCTTCTTACGATAGTTCTCATATTCAGTATAACTGCCTTCGAAAAACTCCACCTCACTATTACCTTCAAAGGAAACAATATGCGTTGCTATTCGATCTAAAAACCATCGATCATGAGAGACCACAATAACACAACCAGGGAAAGCCAACAGCGCCTCCTCTAAGGCTCTTAGCGTTTCAACGTCCAGATCGTTGGTGGGCTCATCCAACAACACCACATTCGCAGCCTGGCGCAGTACTTTGGCCAAATTTATACGGTTTCTCTCCCCACCCGAAAGCTCAGAAACTTTCTTTTGTTGGTCAGCCCCTTTAAAATTAAATCGGCTAACATAAGCCCGAGAAGGTATTTCATAGGCGCCTATACGCAACATGTCTTGCCCATCAGAAATGACCTCCCAAACGGTTTTATCGTCTTCAAGCGTATGACGTAACTGGTCAACGTACGCTAATTCAACCGTTTCGCCTATTACAATCTCACCCGTGTCTGGGGTTTCATATCGACAAATCAACTTAAATAACGTGGTTTTACCCGCTCCATTAGGGCCCACTACGCCAACAATGGCGCCTTTAGGAATGGTGAAATTTAAACCTTCATAAAGCAGCCTGCCCTCAAAACTCTTACTAACATTTTTAAATTCAATCACTTGATCACCCAATCGGGAGCCTGGCGGGATATACAATTGTTGAGTTTCATTACGTTTTTGAAACTCTTTAGAGTTCAGCTCTTCAAACTGTTTCAACCGTGCCTTGCTTTTAGCTTGTCGACCCTTAGGGTTAGCGCGCACCCACTCCAACTCAGACTTAATGGTACGCTGGCGAGCAGCTTCTTCTCGTCCTTCTTGCTCCAAACGTGCTTCTTTTTGATTCAGCCAGTCAGAATAGTTACCTTTGTAAGGAATACCATGACCACGATCAAGTTCCAAAATCCACTCAGCAGCATTGTCTAAAAAATAACGGTCATGAGTAATTGCAACCACAGTCCCCGGGAAGTCACACAAAAAACGTTCTAACCATGCCACACTTTCGGCATCCAGGTGGTTAGTTGGTTCATCCAGTAATAACATATCTGGATTTGACAACAATAAACGACACAAGGCCACACGCCTTTTTTCTCCCCCCGATAACTGAGAAATCTGGGCATCCCAAGGTGGCAAACGCAGGGCATCAGCGGCACGCTCAAGATTACGCTCAAGATCCCAAGCATTAGCCGCATCAATTTTATTTTGTAGTTCTGCTTGCTCTTCTAACAAAGCATTCATCTCATCATCAGATATTTCTTCACCAAAGCGCAAACTGATGTCATCGAACTTAACCAGCAATTCTTTGATTTCGCTAATACCTTCCTCAACGTTTCCGCGAACATCTTTTTCAGAGTTCAGACACGGCTCTTGAGCCAAATAACCAATTTTAACCCCAGCTTGAGGTCTAGCTTCCCCATCAAATTCCTTATCGATACCAGCCATAATTTTCAGCAAGGTAGATTTTCCAGCACCATTCAAACCTAAGACACCAATTTTAGCACCTGGAAAAAAAGAAATTGAGATATTAGTTAAAATTTGACGCTGAGGAGGCACAGTTTTGTGCACTTGGTTCATAGTGTAAATATACTGACTCATGATTGGCCTCATTTTTTGTTAAAGTGAAATACATTCGAAGTAAGGTAAGGCACAGGAAATAATCTACCCATTGTTCGCTTCTGAACTCGCTGTGCTCAAACATGCATCCGCTCAAAATGGGTAGATTATTTCCTGTGCC
>JANQJO010000016.1 GCA_028281605.1 Pseudomonadales bacterium
ACAGATAATTTCATATTTTTCAATGTATTAGCTTAAAGCTCTATATAGAGCTTTAAGCTAATACATTGAAAAATATGAAATTATCTGTAAACCTTAGAATGGTTTATTGATATCAGGTCAAGATGTCTGAAGTTGAATATTTATCAACAAGTTCTGGCGCCACTAAAACAATCATCAAAATTAACACGCCAACAGCATTCACAGACTTACGTGGGTGCGAAATGAGGGGTATAGAACCGCTCATTTATTCTTATTTTTCAAACATTTAAGTTCAGAATTGGGTCTGTTGTTTTCAGATGGTGGGCCAGATGCGGAAAAGCTTGAACCAATATTGGAAGAATTACAACGTTGGAATGAGTATTTGGAGAACCATGTTCCTTATTTCCAAAACAATCGCCCAAGCGGCCCGGAGGTGTGATTATGAGCGCACCTCAACAAACTTTATGCTCGCAGTTTAATCAATCCAGTGGCGCTAATGCACCTGCCAAGAAAAAAGCCCCTGCTCCGTTCGCGATCCGGTTTTCCGATGAAGAACGAGCTTATCTCGAAGAGCTGGCTGGCAATCAGCCGCTTGGCACCTATATCCGCAATCAGCTTTTGGGTGATCGGGCGCAAAAACGCCGAGTGACACGTAAACCCAACGCCGATCATAAAATGCTCGCCGAAGTGCTGGCCTCTTTGGGTGAGACACGCTATGCCTCTAATCTGAACCAGCTTGCCAAACACGCCAATATGGGCACGATTGATGTTTCCCGCGATATTGAACAAGAGCTGAATGATGCATATTGCGCGATCATAGAGATGCGAAAGGCGCTGTTTATGGCCCTTGGCTTGAAATTTGGCGCGGGCGACTCACCATGATCCTGCATGGTAATCAGCGCGGCGGGGCCAAAGACCTCGCCTTGCATCTTCTTAAAGATGAAAATGACCATGTTGAGGTACATGAGCTGCGCGGGTTTGTCTCGGATGATTTGATGAGTGCCTTGCATGAGGCTTATGCGATTAGCAAGGGCACTAAGGCCAAGCAGTTTCTTTATTCTCTTTCGCTCAACCCGCCCCAGAATGAGGCGGTTTCTACTGCTGAGTTTATAGCAGCGATTGAAAAGGTAGAAAAAAAGCTTGGTCTTGAGGGGCAACCCCACGCCATTATCTTTCATGAAAAAAATGGCCGCCGCCATGCGCATTGCGTCTGGTCGCGCATTGACGCGCACGAAATGAAAGCCATTCATTTACCGCATACCAAGCGAAAATTGGCGGAAATCTCCCGTTCACTTTATCTTGAGCATGGTTGGCAGATGCCGGAAGGATTTCTTGATTCAGCGCAGCGTGATTCCAAAAACTTTACAATGGCGCAGTGGCAACAAGCGCGGCGTACGGGGAAAGACCCGCGTGAAATCAAAAAGGTTTTGCAGGATTGCTGGGCTATGAGCGACACGCAGGATGCATTTAAGAATGCTCTTGCGGAGCGTGGGTTTGTTCTGGCGCGTGGTGATCGGCGCGGCTTTGTCGTTCTGGATCATAAGTGTGAGATTTACGCTGTGCCAAAATGGACGGGCCTTAAAACCAAACAGATCAAAGAAAAGCTCAAAGACGCTAAAAGCCTTCCTTCCGTTGATGAAACCAAAGAGCAAATTGCCAAGGATATGAGCCTGCATCTGAAAGATTTGCAAGCACAACGTAACAAAGTTATCTCCGGGCGCATGAATGAGTTGGAGCAGAAAAAAACTGAACTTGTGAAGCAGCAACAGCAAGCCCGTAAAGCATTAGCGCAAGAACAGCAGCAGCGCCAGAAACAAGAAATCTTGCAGCGGCAAAACCGTTACAACAAAGGCCTGAAAGGGTTTTGGGATCGGCTGACAGGCGCACACCGTAAAATCAAAGTGCAGAATGAGTATGAAACCTATGAAGCCCTGCGCCGTGACGAACGCGAAAAAGACGCGGTTACGTTTAAGCAGCTTGCACAGCGGCAAGCTCTGCAAAAACGTATGGATCGGTTGCTGCGGTTAAAAGAAAACCGGGACACCGAACTCACCAAAGACATACAGCAATATGAGAATATTCGCGCCCGGCGGCAGGAATATTTTGAACGCCAGCCCAAACGCGGGCGTTCCCACCGCCACACCCGCAACCGTGATGGCCCGGATTTAGAACGGTAGCGCAAATATAGATAAAACAATGGGTTACTGATTTAGCCAAGTGCATAGCAATGATTTCATTGATTTCAATGTGATCATTTGGTACGATGAAGATAGGCAAAACTACAAACACAGAGGATATTATGGCCAGCATTACGATTCGCAATATTGACGATAGCCTTAAAGAACGATTACGGGTTAAGGCCGCCAAACATGGTCATTCTATGGAAGAAGAGGCCCGCATAATTCTGCGCCGCGCAGTCAGCGGTATCACCGGGCCGGAGCTACTTTCCATGTCGGAGGAGATTTTTGGTACTGATCATGGCTGTGATCTTGAGCTTCCCTCCCGCGATGATGAGCGCGACACGTCCCGTTTTAACTAAGGCCCTTCATGATTGTTCTGGATACAAATATTTTATCGGAGTTGATCCGTCAGCAGCCTGCGGGTGAGGTGGTGAATTGGCTGAAACATGGCACTGACGGTACAACATTGGTGACAAGCGTTGTGACAATCTATGAAATTGAATACGGCATTCGGCGGTTGCCTGATGGCGCGCGCCGCCGCACTCTGGAAGAGCGTTTTGCCCGTTTCACCAGCCCTCATTCGGAATTTACTATTTTGCCCTTTGACGAACAGGCTTCGCGGCTAGCAGCCATTTTGCGTACGCATAGAGAAGCCAAAGGCTTAAACGCTCAGACCGCCGATATGATGATAGCTGCGATTACCTCATGCGCCGAAGCCAGCCTTGCAACGCGCAACGCCAAAGACTTCACCGAAACAGGCATTGAGATTATCAACCCATGGGATCAGGTGAATTAGATTTACGGCGTTTCTTTCACCCCCCCTCAAAAAAGCTTCGACTCATCAAAGTGGCCTCAAGTATTAGTTTAATCCATACATAATTCCTCTTTCAATCTTGTGAACCATGAAAAAAATAAAGGATATTAAAAAAATTAAATTAGAAAAAGTACCTTTTAATTATGTATTGAGCAAGATCGAGTCACTCATAGATAATAGCTTCGTGTCCTTCACTCATAATGCTTCAATAAATTGGGCTTATCGTGCTCGAAAAAATGATGGAAAAGATTTATTTGCTCATACAAAAGAGCTTTGGTATCCGCCCAAAGAGAAAATCATCCAATATGGACGCTTAAATAAACCACGTAACCAAATATTTTATGTAGCAGAAACTGAAGGTGTTTCTGTTCTTGAACTTAAACCGAAAGCAGGTGATTTAATCACTGTTATGATGCTTGAATATACAGGCCATAGGAATATAAATTTTTTTGAAATTGGGGTGTCGGAAACTCATTTTCAATATGGAATTAAAGATGGGCCGACCTTGATTGAAAATTCAAAATGCGGGCGCTCTTTTTTACAGGAAAAGGGCTACAAAAATAATTTGAAAATAAGAAATTTTTTGGCTGGCGAAATGATGAAAATTGTACCTCAAGGCTTTGAGTACCAATACAAAACTACAGCAGCGATTGGAGAGTTGTTTTTGTTAAATACACCCAAAGAAAAAATAGACGGTTTTATGTATCCGTCTATTGCTGGTGATGGCAGTCGAAAAAAAGGAGGTAAAAACCTTGCTTTAAAACCGCATTTTGCCGACGCTTATTTTAAGCCTAAAGAAATATGGGTGGTAGAAGTTAAAAGGGTTTTAGAGGACTTAAGGTGTGAAGTAATATGCCAAAAGAAGGCTAAAACAATTAGGGAAGATGGCCTTATAATTTGGTGAGAGCTTACCGTAATCTCAAACCGTAGGTATTTGGAAATTGACATCTTGCATCTCCCGCTCAATGTTGGCCTTGAATTCATTGCGCATGGAGTCGATCTTTTCTTCCGTGGGGGCGGCTCTTCTGGATGATGGTATTGATCTGCCCCGCATGATGGAAGGCATTTCTAAAACATTGACAGTACATCACTATTTTTCACTGGTCGACCAGTCCACGTCAATGACCTCTTTTAAAGCCGTGAAGAGCTTACTTAGATCATCACCGTTTATGAGTGCCAAAATTAGCGAATCGCTTTGCGCAGATTCAGCGATTTTCAGGCCATAATGCTGGACGTGGCGGCGATAAAAATCAATTTTGCGTTTTTCGATCATGGCGCTGCTTTCTGATTGAGGGCACGGGTGATGGTGCGGGAAGAAACACCAAAATACCCGACGATATCGGCATTGGTGATGTGTTGTTCTCTCATCAGGATGACCATTTCAACCTGCGCTGCTGACAGGGCTTTGGGCCTGCCGATCTGCGCGCCGCGTTTTCGTGCTGCTGCAATCCCGGCCTTGGTGCGCTGGCGAATGATTTCCAGCTCATATTCCGCCACTAATGCTCTCAGTCCAACGAAGAAGCGCCCTTCAAAAGTCAAGATATCCGTGTCTTGTGTGAGCGACAAAAACCGAATTCCACGCAACCTGAACTCGTCCATCAGCCAATTAAATTTCCTCTAGGTAAGGATATCTGAATTGTGCAAGAAGCACTGGAGGGCTTTGCTACCGGGCGCTTCCAGACCAAAGTTGAAATGACCCGCTTTATGGATCGCTACCCTGAACTTGTCTACCGCAATAGCAAAGGCATAGGAAAATCTCGTGTAGACAGGATCATGGATAATATCTTGTACACTGGATACCTTGAACACGAGGCATGGGGTGTAAGCCTTCGAAAAGGCCAGCACCCGCCGATTATTTCTTTTGAAACCTATCAAAAGAACTAAGAACGCATGAAAGGCCGAGCCTATGTACCAGCCCGTAAGAATTTAAACGAAGATTTCCCGCTCCGTGGTTCTATCGCCTGCGAGTGCGGAAACTCATTGACCGCAGGATGGACGAAGGGCCGTAATAAACGTTACCCCTATTACTACTGCCAAAATAAGGCTTGTGGCCACTACGGCAAATCCATTAAGCGTGACAAGCTTGAGGGAGAATTTGAAGCATTGCTTAAGCGCCTGACCCCGAAAGCCGAGCTTATATCAATCGTAGGGAAGATGTTTGACAAAGTATGGGTGCATCGTGCCCAGTCTCAGCAGGAGCGGCAAGCCGTATTAGCGAGTGAAAAAGCTCAGATCGAACGTAAGATTAACCAATTGCTTGACCGTATTATTGAGGCGGAAACGCCAACGGTGGCGCGAGCTTACGAAAAAAAGATCAAGGAACTGGAGGAATTGAAAATCATTATGAGTGAAAAAATCGAAAATTGTGGTCATCCAGTGAGAGACCGCGCGGGGGCATATAGAACCACACTGGAATTCATTAAAAAACCCTTTAATCTCTGGAAGTTAGGGCGATTCGAAGATAAGCGGGCTGTGATAAAACTGGCATTTACAGACCGACTAACATGGGTGCGAAATGAAGGGTATAGAACCGCTCATTTATCCTTGCCTTTCAAACACTTAAGTGCAGAATCAGGTCTATTGTTTTCAGATGGTGGGCCTTGTAGGACTTGAACCTACGACCTGCCGATTATGAGTCGGATGCTCTAACCAACTGAGCTAAAGGCCCTGTAAATATATTCTATCCATTATCCATTGTTTTCGTCTGGGTCAAGAAAGCTGCGTAGTGGCTCCGAACGTGATGGGTGTCTAAGTTTGCGTAAGGCTTTTGCCTCAATTTGGCGAATTCTTTCTCGAGTAACATCAAATTGCTTTCCAACTTCCTCTAGAGTATGGTCAGTGTTCATATCTATACCGAAGCGCATGGCAAGTACTTTGGCTTCCCTTGCCGTTAAGCTTGCTAAGACTTCTCGGATGGCTTCTCTTAACCCTTCTGTTGTGGCAGAGTCGGAAGGAGATTCTAACATAACGTCTTCAATAAAGTCGCCTAAATGTGAGTCTTCGTCATCTCCGATGGGTGTTTCCATGGAGATAGGCTCTTTGGCTATCTTGAGAACTTTTCGGACTTTGTCTTCCGGCATTTCAAGTTTCTGGCCTAACTCTTCAGGTGTGGGCTCTCTACCCATTTCTTGTAACATTTGCCTCGAGACACGATTAAGCTTGTTAATGGTTTCAATCATATGTACTGGAATGCGTATGGTTCTTGCTTGATCGGCTATTGAGCGTGTAATAGCTTGACGTATCCACCAAGTTGCATAAGTGGAAAATTTATAACCACGTCTGTATTCAAATTTATCGACAGCTTTCATAAGGCCAATGTTGCCCTCTTGTATTAAATCTAAAAACTGTAAGCCGCGATTAGTGTACTTTTTTGCAATGGATATAACCAACCTTAAATTTGCTTCCACCATTTCTTTCTTGGCTCGGCGGGCTTTGGCTTCACCTATTGACATACGTTGGTTAATTTCTTTGATTTCTGGTATGCTGATGCCAAATTCATTTTCGATGCTGATAAACTTTTTTTGCAGTTTGGTGATGTCTTGTTCTAAGCTAAGTAGCGTGTTTGAATAAGGGGCTTTTCTATTGGTTTGCTTTTTGACCCATTCTAAATTAATTTCATTGCCAGGGAAAAAGTTCATGAAATCAATTCTGGGCATGCGTGCTTTACGGATGCAAATACGCATGATATTGCGCTCAATAGAGCGAATGTTTTCAAGAACATCGCGTACGCTGAATACAAGGTCATCGTAAAGCCTCGGTGCCAGCTTAAAGTTCATGAAAGCTTTGGCAACTTTAGTTAAACCTTTATGATAAAGCTTTTCGTGGCGGCCATGCTCTTTTATGATGCTTTGGCATTTTTTATGAAGAACTTTTAGCTCTGTAAAACGTTCTTTGGCCTTTTGTGGGTCGACGGACCCATTGAGGTCTTCACTATCCTCTTTAGGGGGAGGCGGTGTGTTAGGGGGAGGCGGTGTGTCGTTTTTTTTGTCTTCAGCATCCTCAGTTTCTGTTTTTTTATCAGTATTGGTAGCAATACTTTCTTCTTTACTTTCTTCTTTTATGGTTTCTTTGTTAAGCAGGGGAGCTGTATTGGATTCGTCATCATCAAGAAAGCCGTTAATCATACTGCTTATTTCGCGGCTTTCTTCTTCTACTTTTAAGTATTCGGCCAGAACTAATTCGATAGCACCAGGCCAAAAAGCAACAGCATGCATTACTTGGCGTATGCCATCTTCAATACGTTTGGCAATAACGATTTCACCCTCCCGAGTGAGTAACTCGACTGTACCCATTTCACGCATATACATGCGTACTGGGTCGGTAGTTCTTCCCGGCTCTGATTCCACTGAGGCCAATGCCGCAACGGCTTCTTCTGTGGCCTCATCATCCGCCTCTGGTGTGGTGTCAGTAAGTAAAAGTTGATCTGTGCCTGGAGCTGATTCGTAGACAGAAATGCCCATATCATTGATCATACTAATGATGTCTTCAATTTGATCTGGGTCTGTTATATCTTCAGGTAGGTGATCGTTCACTTCAGAGTAGGTGAGAAAACCTTGTTCTTTGCCCCTTGTGATAAGTGCTTTTAGTTGAGATTGGGATTGTTCGTTGCTCATTTATTACCACTTAAATCAACATGATTTGTTGCTAACCTACAATTAATGCTCGTGATAAGACGCGTGTTTGTAGGAGTGTTTGTGCAAAGTAAAACGCCTAATTTTACTAAAAATAAGCTTTTTACACTAGGGGTTATGTAAAAATTTTGCTTTATTTTGTATGATTTAGGATAAAAAGATATAAATTATTGTGTAATTTATAATCTTTTTTGAGTATTGGGCTCGTTATGTGATTTCATTTGGTGAGGTCTTACTTTCGATTGTCAGTTTGGCTTTGTTTGATGATATTTGAGTGAGCAGGCTTTGAACTTTGTTTGAATTAGGTGGGGTCGTTAGCAACTCCTTGTCTAAGATGGATTCAAGTGCATGTTGTTCTAGTTGCTTCATGGCATCAGAAAACTCTAGATCTTTTTGAGATTGGTCCAAGATGAATTTATGAGCGGCTAGTTTTGCAAGATAATTACCTGTGCTGGTGTTGTGCCAATGACCGAGTAGGTAGGCTAGAGAAAGAGAGGGCTTGGCTTGTAGTAATTCAACTAAATTGATCAGAGAGTCTTTTTGTTGTATCTGGGCACTACGTATGTTGTTTGAGAAGTTTGCGGTTTGTGCCAGATTTGGGTTTTGTAAAATCATGCCAATCATATTGTCAATGATGGGTATTGGGGGGCGTTGTTGCAACTTTTGATAAGGTGCTTGAGCTTGATGCCTGGGTAGTGCTGTTTTTTTATACTGACTTTGAGGAAAGGTATAGCGTGTGCTTTTGGTTTGATAGGGCTGGGTAGTTTGCAGTAGTGAAGGTTCCAATTGTTCAGGTTTGATTTTAACTTTTTCTGACAACAGTTCCAATAAGAGGGTTCGATAAACACCAGCAGGTATTTTGGTGTAGTAGTTTTTGGCTAGCTCAACCAGACGGGCTCTTGCATCGATATGACTGAGATTTAAATCTTGACACAAGGTTTCTAGTAAAAATTCTGAAAGAGGTTTGGCGCGAGAGAGCTTTTTTAAAAAGCTGCCAGGTCCTTGATTTCGAACTAATGTGTCTGGGTCTTGTTGCTCAGGTAAAAATAGGAAGTTGATTTGCCGGCCCTCTTGCATAAAAGAGAGGCTGGTTTCTAAGGCACGTAGTGCTGCTTTTGTACCAGCTACATCGCCGTCGAAACAAAAGTATAGCGTGTTAACTTGCCTAAATAGGTTGTGCAAATGGTCAGGACTGGTGCTAGTGCCGAGTGTGGCAAGTACATTAGGTATAGTATTTTGAGATAGCGTTATAACATCTAGATAGCCTTCAACAAGAATAGCGCTTTGCTTGGGTCCGCTGGATGTTAGCCATTCGTGTTGCCCGTATAACACTTTTTGCTTGTGGAAAAGCTCAGTTTCTGGAGAGTTTAAATATTTGGGCTTTTGTTGATCATCAAGTACGCGACCACCAAAGGCGATAACACGTCCTCTAGGGTCGTGTATGGGAAAGGTAATGCGAGCTCGAAATCGTTCGTAGTAATTCTGATTGTTTTTAGCAACGGCTAATCCTGCTTGTTCAGCCCAAGTGTATTGGTTGTGGTTCAGGGTTTGTAAAAAATGCTGCCATTTATTGGGGGCCCAGCCTATTTGGAAACGCTCTATTGTGTTGGGTGATAACCCTCTTTTTTGTAGGTAAATCCTGGCAGTTTTGGCTTCTGGTGTTTTTAGTTGTTGTTGAAAGTATTGGTTGGCTTGTTGCAAGAGCTCATAGAGATTGTTTAATTTGGCGTGATTGAGTTGTTGTTTTATTTCGGTTTGTTCGTATGGTATTTGGGTACCGGTTTGTTTGGCCAGGTCTTCAACAGCTTCAATAAAGTTTAGGTGTTGATGATCCATTAGAAAGTTGAGAGCGTTGCCATGGGCGCTACAGCCGAAGCAGTAGTAGAATTGCTTCTCAGGGGATACGACAAAAGACGGCGTTTTTTCTTCGTGAAAGGGGCAGCAGGTTGAGTAGTTTTTGCCGTTGCGTTTGAGTTTGATGAAACGACCGATAAGTTCGACTAGGTCTACTTTTGCCAGTAGGTCTGCTATGAAGCTCTGAGGGATTTTTTTGAGCATCTTGGTGTTTATTGAGTGTTAAAGTTTACTTTTGACTTTTTGGCTGACAATGCTCATGTCAGCGCGACCTGCCAGTTTGGATTTGAGTACGCTCATGACTTTGCCCATATCTTTAGGAGAGTTAGCGTTTAGTGATGTGATTGTTTCCTCAATGTATTTATTTAATTCTTGATCACTTAAGGCTTTTGGTAAAAATTCGGATAACACTCTGATTTCTTCTTGTTCTTTTTCTACTAAATCGTGACGTGCTGCTGTTTCAAATTGTTTGACTGATTCTTTACGCTGTTTAACCAATTTGGTGAGAATGGTGGTGATATCGCTGTCATTAAGTTGGATTTTGTTGTCTATTTCCTGTTGCTTGATGGCGGATAGTACCATTCTGATAGTGCTTAGGCGGATTTTTTCTTTGTTGCGCATAGCGTTTTTCATTGCTTCGGCCAGGGTGTTTTTTAAGTTCATTAATTGCTTTCCGTTAGTTTTTAGGTTTGTTAGGTTTGAAAAGTGGGGCTGACCTTAACTATAAAGGATCTTCAACTTTGGTGCTGGCTTATTGATTTATGATCATGGAAAAATAGAATACTAGCTAAGTGATCTAATAGCTAAAGTTGTGTACATAGTGTAGTTTGTTTGGGTGGTTTCTTTGCTTCATTTTGTACGTTTTCCTTTTGACATGCAAGCTCCACCCTGATTTTGGTATGAGCAGTGTAGGTTTAGTAAAGGCGCTTGCGTCTAAATGTTTCTCTTGATGTTTTTTTGCTGTGTCTTTTTTTGGCTGCAGCGAGCTTGCGTTTTCTGACTTGAGTGGGCTTTTCGTAAAACTCTCTGCGTCTAATTTCTGCCAAAATACCAGCTTTTTCACATGATCGCTTAAATCGACGTAGTGCGACATCGAAAGGTTCGTTTTCTCTAACTTTCACTTGGGGCATATGACACCTGATTAAAAAGAGTAAATTTAAGTTAATTTTTGGCCTGAAAGGTCAGTCCAGTAAGATTAAAACTATAACTTAATGTGAGCAAAAAGCAATCTGATTTTACAGTTGCTTAACGGCCTATAGAGTCTAGCCCGTATCCACGATGTTATTCTACTCTATTTATAAAGCTGGTTGCAAAGGCTTTGGTGTTGGATCCAGGGCAATCGAATCTATTATGATAAGATGCTCGCCTTTACCTGTAGGCTTTTGTATCCATGGGCCATCTTCATCAAGAGATTTTTTATTTATCTTTACCATTCAAATACTTACAAGGATATAAAAACGGTAAAAACAAAATGGCGGAGAGAGAGGGATTCGAACCCTCGATGAGCGATAAAACCCATACTCCCTTAGCAGGGGAGCGCCTTCAGCCACTCGGCCACCTCTCCACATTTACTTCTTAGGGCACGGATAATAACATGAAACAAAAAAAAGCAAAGTCTTTTGTCCAACAATTACCATGGAGATCACCTTGTTTACAGCAAAGCCTACCCCGCTGGGTAAGCGAGGGAGATTGCTTACCCTCACTCCCCACAGATAAAAATCAGCTGAGGGCAGCATAATTCTCTCAAAAAAGTGAGTTTTCTGCCAGGCATTAAATATTTGTTCAGCGCAAAAAATAATAAAGAAGAAAACTGATGACTGCAAAAAAGCCCAATACTAATATTCTTTGTAGTGTCTCTGCTTGCTGTGACCGTGCAGAGACTCTTGATACCCTTGCCTGAACGGCTGCTCTTTCTTGCGCTGCTGCTGTTTTCCATGTGTTTGCTCTTCTAGTAGTAGCTTTTTCTCGTTGTATGATAGTCTTTTGTTGCTCAGTTAGTCTTATTGGTTTTATGTTGATGTTAATGGGGTCTCTGCATGTAGGGCAAGTTGAGTTCTTTATAAGCCATCTCGCTAAGCAATTCTTATGAAACCTATGTCCACAAGGGAGCTGATCATTAGTTCCATCTGTCATACAAATCGTACAAATTTGATCTCTTGATACGGTACTTTGAAGCATTTTAATGTTTCCTATCTTAAAATTAGTTTGAGTTAGTGTAGGATATATTCATCTGGCTTTTTGGAAAGCTTAATCTCACTTAAAGTGAGGTACTTCATAATCTCTGATGAAAATGGTTACATAGAATAACTATGCGCCCATTTTCTCGCCTTGATAGCAAAAAATAGTCCTGCGTATAAGCAGGAATTTATTTCGTGCTCGTTCCTTAGTTGCTGATTGGTATATTGTGGTTTTGCAAATTGGCACTTAAAAAAATCCAATCCATTTCAAAGGAGGGGATTCTCACTTGTTGTAGGGAGATTTTTTTGAATAACTTATGACAAATGGCTTGTGTGTAATGCAACGTACTGTTCGCCAACTGTGCTAGGTGAGGGTCTGACTCTGAAAGACCGCAGCATTGCAATGCTAATATGCCGTTAGGTGCTAAATGCTCTTGAATGCTTACGAGCGTTTTTTCTAAAAAAGTATGTTGGCTTTCTTCTTGAGAAATGGGTTGCATCGTCAAATCATAGATTATAGCATCAAAGCTTTGTTTGGGTTGTTTATCTAAAAATGCAAAAGCATCGCCTATCTCAATCTTTGCTTGAGGATGATCAAAAATCAAATGATTGAGCTTGGACAAATGGGTTTTACACAGCTCTAGTACTTGTGCATCAATATCGATTAAAGTTGCTTGCGCTAAATCAAGATAACCTTCATTATGACAGTGTAGTAGATAATTGAGTACACCCCCGTCGCCCCCTCCTAAAATAACAACGTTTGCTTGATAAGGTAAACGACCAATTAAAGGGGAAACCAATGCGCAGTGATAGGCATCATCACACTCTGAAATTTGTAAGTCACCATCAAGAAGTAGCTGATGTCCAAATAATGAGTGTTTGCGAATTTCAACGCTATGGTATTGGCTTCGTATTGACTTAATCACTTCAAACATCTGTGTTACCTGTTCTACTTAATTGACTGTATTACATACGGTAAAATAAAGTTGCTAACCCTAAGAAAGATAAAAAGCCCGCAACATCGGTGATTGTTGTCAGTAAAACACCGCCTGCAATGGCTGGATCTATGTTAAATTTCCTCAAAATGATGGGAATGCTGGTGCCCACTGCCGCTGCGATGAGGAGGTTGATAAACATGGCTACTGCAATTAAGTAACCAATTAACGTTTCATTAAACCAAATAGAAGCAATAATGCCCACTACTAAAGCCCACAATAATCCATTGATCATGCCAACGCCAAATTCTCTGGCGATGACCCATTTGGCGTTTGCATTACCAATCTGACCCAGTGCATAACCGCGGATAATGAGTGTCAAGCTTTGTGTGCCAGCAATGCCCCCCATGCTGGCCACAATGGGCATCAGTACAGCTAGTGCAACAACTTGTTGAATGGTTTGCTGAAAGAGACCAATAATGCTTGAAGCTAACAACGCTGTTAATAAGTTAATGCCTAGCCAAGTGGCTCGTCTGCGACTGCTTTTCAAGACGGGTGCAAAAGTGTCTTCGAATTCGTCTAAACCGACTGTACTCATGATAGAGTGGTCGGCTTCTTCTCGGATAACATCAACAACATCGTCGACAGTAATACGACCAAGCAAGCGGCCATTATCATCCACAACAGGGGCAGAAATAAGATCTAATCTTTCAAACAGATTTGCTACTTCATTGGCAGTAGTGGTTGCTTTAATTGCTTCGAGTGTGGTGTCCATGGCCTCTCGAACTGTGACGCTGGGGTCGGTTGTCAGTAATTTAGTAATTGGCAGAATACCTACATAACGATCACGTCGATTGACTACTAGTAGTGCATCGGTCATTTCGGGTAAAGTTTGGTGTCGTCTGAGATAACGCAGTACAACATCTAGGGTAATATTAGGTCGCACTGTGATGGTGTCGGTGTTCATCAGTCCGCCTGCTGTATCTTCAGGGAAATTTAATACTTCCTCTATGCGTTGGCGGTTTTGTGTATCCATTGACTGTAGGACTTTTTGGGTTACAGCATTGGGAAGTTCTTGTAGAACATCAGCAATATCGTCGGCTTCAAAGTCTGTAAATAAAGCCGCTAGCTCATTGGGTTTCATTTCAGATAGAAAGCTGGCGCGTACGTCTTCTCCTAAATTTTGTAAAATTTCACCTTCATCTTCTTTTTCAGTCAGTTTCCATAAAATAGATCTAACGTGAGGAGGAGAGGATTCGATTAAATGCGCAATATCTACAGGAGAAATACCTGCTAGCATATGGCGTACTTGGACTAAGGTGCCACTTTGTAAAGCGTCATTGAGTATTTGTAGTTGCTCTTGTGATTCTTGTGCGCGAGCAGTTGTGACCATGAGGTTACCTTAAATAGTTAAATAGAATGTTGCTCAATTTCAATGTTGCTACTCTTCTTCGTTGAAGCAGTTTTCAATCAACTCTATGATGGCAGCTATAGCCGATGTTTCATCTTCGCCTTCAGCTGTGAGTGTTAATACACTGCCTTGAGAAGCTGCTAACATTAACACAGACATGATGCTTTTACAGTTCACTCGTTTTTCTTCTTTTTGTAAAGTGATTTGTGCATTATAACTGGTTGCTATAGCAACCAGTCTGGCTGCTGCACGGGCATGTAGACCTAGACGATTGGTAATTTTTATTTCTTTTGTTATCATAGGTTGATTTCTCTGTGCCTGACTTGGGTTTTGTCATAAAGGGTTAAGTAATGGTTTTTTAAAGCTTCTGCGATGTAAACAGACCTGTGTTGCCCGCCTGTGCAACCGATGCCTACTGTCATATAGCTTCGGCTATTTTCTTCAAATTTGGGTAACCAACGGTCTAAGTACGTTTGAATATCTGTTAACATTGTTTGTACCAATTCTTGAGAAGATAAGAATTTTATCACAGCTTTGTCTTTTCCCGTTAGGTGTCTCAGGTTTTGAACCCAGTGAGGGTTGGGTAGGCAACGAACATCAAACACTAAATCAGCGTCAACTGGTATGCCTCTTTTAAATGCAAAAGAATAAAATAACAGCGATAAACCTGGTTGTTCCGTTGGGGGTAGGCGGGTTCTTATAACATCCCTCAATTGATTAATGCTTAAATGTGTTGTATCTATGGTCAGATCGGCGTTGGCTGCAATAGAATCTAAAATAGTTTGCTCTTTATTGATGGCTTCTGCTAAGGAAGTATGGGTTCCGCTTAAAGGGTGTTTGCGTCGAGTTTCGCTGAAGCGCTGCAGTAACGTTTTGCTGTCGGCATCTAAATATAATATGTCGTGTTTTAATGAAGTTTTGCGCAAATTGGTTAGAATTTTGGGCAGTTGCGCTAGTTGTGCGGGTAAGTTTCTAGCATCTACTCCTACGCCAATGCGTTCCAGAGTGCCACTTTTATCGTCTTTAACTTGATTGATTAAATTAGGTAGTAACCCAATAGGCAGGTTGTCTACGCAGTAATAGCCCATATCTTCGAGAATATGTAGGGCTGTAGATTTACCAGAACCAGAACGACCACTGACAATGATGAGTCTGATGCTTGTGTTTATTATAGTGTCCATCTTAGTTATGCTCCTCCCACTCCTATGCGTATATGTCATGTAAAGTAGAATAGACATCATCAAGTGATGCTTATTAGTACTGCCCATGACTATTGTTTCTGTGCAAAGAAGATTTCCTTGGTTTGCCTTAAGTCTATGCAGAAGAAAGCGATGCATCCAAGTCTGGTATCTGCGAGATCATTTTGCAAGCAGAATTGTAAAGCTCTGAACCTGTTTTTGTTCGACGTAGCTTCATTCTGGCTCTTGGTTCATTAAGTAGGCTGACCACTTGACTGAGGGTTTCTAGGTGGTCTTGGTGGGATTTTGATGGGGCCAACAATACAAAAATTAAATCCACTTTTTTGGTGTCAATAGCATCAAAATCAATGGGTTCTGATAGGGTGGTGAGTATGCCAATTAAGTGTTGACATTTGTCCAAGCGACAGTGCGGAATGGCAACACCTTGGCCAATGCCCGTGCTGCCAAGTTTTTCACGGTGATTCAGTCCATTAAATACTTCGTCACTGGTCAGCTCTGGAAATTGATCTGCAACAATATCTGATAATGTACGCAGAAATTTTTTTTTACTACCCGCGTATAAGTTGCAGTAAGTGAATTTTTCTTCTAAAAGCTTCAGTAAGTGCATAAAAATTAAACCGAGAACGGATTGAATAGCCTTTCCAAAAATAGCTTATTGTTCACATACTCTAATTGAGTGGTTAACTTTTAGCGGAAATTTTGCTTGTGTGCAAGTGATTTTTCTTTATTTGCGATCAATTGCCTATCTAGTTTGTCAACCAGTAGATCGACGGCTGCATACATGTCCCCAGACTCTGATTTAGCAAAAAGCTCTGCACCATTAATACGTATAGTTCCTTCTGCTTTATGGTTGACACTTTCAATGCTTAGAATAACTTGAATACTATTTATCTTATTGGTATGGCGTTCAAGCTTTTTGAGTTTTTCTGTGACATAATTTCTAAGTGGTTGAGAAATTTCCACATGGTGACCACTAAGATTAAGTTGCATAATATAATACTCCTTGTTTTTTACGGCTGATCTTTTTTGATTCAGCTGGGTGCTGTGTTATGACTTTCCAGGTTGCTTTTTAAGCAAAATGTCGGTTTTCTTGAAAGCCAGTTTGTTTCAAACTTTCGTACCTATTCTATTCTCCTATTTAAACCAGGTGGTGTGCAAGCATGAGGTTATACTTAAGAGAGAACTGGAAAGGCAGTTGTAGTAGTTTTCATAAGCACTTGCGTTCATTGGAGGGGGGAATGTTTAAGCTTTCACGGTATTTTGCAATGGTTCTACGCGCAATTTTGATTCCTTTTTCACCCAACATTTTAGCAATTGAGTTGTCACTTAAAGGTTTCTTTTTGTTTTCTGCCTCAATAAATTTACGAATAATAGCTTGAATGGCTTTAGAAGAGCATTCACCACCAGAGGTAGTGTTGACATGACTAGAGAAAAAATACTTTAGCTCAAAAATACCATAGGGTGTCATCATATACTTTTGTGTGGTAACACGAGAAATAGTGCTCTCATGCATCTCTACAGCTTGTGCTATATCGTGTAACACCAGAGGTTTCATAGCCTCATGTCCATATTCGAAAAAACCGATTTGATACTCTACGATTTTTGTTGCCACTTTTAATAAGGTTTCGTTGCGACTTTGTAAGCTTTTAATGAACCATTTTGCTTCTTGTAGGTTATTTTTAATGTAATTGGAGTCTTCAGTTGACTTACTGCTTTTGGCTAAAGAGGCGTAGTTTGTGTTGATTTTTAGTTGGGGTGAGATATCGGGGTTAAGTTCCACTAGCCAGCGTTTTTCATGCTTGCGTACGATGACATCTGGGGTAATATAAGCTGTTTTAGAATCTTGAATTTTGCGACCAGGGTAGGGGTTTAGCTCCTGTATCAGTGCGATGACTTTTTTTAAGTCAGTTTCTGAAAGTTTAAGTTTTCTGACTAATTGTGTGTAATCGCGATTGCCCATCAAGTGAATGAAATCCCTTACTAACCTGAGTGCCTGGGTGCGCCAAGGGGTTTCATCAGATAACTGCTTGAGTTGAATCAATAAGCAATCTTGCAAACTGGTTGCGGCAATACCAGGAGGGTCAAATTGTTGTATCAAGTGCAAAACGGCTATGACTTCTTCAAGCTCTAAAGTTTGATCGGCGGCCAACAATAAGTCTTTTTCTTTGGCTATAGTATCATAAATATCTTCAACTGAAACGGTTAGGTATCCTGTTTCATCCAGTGCTTCAAGAATGGCAATGCCGATGGCTTTGTCAACTTTGCTCAGAGGAGTAAGGTTTAGTTGCCAAATGAGGTGGTCATACAGTGTTTCTGGTGAGCTGTTACGATCAATCGCGTTAAGGTCTTCGTGATCTGTACTGGTGTTACTGCTTGTATAGTTGCTTTGGTAAATATCGTCCCAGGCAGAGTCAACCGGTAAGTCATTTGGGATATTGTTAATTTCTTCTGCTGTTGTATCTTGAGTGTCGGTTGCGTCTGAATGAGACTCAGTTGTATTGGGTGGCTCGGGTGGGTTGTCGATACTGGTTTGGTTGTTTTTTAGACTTTCTTTTGCATCCGTGTTGGTATTTTCTGATTGCTCATCAGCGACTTCCAGTAGGGGGTTGCTTTCTAAGGCTTGTTGAATTTCTGTTTGTAGGTCTAAGCTGGATAGCTGCAACAGTCGAATAGCTTGTTGCAATTGCGGGGTCATAGCCAGTTGTTGGCTGATTTTGAGTTGTAATGTTGGTTTCATACAGCAACCACAGTTAAGTTAACGGTATCAATCCTCAGCGCCTAGCCATAAGTTTGGTTCGCTGGTGTTTGTCGTAGCGTTTGTTACAACCTCCTTGTTGTTTAAGTATTGCCTTCTCATTAACCTCTAGTTTACCATCTTAGGGGTTTCTTTGTCTCATACTTACTAGTTTATTACATCTTGTCATAAATGGAACTGGTGCCCTAAATAAACTTCCTTAACTGTTTGATTATTCATCACTTGATTGGCTGTTCCTTCAGCAATGATGCGGCCCTGGTTGACGATGTAAGCTCTGTCACAGATATCTAGAGTTTCGCGTACGTTATGGTCTGTAATTAAGACACCCAGACCCCGTTGCTGCAGTTGTGTAATGATATTCTTAATTTCGTTAACAGATATAGGGTCTACGCCTGCAAAGGGCTCGTCCAGCAAAATAAAGATGGGGTCTGTGGCTAAGGCACGTGCAATTTCTACGCGGCGTCTTTCCCCTCCTGATAAAGACATCCCTAAGGCATTGCTAAGGTGGGTAACGTTAAACTCTGCTAGTAGCGCTTCGAGCTTTTGGTATCGTTCTTTTTTTGAGAGATTTTTGCGTAATTCTAAGACAGCAAGTAAGTTTTTTTGTACAGACAGCTTTCGGAAGATGGAGGCTTCTTGCGGTAAGTAGCCTAGCCCATAGCGTGCTCGACCGTGAATAGGTTCAAAGGATATGTCTTGTTCATTAATCAAGATTCTACCGTGTTCTTGTGCTACAAGGCCGACGATCATGTAAAATGTGGTCGTTTTGCCAGCACCATTTGGGCCTAATAGACCTACAACTTCACCACTACTAACAGTTAAGGAAACATCGTGTACTACTTTTCTTTTTTTGTAGCTTTTTGCTAAATTCTGTGCTTTGAGGGTTTTCATGGGCTTACTTTAGGTTGAAGTGTCATTTTGACTCTATTTTTAGTAGGGTTGCTATTGTGTGAGCCCTTGTCGTTTTGGCTACTGGAGGCGCTGAGCAATTGCTTATTAATATCATACTCTATGCGATAGCCTTCAAACACATGGCCTGATTGCTTAATACTGGCTTGCTCTTTTAGCACAATTTTTCCATCCTGTGGAATGTAAATGATTTCTAGGGCTTGTGCTTGAAGAGGGGGCTGATTTTCATCTAGAGTTTGCTCATATTGGGCGGGTGATCCCGTAGCATGGACTTTGCTTATGCCGGCGTCTGTATTAACGATGAGAAGTTCATCGCATACGATCCGTAAGGTGCCTTGTTGTAGTTCAACATTGCCCAGATAGCGAGCTGTTTGGTCTGTCTCGTTCAGTTCTGCTTGATCGGCTTGAATTTCTATAGGAGCTCTTTGATCGGACTCAAGAGTAAGAACCACTTTGGGGGTAAATAGTAAGATGATGGCCCATGCTTTTAATATGACTAGTGCGGTCATGGTGTTTCGTCGTGGTTTGGTGCATGGATGACTTTGTTGATTACTCTGATAGAGAGGCTTCATATAGGCTGGTTACCTCTTGGTGTAATTGTACTTGTCTTTGCTTGAGATTTGCTGTCATACCTTTAGCGTGAGTTTTGCTATTGGTGGTCAGTAAGGCAATCTTAGATTGAGTCTTGGCAATTTGTGATTGAGTGTCTATCTCTAAATAATTTGTTTCTAGTTGATAAGGTGATGCTTCTGTCTTAGGGTAAGCATTGAGTGTGACTTGGGTAGAGAGTATTAGCTGATGGCTTTTTTGATATACCTCTCCTTGTTGTGCGCGAATTTTCCAATGAGTGCGCTCAGTGTGGTTGATCGATTCAGTTTTGGCTATGTCTTCATCAATCAATAATAGGGGTTCACTAAGGCTGGAGTGATCATCTTTATTAAAGTGTACGAGTTTATTTGCGGACAATCGATATTCAAGTTGGCCTTGTTCATTAAAACGATAACTGGCAAACTCATGGATAATTGCATCTGGGAAGTTGGAGCTGAGTTTGGTTGGAGCAGGGGAAAACTCCTGGCGTGAGAGTGAAACGACCACACCGCACAGCACCAGTAGTGACAGAATCAGCTTATAGCGTTTAAGATAAGTTAACAGTGTTTGTAGCCATGTTTGTATGAATGTTGAGGTTAAACGTTGTTTCATGGTGCTATAGGATTTTAGCTTGTATCAGGTCTTGCATGTTAAAGGCACCTATAGGGCACTGTTTCTTGTCTGTTACCACTAGGCCATTGATTTTATGAGCTTCCATTAATTGTAATGCCTTTGCAGCTAAAATATCTGGGTCAACAGTGTGACATTCTGAGGTCATTTCATCGACAATAGAGGTTGTTGAGAGATCAAGATTTTTTTGCAGGGAGCGCCTTAAGTCACCATCAGTATAAATACCCTGTAGTTGGCCTTTGTTATTGACAACAGTGGTCATGCCTAGTCCTTTGGTCGTCATTTCTAGTAGTGCTTCTTTTATCGTGACGTGCATATTGACAACAGGTAACTGCGTACCTGTGTGCATAATATCTGTCGCTTTAAGTAATAAGCTTTTGCCTAAGCTGCCGCCTGGGTGTGAGAGTGCGAAATCCTGCTGTGTGAAACCACGCGCTTCCAAGAGAGTTACTGCTAGCGCATCACCCAAGGCTAAAGTAGCTGTTGTACTTGCGGTAGGGGCTAGTCCCAACGGGCATGCTTCTTTTTTAATGTTAATATTTAGATGAATATCAGCCTGTTTTGCCAGTGTTGAATTAGGATTGCTGCTGATTCCGTATAAAGGTACGTTAAGGCGTTTTATTAGAGGTAGGATGTTTACTAGTTCTTCTGTATTGCCCGAGTGTGAGATGGCAAGCACGATATCCTTGTGAGTGATCATGCCCAGATCACCGTGGCTCGCTTCAGTAGGGTGCATAAAAAAGCTGGGAGTGCCGGTGGAAGCTAGAGTTGCTGCGATTTTATTGCCAATATGGCCAGATTTGCCTAAGCCAGTAACGATAGTACGACCTTCACATGCCAATATTTGTGTGCACATCTGTGCAAAAGATTCATCAATTTGGTTAAGAAGATGATTTAAAGCATCTCTTTCAATGAGAATGGCTCGTTTGGCTGAAGTAATCAGTGCTTCTTGAGTGAGCTGCATGTCAGTATCTCTATATTTGTATACCAAGAATGGTAATGTAAACGCTGTAGCTTAACAAGAACAAAAATCCATGCACACGTGTCACTTGCCACTGTTGTTGTTTACGAGATAAAAGCGTTATGGCTGTCAGTAGTAAAGTCAAGGCGAGCATCGTGCTAAAGTCTCTGTTGCGCAGCGAGACAGGAAGTGTACTTGGGGCTAATAAGCCAGGCCAAGGCAATACCAGCAGTAAATTGAGAATATTGGAGCCGATGACGTTACCTAGCGCTAAGCTTAGCTGACGTTTCAGTGCGCAGGCGATTGCAGCAGCCAGTTCGGGTAAACTGGTTCCTATCGCAACGACAGTTAGTCCAATCAGGGCTTCATTAACACTTAGGTGATGGGCGAGTCCTGTTGCTCCCCATACTAATAGTCGTGAGCTGATTAGTAACAGTACTAAAGCGGATATGAACCAAATAAGGGTAAGGGTCAGGTTGCCATGTGAGGCTTGTGAGGTTTCATTGGTATGGATGTGCTCACTGTCAGCAATGGGCTTTTTTTTAAATAAAAAAAATAGAAGCAAGCATAAGCCATAAGCAAGTAATGTTATGGCATCGATTGTGCCGAAGTAATGATTCAGAAAGAGTGGTCCGCACAACAGTGTCGTGACTAAAAGGATGGGCAATTCTTGTTTTCTGACCTCTTGATGAATAGGTACGGGTGCAATTAAAGCTGTTAAGCCTAATACAAGGCCTAAATTGGCGATATTAGAGCCGATCGCATTACCAACAGCCAAGGTAGGGCTGCCGGACAGTGCGGAGGTGATTGAAACCAGTATTTCTGGGGCAGAAGTGCCAAAGGCGACGACAGTCATGCCAATAACGAAGGTAGATAGGCCAGCTCTTTGGGCTAGTGAGACTGAGCTTTGTACAAAGCGATCAGCGCTCCACACCAAGCATGAGATGCCACCGATAATAGCAACAGTACATAAAAAAACAGTATTTGTCAGCATAACTCGTTGAAATTGTTTTGTGCTGTGTGATTAAGAGCGGGCATGATAGCAGGAGTTGTTGCGTAAAGTGAAGTGTTGAAGTATACATTTTCCGATACTCAAATGAATCTGACCGGTTAGTCAGTAGCGGGGGCAGTCTGTAACACCAAGTGAGCCTACGGGCCTGAATTAAAGAAGCGGCTCGGATAATGTAACAAAGCAATTTAAACTCCCCACAACAATTTTAAATGAAAAAAATTTGCATTTTTTTACATGATTGGGTATTCTGAAAATCTGCATTTACACAATTTAAATTACATACTCTATTTGTACAATGTATCAGCAAGCTTGTTTAAGATTCCATCCACTTTCTGTTTGAGTAAAGTTTAATTTTTCCTTAAATATAATTTGTTTAGAATTATATTCACTTAACTTTGTTAAAAGCTCTTCTAATCCTCCAACTTTGCCTTTACTATTCTTTTTTTCTATATATACATATCTTAGAAGCCTATCTGCTGTAGAGGAACTTATAGGCTGGCTTTTATTTCTTTCCCAGCCCCTAACTGTACTTTCAGATACTCCAAGCAATGCCCCCAAAACTCTTTGAGAAAGATTTAATTCTTTACGTAAAAAACGAAACTCTGAGCCTGTTAACACATTCTTATTTTCTTGCGCCAAGTAAAAGCCAATAGTTTCATGTAAGCTCTCTAAATTTTTAATTGATACAGACTTACCGTAGGGTGTCTCTTGATATTCATAGCCATTACACAGATAAATATTTGATAAACCGCAAGTATTATAATGATACATAGTCCTCTTTTATCTCCCCTATTTTGTAGGGTCATATGCAGTGATAATTATTGATTTATCACCTTTTTTATCACTGCTTAATGCAACTGCTACTTTAATATAATGGCCTGATGAAGCGCCTTCTACTGTCATTTCCCAACTTGAATAAGAGTCTACCCAAAATGGTTCTTCAATAATTTGCCCCGATTCTAAGACCCTAAAAATATCACGTTTAGTTATTTCTCTTTCAATCATTCTTTCTCTAGCATGATCGGTGAAAAACACTCTGTGTGAATATTTTGATATTTCTCTAAGTTTCTCAGCAGCTTTCACCTTGGATAAGGTTTTGAGATGAATTACTTTGCTTTTATCAGTACCTTTCCCTATCTTATCCATACTATAACCATATTAGATCCACGCAATTAATACCGTCAAATATTGACGGTAATTGTGTAACAAATCAATATAGAATTAAGCTTAAAAAGTTATAAGATTATATGTTTTAGCAATAAGATGATTTAAGGTTGCCATTTCCCCCGTCAAGTTAACAGAGGGTTTAGGTCTGAGACTGTAGCGTGATTGTTAGTAGAAAGCTCACTTTTTACCGTGTAAATGCAATTTTCATCACCTAGGGTGACGAAAATTGCATCGCTCATGGCTGCTTTCCCCATCCGACTCACCAGTAAACTTAGTAGGAGCGCCAACGTGGTTTGTTTTCAATTTTCCCGCTTTTCCGGTAGAATTACCCATAACAAGCCTGATTAACGCCTATTTAAATGAGAGGTGTTGTATTTTAATGTCGCACGATTTAATGTCGCGCAACCTACGGTTGCATACAGTTCCTAAGGAAAAAAAGGATAAAAAGAAGGTTATTGGTGAAAACTTTACCGATGAGCATTTGAGAGTATTTTTGGATTTAGAGCCCCCTGAAGGTGTTGATCGAGCTTATCATAGGTTAGAGCGAGCCTATCGAAGTTTACCAGCAACAGCGTTTCGAACTTTTATGCAGATTTGTCAACAAGAAGATTTGCCGCTCAATCCAACTGATCCCAATGGTCGTAGTTTTCTACAGCTGCTAAGCTCTAATGCGAGTCAGTTGGAATATGTTAAAATTCTTAAGAATTTCATACCTGTAAGGTGAATTAGAGTAAGTTTTAATCGAATAGTTAACAACGTGGATGCGTTATGAGTATCAGGGATGGTTTAAAGAGAGCTGTAGTCACGCCAGAAATTAACTCTTGTATCAATCGTATTCCCAAGCCTGTCGGTTCATTTGGCTATGACCCTTGGGGTTACAACACCGATGGCCTCAAGGTTTGGATGGGTTTGTTTAAGCCCTTATATGACCATTATTTTCGGGTTCAAACCTTTGGTCTTGAGCATGTGCCTAAAACTAAAAGAGTCTTGATTGTTGCTAATCATAGTGGTCAGCTACCTATTGACGGAGCTTTAATTGGTGTGGCTTTGGCTACAAACCCATATGGGCCAAGAGCGCCAAGAATGATGGTTGAGCGTTGGTTGCCTACTTTGCCATTTATTGGTAATGCGTTCAATGAGGCTGGGGCTGTTGTGGGTGACCCTGTTAACTGTGTGAAAATGTTGCGTAATGAAGAGGCGGTTGTGGTTTTTCCTGAAGGGATTAAAGGTTCAGGCAAAGCTTTTAGTAAGCGCTATCAATTGCAAAAGTTTGGTAGTGGGTTTATGCATATTGCGATGGAAGAAAATGTACCGATTGTGCCAGTGGGGGTAGTTGGATGTGAGGAGACTTTGCCTTCTTTGGGTAATTTTGCGATGCTTGCATACTTGCTGAGAATGCCTTATTTTCCTATTTGTCCGATATTGCCTTTGCCGGCTCGGGTGCGTTTGTACTTTGGTCGCCCTATGGTATTTAAAGGTGAGATTCAAAGTGAGCAAGAGGTTTTGCGTAATGTTCATAGGGTTAGGTATGCTATTGAAGGATTGATTGCACAAGGCTTGAAGGAACGAAAAGGCTGGTTTCAATGACTCAGGATGAAAAGCCCAGTTTGTTGATTACAGGAGCAGGTGGGGCACTGGCACAAAGAGTTATCGCGAGATTAAAAAGGCGATATAACGTGGTAGCAGTGGATTTTAGGCGGCGTGTACAGGTTGATCCGGGCATGGCGAGCTATCAGGTGAGTTATCACAATCGAGCGTTTGAAGATATTTTTCGTTCCCATAATGTGCAAGGTATTGTCCACATTGGTCGGATGGGCTTATATGAGTCTGATCATAAGCACCGATACAATATTAATGTTTTAGGTACGCAAAAGTTATTAGATTTGAGTGTGAAGTATAAGGTTGAAAAGATAGTGGTGCTTTCAACCTATTTTGTTTATGGCGCCAGTCCTTATAATCCTGCTTTAATTACTGAAGAGTATCCGTTAAAAGCCTCGGAGTTGACGGCCGACTTGGTTGATTCGGTAGAGCTTGAAAATTTAGCGAATATCTATCTTTGGAAAAATCCTGAGTTAAATATTACGATTCTAAGACCATGTAATATTGTGGGGCCGGGTGTGTTAAACAGTATGAGCTTGCTGCTCTCGCGCCGTGTTGCGCCCGTGATATTAGGGTTTTCTCCAATGATGCAATTTATTCATGCTGAGGATATGGCAGAGGCGTTGACCATGGCCTATGAGCAGAATCATCCTGGTATTTATAATGTGGCTCCGAGTGATTGGGTGGCTTACCAGCAGGTATTGAAACAGTGTGGCTGTATTCGTATTCCTATTCCTTCTTTGCCGAGCCAGTTTCCAACAAAGTTTAGTAAGTTGTTAAACTGGCGGGCTTTTCCAAGTTATTTGATTAATTATTATAAGTACCCTGTGATACTGGATGGTACTTTGTTTGCTGATACGTTTGGTTTTCGAGCGAACCGTAGTTTGGATGATATTTTCTCTCACTATCGAGAGAGAAAGGAAATGAAGATTTTGTAGTGATAGTGAGATAATTGGTTATTATGTTGTACTGCGGTATACTCAAAGCATACCTAGGGGTTTAGTTTCACCTGTTGCAGTAGTAATGGAGGCGCTTCTCTCAGTAAATTTCTCGATCAGTTCTTTGTTATTTTTATAGTTATTAAGGCCATCTTGGAGATATCTTATATACTTTTGTTTTTTTGAGAGATCGAGTGTTCTCCATATTTTTGTTAGTTTTTCTGAATAATCGGGGCTGGAAGGATCTGAAGCTAGTGCTTGTACTATTCCGAATAAACGTTTCATAGGGTCTTCTGCAGGAAATCTGGCTGTTCTTCTCTCTGATATATCATGTTGCCGCTTGTGCCAATGCAATTTTGTTGCTATCTCTGAATATTGGTCTCGCAGTTCTGGAAATATATGGTTTAAGCTGAGCAGTTTATCTAGTTTATTTTCATACTCTATCAGGCCCGCATAGCGTTGCTTAAGCGCTTGGATGTAGTCTGTTTTATCAGGATGTTGGTTTCTAATATCATTTAATGATGAGTGTAGGTGTTTCGGTAATTGTGGAAGATGCTGTTCTCCTTGACACGTAAGCGCGCTGAGTTGCTTATTCATGTTTATTATTAATCGATTGATAGTTGTTTGGTATATTTTGATTTGGTTGTTTGGATTTAGGCTTACTAGATAGTTTAAAAATTTAGGGAAAAAAAACTGAAAGCTTACTCCTATCCCTACTGCACCTATAGCGATTGTTATTGGTAAAAGATAATTACTTGGTGAGTCAGTTTTTTCAATTTCTGTGGGCTGCGTATTGTCTTTTGTATCTTTTGAGGCATCAGCAGAACGAATAAAAAATAAAAATGAGGTGATGGTTGCTGTTTTGCAAGCCGCAGTTAGTGTAGAAGGCACTCTACCGCTTGGGGTAACTTTATTATCTAGAAGGGGGCTGGTGTGAGTTGCTCTCTTTTGTTGAATTGGAAGAGTTGGGTGAGCTACGGCTTTCATTTTATGTATATCTTAACTGGTAATCAGTTTATGAAGGAAGCACGTTATGGTTGCATAATTGCATGATATTGTATAGGAGTTATGAGTGGTCAGTCTGTGAAGGAATTACAATACAAATATAGGTAGTGCTTGATAGGTAGTGCTTGTTTTTTCAAAGCTGGTTTGTTAGGATTTGACGCCCTATTGTTTAAATTTGCTCTGATTTTTTTCAATTTATAGATAGGCTTTTCAATTTTATTAAGATAATAAATGTTTAGTGAGTGCAGAGAGGTCCACCGCCATGAAGCGTGATACGCATCCAAAAGTTAATGCAATAACAGCTACTTGTAGCTGTGGCGCTCAGTTTAGCTTGAGTTCTACTTTGTCTGATGACATCCGTCTGGATGTCTGTTCAAGCTGTCATCCCTTCTACACAGGCCAACAAAAGGTAATGGATACAGGGGGGCGTATTGATAAGTTTAAGCAGCGTTTTGGTAAGGCTCGTAGAAGCCTGGCATAGCGAAAGTTATTTTTTACTTCAGTTCATAATGTAACAAGCCTGTAATCAGATAGGGGTTTTCTGTTATCAGAGCGGCAGTGATGCGCTTTTTGTGGTAAAAATCGCTGCAATTCTGATCATTTTGTAGGAGAATAGGTCTTTGAGCAATTTATTAAACTTCTAACATGGCTTAATAATCAGCTTGAAGTTTTAGGTTTCTAAGTCATTGGAGAATCAGTTTATGTCAGAAGAAGAAATGAAAAAAGCTGCATTACGCTATCATTCTGAGCCTAGGCCAGGAAAAATCAGTGTAGAGCTGACTAAACCTACTGAAACCGCAAAAGATTTGGCCTTAGCTTACAGTCCTGGTGTGGCTGAGCCAGTTAGAGCGATTGCTGAAGATGAGTGGACTGCTTATAAGTACACTAATAAAAGCAATTTAGTCGCTGTTATTTCGGACGGAAGTGCAATTTTGGGCTTGGGTAACTTAGGCGCACTGGCGAGCAAACCTGTGATGGAGGGGAAAGGCGTGCTTTTTAAGCGCTTTGCAGGCATTGATGTTTTTGATATAGAGGTAGATTCAAACTCAGATAAAGAATTTGTCGAAACAGTCAGTCGAATTTCTCCTACCTTTGGTGGAATTAACCTTGAAGATATAAAAGCGCCAGAGTGTTTTGAAATTGAACGTCAGCTCAAAGAAGCATGCTCGATTCCTATATTTCATGATGATCAGCATGGTACGGCCATTATTATTGCGGCTGGTTTAATGAACGCCTTAGAATTGCAAGGGAAAAACTTGAAGGACAGTGTCATCGTGTGTGTAGGCGCAGGTGCAGCTGGTGTTGCTTCAATTAAGCTATTGGTAAATATGGGCGCCAAATTAGAAAATATTTATATGCTTGATCGTAAGGGCGTTATTCACTCTGAACGCAATGATCTGAATCAGTATAAAGCTTTTTTTGCTAATGTCACTGATAAAAGAACTCTAGAAGATGCTATTACAGGAGCGGATGTCTTTATTGGTGTCTCTAGTGCTAATTTATTGACACCTGAACTTCTGGTGGCTATGAATGATAATCCGATTGTTTTTGCCTTAGCTAATCCAGATCCTGAGATCAGACCAGAGTTGGCTAATAAAATACGTTCTGATTTGATTATTGCCACTGGCCGTAGCGATTATCCTAATCAAGTTAATAATGTCTTAGGCTTTCCTTTTATTTTTCGGGGTGCATTGGATGTTAGGGCTGGATGCATTAATGAAGAAATGCAGATCGCAGCTGTTGAGGCAATCAGTGCTTTGGCTAAAGAGCCTGTTCCCCAATCTGTTGTAGATGCTTATGAAGGTGAGGCGTTGTCCTTTGGGAGCAGCTATATTATTCCTAAACCCATGGACCCTAGGTTGTTGGGGTGTGTTTCGAGTGCTGTGGCTAAAGCAGCTGTTGACTCTGGTGTGGCTAGCAAGCCTTATCCGAGCCATTACCCACTTCAAGATATTTCACAAGTGCATGGCAATAACAATGATATTTAGAGTATTTTAGAGAGTGAAGCAAAGCTTGATTGACCAGAGCGCTAGGTAAGGCACAGGAAGTAATCTACCCATTGTTCGCTTCTGAACTCGCTGTGGTCAAACATGCATCCGCTCAAAATGGGTAGATTACTTCCTGTGCCTTACCCTAGTTTAAAAATTAAACATGTGCAGCATGGGTTGGTTTTTTGCGAGTGTTTGGGTAATGTGAGTGGTGATAGTGCTTGCTCTCCACTGCCAGTGAATAGTTGAGAAACCTGTTCCGATCTTGCACTTTAAGAGAGCGTTTTTTCTAAAGCAGCATAATTGGCTAGACCTTTTGCTTCTGCCTTTCGTAGAACTTTAGTTCCTTGCAAGCCAGTTTGTCTCGTTGGTGTTCTGTCTGTAGCATAGGCCTTCTCCACAATTCAATTGTGCGAATGCTTCTTGTCTTATAGATCTTAACTTTAGCGGAAGAGACCAAAGGATAATTTAGAGAGCCAACTATTCGATTTTTCAAGTGCAGTGTGATAAAGCAGTTGGCCGTTTTGGTCTAGTTCTTCGTAATCAGGGAAATTTTCTACAAGCAACTGTTCAGTCGTATGAGCTAATGTTTCCATGCCTAATTCGCGGTAAGCTTTAACAGCCAGCGCCATCGCTTTTGGTACGGCCGGTGTTTGTGGAAAGTTTTCTAAAATATAGCGTGCTCTGTTGGCAGTGGCGACAAAAGCCTTTCGCTCCAGATAGTATTCGGCTGCATACACTTCATGCAAGGCGAGTAAATTTTTTAAATAAATCATGCGTTGGCGAGCATCGCTTGTATAACGGCTTTCGGGAAATTTGTTAATCAGTTGACTGAAGTCAGCGAAAGTTTTTTTGATGGCTGTAAGGTCACGTTGGGCCGGTGAAGTTGGCAAAAAGCGAGCAATCAAACCACGGTCTGTGCTAAAATTGGCCAGTCCTTTCATGTAGTAGGCATAGTCAACATCTGGGTGGTCAGAGTGTTGCCTGATAAAGCGTTCAGCTTGCAAAACAGTTGCATCATAGTTTTGACTACGATAGTAAGCATAGATTAAATCTAGCTGGGTATTTATGGCATAGCGCCCAAAAGGGAAGCGTGATTCAAGCTGCTCAAGCTGCTCAACAGCCATTAAGAAGTTACTGGCATCCATCGCTTTTTGGGCTGTTATATAATACTGTTGCTCAGTCAGTTGGGGTGTTTGCTCTGGTGTGTTTGAGCAGGACCAGAGTCCAAAAGTCAGTGTGTAAGTAAAGAAACCGATTGCTAAATATTGCAGTGGGTGTTGGATTTTTTTTTGTACAGGATTCATGAAAAAATGCCTTCAATCAGTGGATGTTAGTTTTTATTTAAACATAGAAAACAGCCATGAGCGATGCAATTTTCGTCATCCTAGGTGATGAAAATTGCGTTTGTAGGGTAAATAGGCATGTGCCTATTGAGTGTGATGAGTTATGAGTGAAATAGAGACACAAAGTTTGGGTGTTGACATGTTGTCCATCACTTTTGTTCTGTCTGAGGAGTCTAAGGGCTTGCGCTTAGATAGAGCGATTTCTGACCAAATTGATGATTACTCACGTGCTCGTATACAAGGTTGGATGAAAACGGGAGAATTAAAAGTGAACGGCTCAATTTGCAAGCCTAAAGACAAAACCTTAGGCGGAGAGCAAATTGAATTGAAAGCTCGATGGGTATCCGAACACACATGGCAAGCTGAGGCTTTGCCTATTCATATTGTATATGAAGATGAAAGCATACTGGTGATAAATAAATCACCTGATGTGGTGGTGCATCCGGCGCCAGGTCATTGGCAAGGCACTTTGGTTAATGCATTATTACATCATTGTCCTCAACTTGAGTATTTGCCAAGGGCAGGTATAGTACATCGTTTGGATAAAGATACCTCAGGACTTTTAGTGGTTGCCAAACGTTTAAATGATTACAACCACTTGGTCCAACAGCTACAAGCTAGGCGAGTTAAGCGTGTTTATCATGCGATTGTCCATGGTGTGATGATTTCCGGGGGAGTTGTTAGGCAGCCTATTGGCCGCCATCGTCAGCATCGTACCAAAATGGCAGTGGTTGCTGCAGGTAAACCGGCTGTGACTCACTATCGTGTTTTGCAACGTTTCGAACGTCACACTTGGGTGCGTTTGCAGTTGGAAACGGGGAGAACGCACCAAATTAGAGTGCATATGGCGCATTTGGGCTATCCCATTGTGGGGGATGCTCAATATGGGGGTCGAAAAAGTAAAGCTCAGCAAACGTGCTTGTTTGGCCGACAAGCTTTGCATGCTAAAGAGCTGGGTTTTGTCCATCCATCGACTCAGAAAATGTGTACTTGGGAAGTGCCTTTGGCGGATGATATCAATCAATTGTTACATACTTTGTCTTGCACTAAGGTAAGGCACAGGAAATAATCTACCCATTGTTCGCTTCTGAACTCGCTGTGCTCAAACATGCATCCGCTCAAAATGGGTAGATTATTTCCTGTGCC
>JANQJO010000061.1 GCA_028281605.1 Pseudomonadales bacterium
CTAAGGCTTGATTCATGTTAGGCTCCTTTATTTGTTAACAGAGCCATCATTAAATCAGATTTTTTCCATAAAGTTAGGTAGAGATGCCGTAAAGTTACAGTAACATCATTTTTTACCATACCTGTACGTTGCTCAAAAAAACAGCTTGCACGACCTTGAGCATAGATTCCATTCCAACGCAGCCTATTAGCAAAAGCAACATAAAGAGCCATAAGAGAAGCTGAGTTACTTGGTTGCTGCTGAATCTGAGCGTATTATTGGTGAAGAGAGTACTTATGTAAAGACGACGGCTGTATATCAACAACTTGGAATACAATCAGGCGAAAGAACTCCACCAAGGCATTAGAAATCGCTGGGGAGTGGAAAATAATCTTCACTGGCAATTGTATGTAACCCTTAACGAAAATCAAAGTCGCATTAGCACAGATCACGCACCAGCGAATATGTCATTATTTCGGCGCATGGCTCTGAATCTATTGACGCAAGAAAATTCACCTAAATAATTTACCGTGAAAATACCTTTTTCATCACTTAGGGTGACAAAAAAGATATCGCTCATGGCTGCTTTCCATCAAGACTTTTCAAACCCAATAATGCTATCAAGTACAGGATAGCCAGACACAGCATACGCAGCCTGCATACCAGACATAGTTGTCGCTTCAATGCATCCAGCATTAAATCCATTTCTGATCCAATCCCCTGTCAAAGTCAAATTATGAAATCCCGATTCATTCGCTCGCAGCCGGTATGCAGTAGTTCCCTTCAAGCTCAACACATAACGCTCTGATGGATCAATATTGGCTTTGAAAAACTGAGCATTAAATTTCTCCATATCTGTTCTCTGATCACCACTACTAACAAAGTGCTGAAAGTCTATGCCATAAGTATTGTTTTTCGGTTTAATATTAGGCCACAAGTATTCCATAGCCGTCTGCACGTGTGTCAAGGAAGCCTGCCATACACGTGTCATAGCTCGCATAGGCTCTACATGATCCGTAGCAGGCTCAACTTGACCCACCATCGGACCACAAAAATAGGCAATATTTTTCACCGATCCTTCAGGCCAATCCTCCTTATCAATTAACTGACTCATATCAGACCACGTATTTAACGGCTCCACATAAGCATCCATCACAGGACTCGGCTGATCCCAACCTAAAGCTTGAAGATCTTGATCCAACCAAAGTTGCATCGCTTGCGTTCTCACCGTACCAATGTTATTTAACATATTCTTAAAAGCAAGATTCGCTTCAGCCAATTCCTGGCATAAATATGGCAGAGCCCCAATGGAAATACCCAACACAACATGATCAAAGTCTTCACCCTTTTTTAAGGTTATCGACGCAGGGTTTTCCCAATCACTGTAAAAGGATTCCAAGTTAATGTTCCGCTCTTTCAACGTTTCACCCTGTTCTAATTGTTCATAACGCGGCCAAGCAGGCCAACACGGTAAATTCTTTACATTTACTAAAGGCTCGTATTCCTCTTGGCCTGCTTTCAACGTTGCTTGAACACCTACTTTGATTGTATCAATAAACTTTTTATCTTCAGATAAATGCAACTGTTCTACTTTATGAAAAAATTTAAATTTTACACCACGCTCTTTTAACACAAGATAAGGGGGTGCAAATACTGTATCACCCATACCCGCTTGCATTTTCCAAAAGACCGCTCCCTTGTAGGTCAAAGCAATACGAACAATGGAGCGTACAGCAACACCTGCTGCAAAATTGGCTTTTTTCAATTCACCATTTTCATACCCAAAGACCAAATCGTAAATCGACTGTACAGGGGCTGATAACACCGCAAACTCTAAAGCACCATGACGACGTAACCATTGCCTAAAATCATAAACATCTATGCTATCTAAACCCTTATTCAATACATCATCCTTAATTAAGCCATATAAGGTGACAGCAACTAACTCTAAAACAGTTAACAGTCTACGTAACTCATCACTGGACTCACCTACCTCAGCAATCACAACATGTAGCCATTTACGGTATTTTTGTACAATTTCTTCAATCAATGAAAGATCTAATCGATGATTATTATGAACACTATCGAATAGTTTCCATAAAGTTTTAGCAACATCATAGCTAATAAATTTAAATACACGTCCTAATACACAAGGCAGCTTACCTAACACACGCCAAATTTTAAATCGCTCTTTTCTTAACTTAATCAACAAAGATTCAATATCAAGCAAAATGCTATTGCAATGATGTTTACATAAAAACTTAACCAGCATCACCAAATAATCTCTAGATGAAAGCAACATACCATCTCCCTCGCCCGGGAGTTCATTATTGGCTGGAAACTCCAAACCCCAAGTCTTCCACTGATTTTGAATATTCTCTGCTAATACAATGTAATTATGAGGCTTAAAGGCATCCCTCCAACTTTTAAAGGGGTTCTGTTCATAGTCAGTTATCCTACGGTAAATCGGTTGAACTTCTTCAAACACTTGCCTAATGGCACGAAAGGAGTTTTCATAAAAACCCATCCAAATGTGCAAACCATGCTCTTCTATACGACCACGCACACCACGACCACTGGCACCTTTTCCACCCAAACGCCATCCTAATTGATAAAGTGTCACATCAAAATTATCCCGATTTGGGTTATTAGGATCTGTTAGATATAAGGCCGTACAAACGGCGCCCCAACCCCCGCCAAGAATGGCGATCTTCTGCTTCATCACAAGACTCCTGAGTATCTATATTTGCTTGCCAAAGCGTTTGGCCATTACCAATTAAAAAATCAATGTTTGCGTAAAAACTCAATACAGAACACATCTTCTCAGAAGAAAACCCAAAGTTACTACGTACAGGATGACTATCATAATCACGAATATGAATCTGATATTCACCAGGTAATAAACAAGCCTCATTAAATCCTGTCATCTTAATATTGGTTGTAGCAATCGCTTGATAACATGCATCATTCGGATTTTCAATAGCAGGAAATTGTTTTAAAAAAACCATAGGCACTTCAAGTTCAAGAATATTTTTCGTCAACTCCAATAATTTATACTTGTGACTACCTAAAGAATGACGCCGCAATTCACTGGCAACCTCTCCTATAAACTCTTTCCCTTCACTAACTAAATTCAATCTTAGCTTAAAGTTATCCTTACTGCCTTGATCAACTCGTTGGGTAACACTCCACAAAGTTTGCCAAGTACCTTGAGTATTTGGTGTGTAAGTTGGAATCACCTCAGTTTTAAGATCAAAATAAGTAGCATACTCTGGAAAATAAGGGGCTTCAAAAATACCCAAACTCTTCGGAAAACCATAGGTTTCTCGCCCCATACACAAAGCATAAGAATTATTAACAAAGATATAAGGCAAAAACCAATACAGTTTACCAGAATTACGCTCTTGCAATAGCACCCATATTGCAGACTCACGCTCGGTAAACTGTCCTTTTTCACTATCAGGCAGCTCGGTACTAGCCAATTTAGCCAAATTATTAAAGACCAACAAACACCAAGACCCAAAAGGGGCAAAGTCAAATTTACCTTGACTGGGCTGATTCAAATAACGATCACACAATTGCTGCTGCATCACTTGTTCATCAGCTTCAAGCACAAAACCGTAAAATTGTACACCCAATGCGTCAAAAGGCTGTCGGTAAATTTGTTCACCACCACGGCGAATAAAAGGGATATGATTAGCCGGCTCCATCGTTCATCCTTAAACTAGGTTGCTGCACTTTATTACTTACAGAAAAATTACACTAACTGATTACAGCGGCATCCACTTTTACTGTTTGTGAGGATAAATTTGCCAAAAGTGTTTCAGCTTGTTGTAACCAGCGACTTTGGTGTCCCTCTCTGAAACAGCTATAAATAGACCCTAGCCCCTCTTGTGCCGCACGATATTCACCTTGCACAATCAAGTATTCACTGTAGCTAATTTGTACTCGCAATTCACGCAACTTTGCTCCAAGACTGCGGGCATATTGCAATGCTTTTATAAAACAAGATTGAGCTGTTTCAAAAGGCTCACTTTGACTGAGTATAACAGCTTTTATTCTCAATAATTCACTGATCGCAATACACTCTTGATGTTGCTCTGCTAGATACAGGCCTTCTCGAACACATTCCAAAGCTTCTCGATAGCACCCGCCAATAAACAGAACTTCAGCTTGTAGAGCTAAAAAATCTGGCAAGACTACCATCGATCCAATACCACGGTAAGCGGCTAAACCTTCTTGAAGTAAAGTTAAACCTTCCTCATACTGACCTGTCGTACTGAGTACCCAACCTTTCAACTGTAACACAGCATAAAGCCAAAAAGGCTGGACCTGCTCTTCGCAAAACCTAATGGTTTCATTAGCCGAACCAAGGGCCTTTTCGGTTTCACCCAACCATACCCATAACAAGGTTTCAAAACCTAAACTCCAACCAACACTAAAAGGATGATTCAAACGATTGGCTAACACACGTGCGGCCTTAATCGCTGTCAATGCCTGATCTAAATATCCCATGTGCAGAAATACACAACTTTGATAACAATAAGCACTGACTCCAGGATCTTGACCATAGACAAAAGCATTGTGCCAATGCTCATCCATATTGTACATCTCAATCGCTTGCTGCAAATGAAGATAAGCGCTGCTTAATTCACCTCGCCAAAATTGAGTATCCCCCAAAGTCCAATGACCCTCAATTAAAATACTTTTATCTGAAGAACGCTGACCGATCTCAAGCAACTCTTGTGCATAGCAACCAGCCTCGGACAATCTCGAACGCACCAAACAGAACACCCATAAACCCCACAACGCTGGCGCACTTTGCGCTGAAAATCCTACTAAGGCACTGAGTTCACTAGCTCTTGCATACAGGGCACCAACTTGCTCATCTGCAAAACCTTGAGTGGCAATCAATGCAGGACCAAGAGCAGATAACAAAGCTAACTCTAAGCTGTTTTTTTGCACTTGATTGCTTAACTTCGAAATTAAGGCTAAACCTTTGCGAAAGTGGACAATAGCTTCTTGATTATTAGAACGTACAAAGGCATGACGGCCTGCTAGCAGCCAATAGCTAATGGCTGGTTCAGGCAAACCACCTTCACTGTAATGTTGTGCAACCCATTCCGGATGTAATTTTGCCACATCCGGAAATCGATCGACCAAAACTTTTGCGATTTTACTGTGAAAGTAACGCCGCGTGGTTTTAAGTAAGGTTTGATAAGCGGCACTTTGTATCAAAGCGTGCTTAAAAACATAAACTACATGGTCACTGTAATCACTCTCACTACGACTACGCACAAACAAAATTTCTGCTTTGACTAAATCTTGTAAGTATTGCTTAACTTTTTCATGAGGCAACTCAGAAACAGCCTGTATGATATCCTGATCAAACTCTCGACCAATAATCGCAGCAATCTGAGCCAATTCTTTAGTATGAGATAGTTTATCCAAACGTGCAAGTAAAGAAGCTTGCAGTGAGTCAGGAATGTAATTGTCAGACAACGCTTTTTTACTAGACTTGATATTAGCAATGACAGCTTTAGTGAGCTCTTCTATATAAAGCGGAATTCCATCAGATTTTTCTAATAAATGAGTGACAGTGGCTTCGCTAAGAATGCGCTCACTATCATAATAATACATCAGTTCTCTAGAATCCGCATGATTAAATCGAGACAATGAAAGCTGTTCTACAGGAAACGTTTTTGGAAGGTTGAACTCTGGCCGCGTAGTCAACACCACAAACAAAGGGCTATTTTCGATATCACTGAGCAGCAACTCTAACCATTGTAAGGTACTGGGGTCTATCCAGTGCAGATCTTCAATACTTAACAGCACAGGCTTTTGTCGAGCCATATTTTTCAGTATATTTTTAAGCAATTCTAATCGGACCATACGCAATCGTTCAGGCGATAAGTCCGGCAACTGATAAGGTGCTTGCAATTGAACATTGAGCAAGTCAGATAATAAGGCAACGCCAGGCACTAAAGGCAACTGTAATGCGTTAAGAAAACACTCAATTGATTTAATATTTTCCAAACCATCTTCTTGTACACTCACCAGAGATTGGCCATGCAATAAAAACATCTGAACCGGATACAACGGGGTATTTTCATGAAAAGCGGAGCATTGCATTTGAATCACAGTCGCAGGCGCCTCAACATTCACCCAAGCTCCTAAATCGTGTACCAGATGCGATTTACCAATACCGGCAACACCAGATATCAACACAGCACACCCCATACCTTGGGTGACGTTAATCCAATGCTGCCTAAGAAACGCAGATTCAGCAACACGACTGATCATCGACCCCTCTTTTGACAAAGAAAATTCAAAACGATTACAAGCTCTATTCGCTCTAACCACAGCATACAATCTTACCTTACGAGAAAGCCCTTTAAAGAGGGTAGCCCCCAAGTATCGTAAATGAAAAGCCTCGCTAATCAGTTTCTGTGTTGCTTGACTGACAACAATTTGATTAGCTAATGCTTCTGCTTGAATACGAGCAGCAACATTAGGCGTTTCACCCACAATCGTTTGCTCTTGCGTACTGACACCAGCGACAATATCTCCAGCCACAACCAGGCCAGTGTGTATACCAATTCTAAGAGCAAGACTGACCCCAAAACGACTTCTAATGGTTTGGCTACGCTCAGCAATCAAATCCACAATTTCCAAAGCAGCATTCACTGCACGATGCGCATCATCTTCATGTGCCTTAGGGTAACCAAAAAAAGCCAAGACCCCATCACCAAGAAACTGATGAATACAACCTTCCATATGGTTAATGGCCGTAGCACAGGCTTCCCGGTAAGAAATAAAAATCTCACGCATATCCTCCGGATCAAGTTGTTCAGACAAACCTGTTGAGTTAACAAGATCACAAAACATCACTGTTATTTGGCGGCGTTCAGCACAGCCTGTCATCGTCTCCTGTGTATTGTGTCGAAGTGGCTTGCCGCAGCTCATACAATAACGGGCCCAAAGCGGGTTATCTATTGTACAATGACTACATGTTCGTAATAAAAGCATACCACAAGCTTGGCAATGAGTTGCATCACTGTTGTTTTTATGATCACATTGTGGACAGCGTTGTAAGCTTGTCATAGAAAGCACGAGTTACGGTAGAAATCATATATAGGGTCAGGCATAAGAATAAGCGCTTTCTTACGAAATGCCAAGATTCCAACACTTGATTATTGTATACATAAAATATATCGATTGCTTTTCAGGCAAACACACAAAAGATTATTTTATATCTACTTGTAAATCAACTCAGATTGAATTAAAGTTTTGCACATATAAAAAATAAAAATAGCAACCAAAACAAGGTTATTTAAATGCCTTCAGTAATCAGGAGCCTTTCTGCGCAACAACACCGTGGCTTTGTCCTACGATCAACCGGTAAATCCAGAACCTACCGAGTACATTTACAAAGAACTGGGTGGCTATGGTTTTTAAAACCTAGGCCTAAAGTGGCAGCTGGTTTAACTCTGCATTCACACAAAACAAACAACCACGAAATGCGGATAGAAACAGGAAAAGGAGGAAAACTTCAACTGATAGTCACCAATACCACCACTAACAACACTAACGAATATAATTTAAAAAAACTCGGATATGTTGGTAAGAAAGCTTGGCTATACGCTATCGCTGCTACCCTCCTCAGGCCTATAAGGTTGCTACCTAAAAATATTGCCCAAAAACCTAAAGAGTGGGTTAGATCTAAGAAAGATATTGGTATAATAAGGGGACATGGAGCAATTTGGAGCACCTATACCTCAATAGGCAGTAAAGCTACACTTTACAATATTATTGGTAACAATGATCACCAATCACTAGAAAATATCACTAATGCCAGAACCAAGCCTGAATCAGTTACACGACTTTCCTCAGTACCTGCGAGAATCAGAGGCCTAACTATTAAAATAGCAGCCTCAGTTGGGTCTACTTTTCTTTTAGGTGCAGGGTTACCCGCAATGGGTATTGAACTGGCAGAGATAACAAAGTTTTTAGCCAAACTGGCTCATGAAGTGGGCATGGGCCAGGAATTACACACAGCTTTTAATTACATCAAGTCAACATTACAACGCTTATCATCATCCACTATGGAAAAATCAGCCATTGCTGGAGCTACTCTTGCTGCCTTGCATTCAATGTTAAAAACAGTTAATTATATATATAACTTAATGGGCAAACGTTATCATATTCCTCAAATTCAACAAGATCTAAAAAAAGACAAAGAAACTCTAGAAACAAACAAACAAAATATAGAAAGAACAATCCAAACTCTAACAACAGAAAACACACGTCTAAAAACACAACTCGCAGATCAAACAACACAAGTCACGGATCTAACAACACAAGTCACAGATCTAACAACACAAGTCACGGATCTAACACAAGAAATCAAAACTTTAAAAACAACAAAAACTGATAACAACAGAGGGTGGAACTGGTTCAACTGGAATACCGCTAGCGCTTAAAAACAGAACGCAACTCAGCCTTCATCACAGGCAAAAATTTCGCCATAATCGCCTCAATCTGAGCTTCAATATCCACATCACTTATCGTGGCCTTAGGTTGTTCTTTTTGCAATTTTTCCTCTTGAGATCCTTTGACTTTAAACACTCCAGTGTTTGACCGCATCGTATTTTGAAAAAACTGTAACAACTCACTAAGCTTCTGAGCCGTTGGTTCTATATTAGAACCGTAAAAGTCATCTACAACCAATATATCTTTTTCATATGATACCAGTCCATTTTCAACACTCTCAATAACACTATTCTCAACACCACTGCCCTGCTTAAGCAAACGCGCAGTTTCAGCCGCAGCCTTTAAATTCAACTTAGAAAGATTACTGGAGACCAAAGCTTCATCTTCAACAGCTGCATGAATATTCATATCACCTTTCAACTCCAAACACTGCCGATTACCACTGCGGTACTCTCTGAGCGCCGTCATAAAACGGTCTATAGATTTAAAGGTTTCTGTCGGTTCTGTAAAATCAGTCATATCACAACACAGTCTATAAGTGTTTAATAAGCCATACAAGCCCTATAACGTATCTAAAGCTTTACAAGCTCAAGACAAGGACCGTATAATCTGCTTAATTTATTAACAGTTTATAACTGTTATCACAAGAGAAAAACCAAAGCTAACCTAAAAAGTAAACTAAAATGCATACAGTGATAGAAAATATCACACAACTCGCCCAAACCAATGAAGATATTGTCTTACTCTGGCTCTATGGTTCCCAAGCAAAAGGTACAAATCAAGCTGATAGTGACTATGATCTAGCAGTTGCCTTTAAAAACTTCCCCAAAACTCAAGCCGATACTCTACACCGAAAACAAACCCTAGCTTTAGAATGGCAAACAACATTAAAACTAAATGACAATATAATATCGCTAATCGACATCAATCAATGTCCATTATATCTTGCTATTAACGTCATCAATGACAGCAAACTCCTGATAAACAAAAACACATCAAGACTGATGAAAGAAGAAGCTCGCATTCTGGCTCTTTTTGAGCACGATATATTCACACCTTCATACATACAACTCAAAAGTGAGAAAAAACGTGACTGACGAAGGCCTGCAAGAGTATTTAAACAGCATCCGTGCTTACCTATCCACCTATTGTCAAGAACTGGATGACCTAAATCTCATTTTACAAACAAGAGAAACCACACAGCATGAATATCGATCCGCAGAAAGACTTTTACAATTGATAACCGAAATCAGCATTGGCCTTGTAAAACACTGGGTTAAGTCAATACATAAAAGCGCACCCAGCAGTGCCTACCAAAATTTTCACTTACTGCTCAAGTCACATAAAATTACACAAGTACAATACGAACGTTGGCAAAAAATCATTGGTATGAGAAACGCCTTAGTGCACGACTATTTAAATATCGATGAAACACTCATTCTCGATATTGTCAAAAACAAGAAATATCTATTTATACTGGAATTCTCAGAACAAGCTATACAAGCTTTATGGCAAAAAACAACTGATTAATAAATATTTTCTTCAACTATACCAGAACACGCACGAGGTACGAACGTCGCTGTTACTGGCCTTGTTATGAAAAGTGATCTGCTAACATAGCTAGGGCAACAATAAGTAGACCGAATTGAGCAACAACTATGTATGTGGAAGTATTTACTTTGCTAAAGAAGCCTTTGTCATACTCATCAAGGATTGGCTTAATTAAAGGTGTTAATTCCAATTTCTCTTCATAAAGCTTGATAAGGTCGAATTTAAGACTCTGTCTATTACGATGATGGAACGCTACTAGGAGCCCTAAAATACTAGTGATCAAAATCGCTAGTTTTCCTATCAACAAAACATTTTGATCAGTTCCTTCCTTGATTTCTAATCCAACAACACCCAAAAATAATAGTATTGTATACTGTAACGTCTTCCATGTTTGATCTCTCATATGCAAATGATCATTCCATTGTATTTCCATATCCTTTAGATACACATCTTTCATGAAAAAACTTCCTTCATAATACGCTCGCTACCCATAACGCCAACATCAGTCACCCTACCCCAAAATCTGGATGTCAAATAGAACAGCTGGTTAGCTTGCGTATTGACTATACTCCAAAATGGAACCATAATGGCACCAAATTATGAGAATTGCAAGGAGAACTAATAGTATGCCAAATCTGACCCTAAAAAATGTCCCTGAAGAGCTATATGAACAACTGAAGAGAGCTGCCCATTTACACCACAGAAGTATAAATAGTGAGCTAATTGCTTGTTTGGAAAGAATATTTTTACCTAAATGTTGGTCTGCAGAAGATCGTATAGAAAGAGCTCGAAATCTTAGAAAACGTGTAAAAGTAAAAAAAATCAGCACATTGGAAATCATGGAAGCTAAGGATGAAAGAAGGTCTTAAATGATTGTAGTTGACACAAATGTAATCGCCTATTTGTTTTTACCTACACAGTTTACAACTCTCTCAGAAAACTTACTAAAGCTAGATAGTGAGTGGGCTGCTCCAGCTCTGTGGCGAAGTGAAATGCGAAACGTTCTGTGCTTGTACCTTAAAAAAGACGTAATTGACTTTGATACAGCCATAGAAATTCAAGAGCAAGCAGAGTCATTACTGTTGGACTGTGAGTATGAAGTAAATTCTTTAAACGTTTTAAGCTTGGCGCATGAAAGTGGCTGCTCTGCATATGATTCCGAATTCATCGCCCTTGCAAGATCCCTTGGTACCAAATTAATAACTTCAGACAAGAAAATATTAAAACGGTTTCCTAAAGATACTCAGTCTTTAAAGGATATGAGCTAACACCAAATATTTCAGGAACGAATACGAAATAAATTCCTGTTTATACGCAGGATTATTTTTTGTTATCAAGGCGAGAAAATGGTTGCATAGTCATTCTATGCAACCATTTTCATCAACACAGATAGCATGTTATCAAAACAATTTATCCTTTAAAACTAGATTTACCCACACAGATACTTTAAGATAATCTAAAGTTGAATATTGGATTATCTTAAAGTATCTGTGTGGGTGAAAATATACATGTGGATAGAAAGAAAAATATCAAATAAAATCAATATATTATCTAGTTCTCGGCCTGCAATATTGATCACAGGAGTCAGGCAGGCAGGAAAAAGCAGCTTATTAAAGCGGCTTTTCCAAAATGCCAGTTATGTAACCTTAGACCATATAGCAAAAGCTGAGCACGCAGAACAAAACCCACACTCTTTCCTATCTGCCTTCAATTCACCTGTTTTACTAGATGAAATTCAATACGCCCCCAGTCTATTTCGAGAATTAAAAATATTCATCGATGAAAACCGAGAAAAATACGGCCACTGGATCTTAACAGGCAGCCAAAAATTTCAGCTAATGAAAAACATCAGTGAGAGCTTAGCAGGGCGCATCGGTATTCTCACTCTTGAAACATTGTGTGCAGAAGAAATTAAACCTTATTCACAAATGCGATTGGAAGATCTACCTTGGAAAGGTGGCTATCCTGAACTCTGGTCTAACCCTCACCTCGATGTCACTTTCTTTTTTGAAGACTACGTGCAAACTTACCTAGAAAGGGATCTCAAATCATTAATCAATGTCACAAATTTACGAGACTTTCAACGCTGCATGAAAATTTTAGCCACACGAGTCGGACAAATTGTCAATTACACGGATATCGCTAAAGACATTGGTATTTCTCCAGTCACAATTAAAAACTGGATCAACGCTTTAGAATGCAGCGGCATTATTTATATGCTATCTCCTTACTATAAGAATATGGGCAAACGCCTTATCAAAACTCCTAAACTGTTCTTCTCCGATAACGGCTTACTTTGCCATTTGTTGGATATCAACCACGAAGAAGACTACTTACACCACCTTTATAGAGGTCAAATATGGGAAAATTTTGTGTTTACAGAGTTGGTAAAAACCCACAACTTTATCCCAAATAAAAGCATGTTTTTTTATCGAGATCAAAATGGTGTTGAAATTGACTTTGTATTAGAAAAAAAACAAAAAATAAGCCTTATTGAAGCCAAGCATTCAGAAAAAATCACCACAAAAAAATTAAACCTTAAAAAAATTGTGCCCTTATTTGCCGGAGATAGTAAAAGTACAGTAAACGCTTATGTCGCCTGCACTACCCATGAAAAAACCCTTGTTGAACTCAAACAATACAGCATGTTTAATCCTTTATATTGCACACAAGTTTTTCATCATCAGGCTTAACTTCACACCAATACCATTAATACTTTGCTTGGTGAATTAGATATTGCGTCAATAATGAAACGGGACGCCCAGTGGCACCTTTTTGCAAACCCTTACTCTGCCATGCGGTACCTGCAATATCCAAATGTGCCCATTTGTAAGACTTTGCAAACTTACTCAAAAAAGACGCCGCAGTGATGGTTCCAGCACCCTTACCTCCAATATTACTCATATCAGCAAAGGGACTATCAAGCTGTGCTTCATATTCTTCCCACAATGGCAATTGCCAAGCACGATCTAAAGTATCCTGTCCTGCTTTTAACAATGCATCCGCCAAGGGCTGATGATTACTCAACAACCCCGAAGCATGATGACCCAAAGCAACAATACACGCGCCTGTCAAAGTCGCAATATCAATGACACATTTCGGTTTATAACGCTCTATATACGTTAATGCATCACACAGCACCAAACGCCCCTCAGCATCCGTATTTAAAATTTCAACTGTCTGCTTAGATAAAGTTTTTACAATATCCCCAGGACGCGTTGCCCTGGCCGAAGGCATATTCTCAGCAGCTGCCACTACCCCCAGCACATGAATGGGCAATTGCAACTCAGCAATTGCCTTCATCACACCAAAAACAGCGGCTGCCCCACACATATCGTATTTCATTTCATCCATAGCCGCACTGGGCTTTAATGAAATACCTCCAGTATCAAATGTAATACCCTTACCTACCAACACATAGGGCGCCTGTTTAGCCGTACCAGCTCCTCGATACTGCATAAGAATCAGTTTCCCTGGCTGATCACTACCCTGAGACACTGCCACAAAAGCACCAGCACCCATTGCCTTAAGCTCTTTTTCATCCAGTACTTTACACGTCAAACCACGATAAACTTTTGCCAAACTACGCGCTTGCTGCACCAAATAAGCAGGGTGGCACACATTCGCCGGTGCATTCCCTAAATCTTTTGCCAAAGCAGTCCCCTCAGCCATCGCTTTACCAATCTCTAACGCCTTAGTAAAGGTTTTCTTAGACTTATCGATATGAAAACAAACTGCATTCAATTTAGACGCTTTACTCTTGGACTTGTCAACACTAGACTTAAAGCTATCATAGCAGTACGTTTGTGCATACAAACCCTCAGCACCCAATTGCAGGGACCATTCACGAGAACGGTGTTGCACCTCCACATCCACTAAACTGATATGTGCACTGCACGCAGCTGTCTTATCCAGTGCTCTAGCAATAGTATTAATAATTTTCTTATAGGTACGCTCATTCAGTTGTTTAAGATCACCACAACCTACCAATAGTAAGCGTTTGGCAGCCAACCCCCTAGGCTGGTGCAACAAATAACACTCTTCGACCTTACCCTGAGCTTGTTCTTGTTTAAGTGTTTGAGTTAACAAACCCTGTGTCTGCTTATCAACAACCGCAGCACTGGCTGATAGTTTACCTTTTAAAAAATACAAAACAACCAAACAATCTGTTTTAATATTAGGCATCTGACTAGTAGAAATTGAAAACTTCATTTTGCTATGGGTTCCTTAATTACACAATGTTTCTCGGCATTAAACCATAGACTATATTCTAAAGCGCTGTTCAAGTCACTGCAAGTGAAGAACTCGTTGACGGCTGACTGCTAAACTCATTCAATATCTCTTCATCTTCTTCGCGTCTAGCGGACAAATATTCATGGAGACGTCTTTGTGCAATGCCAATAGCACTATTAAAGCAAGCTTTCTTACCTTCTTTTTCCTCAAACACATGCAATAGGATGATATCTTTACACTTCCCGTAATGATAAATATGTATAATCACTCTCAGAGAAGAATGACCTTGATTAAGCCTAGCTTCCAACAAACCATTTCCCTGCCTTTCTTTAAAAGTATGAAAATGACTAGAATCCACATGCTTCTCATCATTCAACAGCGCATTAAACAAACGATTAAAGTAATTTTTGACTCCTAAAGGCAGTGCCTGAAATTCATCCTTAACAGCATCACCCGCCTCTACTATGCTGCTAACTGGATCTAAATCTACCCCAGATGAAACAGATCCTAATTTCTCATTGCCCCATTCATCTACACCTGCTTGATTAAAAATATTATCATAATAGTAATCCACTCCCCTATCATCAAACAGCGTTTTAAATATGTTATTTAAAACACCAAACGCCTGTGAATAAGACAGGACTTCATCACCACCATACCTATAAATCAAATACGCAGTTCTATCTGCACCAGTATCTGCCAACAAGGCTTTCAAGTGTGTAGACACATCCTGCGTATTTAACCCACATTGTTCGTTAGCCGATTGAATAATTTTATGTATTTTTTCTAAAAAGTTGAATTTTCTGAGTTCAGGTCCGGCTTGACATAAACTTTTAAGATTTCGCACTTCTTCTTCCACATTATACTTTTCTACAGTCAAAGCATTACCTGCTAAATGCCCAGTCCCTACACAAGACAACGGTTCAATTTGAGCCACTGGATTATCACGCGGTTCTTCACGCTTATTATACTCGTAAGAGTTATGGAATACATCCTTATAATGTAACTGCATCAATTTTTTCAATGCCTCTTCATTAATTTTCTCAATAATCTGAAAACAATCATAGTTTCCTCTTAACTTTTCTTTTAAAGACTCAAGTGCTCTCTTAACCAAATCCACTGCTAACGTGTCATTAGCTAAGTTTCCTGTTAAAACAGTCTCATTTAGTCCTAAAACATCGTGCAGTACTCCTCTTACCTCCCCAAAGTTTTTTTCTATGTTTTTCGCCGCATCAATAAAGTTCATTTCATGCATTCTTACTGTCTGTGCCACTTCAAGAATTTTTTGAGAAAACTTTTTCATTTGCTCATCAACAGTACTTTTAATTCTGTCCTTTTCTTTCTGTCTCTGAAGTGTTTTTTGCCTCCAATCATCCATTTGTTCAAGCCTAGACCTTAAACCTGCAAGTATCATAATACCAATTTCACCACCCCCAACATCTTCTAACACTTTAGTCGCGCCTACATCTATCAGAAACTGCACTTCAGTTCGCGTAAGTTTTACAATAACAAGCTTTACAACTTGATCACAACTCATTTTCTCTTCAGAAACAAACTTTTCAAATTGATCCCAAATTTGTCGCCCTGTTTTATTATTCTTTCCATTCACCACCTGTTTAATATTGCCAATCATAGCTAATAAATTAGTTTTTACTTTCAAAAGATATAAGCATTCATCTGATTGTCTTCTTAACGCCTCATACACAGAACCAAGAACAGATTGTTTAGGCACACTGTTATGCATGCTTGCAAGCTTTTTTCCAAAAAGTTTCAAGAAAGATATTATTTTTTTTATAAACTCTTCGCCCACACTGACTTCAAAGTCCTTTACAAAAATAGAAAATAAATTTTTGTCAGGGTCAAACAAATAACACATAAGAGTCAAAAGAATTGACTCTGAGCATAAAATATTACTGTTGATAGCACTCGATTTATTACTCTTAGACCCATCAGCCTGCTCACTTAGTTTAACCCAACGATTATATTGATCAACAAAACTTTCAACCATCAATTCATCCACAGGAACCACAGGCCATTCAAACAATGATCTATCACTACTTGTCAAAAGGGTTTCCAGATTTTTAACAAAACTAAGGTTCTTAATAACAGGCCCCATAAATTTAGTCATGTCAATCATTTGCTTAAGAAGACCAAGCTCACACTGTTTAACTAACAGCTTCAAAAACTCCATATACCCCTTTAAAGAACCAAGGTATACAAACTGCGCCATTACAAAAACTGGCACCAATAAAAATTTTTTATCATTTTTTACTAGCAAACTTCGTGCTAAATTCACCATCCTGTCAGCCATTTCTTCTTGGTTAACGGAAGAATCACTACAAATTGCCTTTTTTTCTTGCTCGCATATAAATACTTTAGATAAAAACGCATTTTGCACATCAGGATCAGAAATATATACTCTTTCCTTTTGAATCAAATCACGCTGATTACCAGGCTGTATTTTATAAAATGCATCTTGATACATCAGAATTAAAAATTTTAACCTTTCTGAAAAATCAACTCCAAAACCAAGAATAGCTGGGCCTTTCCCTTTAGATCTTTCATCAAACAAGTTACAAACACGATAATCCTGTGTTTTCTCAAACCTCAACACCACTAAATTGGATTTTTTTTCGCCATACAAACATACAAGCCCTTTATTTTCTTTATCTTTATAACAATAGAACCCTGGCACGCGATCATCCTTTTCAATAAATTTATTTGTACAAAGCGATAAGAAATCTACAGTTCGCACTATATAAGACGTAATGTCAGCACTCGCTTTTTTGCTATCATGTAAAAAGATTGATAACCTAAGATAACGCTCTACACTTTCAAGCCGCTCTTTTAACAAAGAGTTGTCAACAAAGCCCTCTTGTGGTTTAAGCCTCTTCAAACTAACACACCCATAAGCTTCTGTAAGCGAAGCGACAGCACCAACTCGATTACTAGTAGTAGCATCTGTCATCATTGCAACCGAGCCACTCGACAAAGCAGGACCCATACCAAAGGCGTCATCGCTACCCCTACCACCTCCAGCAACACAAAACCCTGTACTTTTATCGAAATCACCTAAAGCACCTCTATCATCACGATTTGGAGCACCAATCATAATAATTCACCGCCTCTTCTCTATAATCATTTCACCTTACATAGCGATTAAAAACTAAAATGTTTCGGCTATAATAAACACTCACAAATACAACTGGCAACCAAGCTCTATATGTATTCAAAAACATCCCAAAATTCTTACAACCCCAATACGACTATGTCTCAGCTAAACAATACCAAATTTTTTATCACACCTAAGCACCCATGTTCTTATTTAAACAGAAACGATGCTACTACCTTATTTGCTGACCCAAACCGAACAGTCTCACAAAGCATGTACTCAACCCTATCGAACTTAGGGTTTCGCCGCAGCGGACGCTACATCTATCGACCAAACTGTCGTCACTGTTCAGAGTGCACCCCCACCAGAATTCTTGTACACCAACTGAATACACAAAAAAGGCGCTACCGCCGCATTCTCCTAAAAAACAAAGACATTAAGACTACAAAAGTACAAGAAGCGGACAAAGGAGAACATTATAAACTGTATGAAAAGTACATCTATCACAAACACAAAGAAGGTGATATGTTCCCCCCATCTCCCGAACAGTATCAAAACTTCTTGCTCTCTACTGGAGATTACACACACTTTTTCGAATTGCGAATATCAGAACAATTAGTAGCCGTTATCGTCACCGATCTTCTGCACAATGGCCTCTCTGCTGTTTATACTTTCTACGAACCTGAACTACCAAAACGCAGCCTTGGCATTTATGCTATCCTTTGGCAGATCCAACAAGCTAAAATACTCGGGCTAACTTATCTCTACTTAGGTTATTGGGTAAAAAGTTGTCAAAAAATGAGCTACAAAAGCCAGTTTAGGCCCGTTGAAATGTTCATCGACAACCATTGGAAAACCTATCAATAATCTCTTAGAATAACCCTCCGTGAAACAATCACTCACTGAATTATCAATATACAAGGACAAAGGCAATAAAAATGGCTAAAGAAGAGAACATCGAGATGGAAGGTGAAGTACTAGAGACGCTACCAAACACTATGTTTCGAGTTAAATTAGAAAACGGTCGCATTGTAACCGCACATATTTCAGGCAGAATGCGGAAAAACTACATTAGAATTCTCACAGGCGATAAGGTTAAAGTTGACATCTCTCCCTACGACATCAACAAAGGCCGCATCACCTACCGCATACAGTAGCCTGTTTGATTGCATGAGTTTAGGTGAAGCTAAAGGCCAATTTTTCCTCATCAAGCTCAATAGAGACTTCACCACCACCGACTAAATTGCCAAATAACACTTCTTCAGCCAGCGGTTTTTTAATTTCATCTTGTATCAGCCGATTCATGGGTCTGGCCCCCATCTTTTTATCGTAACCCTTAAGAGCCAACCAAGCTTTGGCTTCATCAGACACTTTAAGAGTCACTTTTTTATCATCCAACTGAGTTTGCAGCTGTGTCAGAAACTTCTCAACTACATTTTTAACCACTTCCAGCTCCAGTGGTGCAAATTGCACAATGGCATCTAAACGGTTACGAAACTCAGGCGTGAAAAATTTCTTGATATACTCCATGCCATCGGTTGAGTGATCTTGTTGAGTAAAACCCATCGAAGCCCTGCTCATTTCTTCAGCGCCTGCGTTCGTGGTCATTATTAAAATAACATTACGAAAATCTGCTTTGCGCCCATTATTATCCGTCAAAGTACCATGGTCCATGACCTGCAACAGTAAGTTAAACACCTCTGAGTGCGCTTTCTCAATTTCATCCAACAATAACACACAATACGGATGCTTAGTGATTGCCTCAGTCAGTAAACCTCCTTGATCATAACCAACATAACCAGGAGGCGCACCAATCAAACGCGAAACCGTATGGCGTTCCATATATTCAGACATATCAAAACGTATCAGCTCAATGTTCATAGTATTAGCCAGCTGCGTGGTCAACTCCGTTTTACCCACCCCAGTAGGCCCAGCAAACAAAAAACACCCTACAGGTTTAGACGGCGACACCAAACCAGCCCTAGCCAATTTAATCGCTTTAGCCACAGTTTCAATCGCTTCATTTTGCCCAAAAACTGTCATTTTCAAGTTGCTATCCAACTTTTTCAAAGCTTCCTTATCTGAAGCAGAGACACCTTTAGCTGGAATACGGGCAATTTTTGCAACAATTTGTTCAATATCTGGAACGCTGATCACTTTTTTACGCTTGCTTGGAGGCTGCAACTGCTGAAAGGCACCAACCTCATCAATCACATCAATAGCTTTATCAGGCAAATGTCTATCATTGATGTACTTACCTGCCAACTCTGAAGCCGCATGTAAAGCCTTCTCGGTATAGCGAACATTATGATGTTGCTCAAAACGAGTTTTCAAACCTTTTAGAATTAAAAAGGTTGCTTCAATACTGGGCTCTTCAACATCAATCTTTTGAAAGCGACGTGCCAAAGCTCTATCTTTTTCAAAAATACCTCGATACTCTGCAAAAGTAGTCGAGCCAATGCACTTAATACCCCCTGAAGCTAACAATGGCTTAAGAAGATTAGAAGCATCCATGACACCACCGGAGGCAGCACCCGCCCCAATAATAGTGTGAATTTCATCAATGAATAAAATAGCACGATCAGCTTTCTGCAATTCAGCCAACAATGCTTTAAAGCGTTTTTCAAAATCCCCTCGATACTTAGTTCCCGCCAGCAAGGCTCCTAAATCCATGGCATAAACGGTACTGCCTGCAATCGCTTCTGGCACCCGCTCCTCAACCAACATTTTGGCCAGGCCTTCGGCTATGGCCGTCTTACCCACACCCGGTTCACCCACCAACAAAGGATTATTTTTACGGCGTCGACACAGAATCTGTGAAGTTCTTAAAATCTCGTCCTCACGCCCCACCAAAGGGTCTATTTTACCCAACACAGCCTGCTCATTCAGATTCGTCGCATACACCTCTAAAGGGCTTCTGGCAGGCGCCTCAGCACCCACTGGATCGTCTTCAGCCGGATGATCGTGTGCCCCCGGATCTACTTGATGTTGATGAGAATGTTCGTCTGATACTTTAGAAATACCGTGCGCAATATAATTAACCACATCAATACGCGCAACACTCTGTTTTTTAAGAAAATAAACAGCTTGGCTTTCTTGCTCACTGAAGATAGCCACTAACACATTAGCCCCCGTCACCTCTTTTTTGCCCGAGGACTGAACATGAAAGACAGCTCGCTGCAACACACGTTGAAACCCTAAGGTAGGTTGGGTTTCTCTCTCAGTATCAGAAGCTGGAATTAAAGGCGTCGTTTCATCTACAAAATGGGTTAATTCAGACCGCAGGGCATCTAAGTTACTGCCACAAGCCTTTAGCACTCTCGCCGCGGAATCATTATCTAATAATGCCAACAACAGATGTTCAACAGTCATATACTCATGACGCTTTGACCGGGCTTCTCTAAAGGCCAAGTTCAACGTTACTTCGAGATCTTTGCTCAACATCGTAGCTTACCTTCCTATCTAAAATGCCTATTGTTATGCTTGAGCTTGCTCAATTTCACACAGCAAAGGGTGCTGATTTTCTCGTGCCAGCTGATTCACCTGCGCTGCCTTGGTTTCGGCAATATCTTTGGTAAAAGTCCCACACACAGCTCTTCCCTTAGTGTGCACCGCAAGCATCACTTCCGTGGCTTGCTCTAAAGTCATGTTAAAAAATTTTTGCAGTACTGCTACTACAAAGTCCATGGGGGTAAAATCATCATTAACCATAATCACCGAATATTTTGGAGGTGGCCTAAGAACCGCTTGAGCTTCCTCGACTACCAAACCATCATCAAGTTCAACATCGGGATCATCGCTCCCCTCATGATTTAATGTTAGTTGAAAATAATCAATTTTACTCATAAGAAGAACCTATAACGACTAAACTTTTGTATTTAATAGTATTTAATGACACATTTTGCGTAGAGTATACAAACAATTCGAATAGCACACTGTTACCCCCCAGTTACACTTTGTTCTAGCAGCAACCAGACCATCTTAAAATTTAAGACAACAAAAACTTTGTGTATACCAATCTCATGTTACACCAACAGATATAGTAAGCTACCATAAAAGACACTCAATACTTAAGAACTACACTCATTGTCGCCTGAAATCAGAAAACAAGCGGCCGTATTGAAAACAAATTGTACAAAAAAATAACTTCTTTACAAGAAAACCAATTCAAAAACAATGAAATACTTGACTATTTGCTTCCAATATACGACAGTTGAAGCGGTGGCTAAGGCTCACAGTCTAACCCCCCCTGAGCAACTTAGGTATGGGTTTTGGCAAGCCTTAAGGCACTATACTCAGTATTAACTCAGTACTCAGCTCATAAGGGTATTGCGAGCAATATTGAAAGGGGGTATCAACAGGCTTTGCTTGTTGTTAAAGAAACAATAACAATCCGATGTGGGTGCGAGATTAAGGGTGCAAATAGCACTTACAAGCGTTTTCACCCGGAGGTAATTGTTATGGCAAAAGGTACTGTTAAGTGGTTTAACAATGCCAAAGGATATGGCTTTATTATTCCTGACGATGGAAAGGATGATTTATTTGTACATTATACCTACATCGAAATGGAAGGCTACAGAACTCTTAAAGCCGGACAGCGAGTTGCTTATGACACTCAAGAAGCACCGAAAGGACTGCACGCTGTCAATATCAGCATTATCATGCAAGACTCAGATTCATCCTCAGAGTCCCTAGGCATTGCTCCTAAAACAACAGAAGTACAAGACATACCTGTAAATAAACCTATAGAGAGTCAAGGACCCACGCCACAAGTGGTCGAAACAGCTTAATCTTTACTCTCTATTATTATGCTGCATCACCAATGTGGTGCAGCCGCTGTATACTCCCAAGGGGGTGCAATAAGCCCCGCCCATTCTTCTTGCTGAATGGATGAATTTTATTGCTCCATCTCCAGCATACTGTATAATTAGCTTCAAATACCCTCCATATGACTGATCACAGCTTCACCAAATTCAGAGCACTTTAACAAGGTAGCATCCGGCATTAATCGTTCAAAATCATAAGTGACTGTTTTCGCTTCAATAGCACCTTGTACACCTTTAATGATCAAATCAGCAGCTTCCAACCACCCTATATGGCGCAGCATCATCTCAGCTGACAAAATTAAAGAGCCAGGATTGACCTTATCCTGACCTGCATACTTAGGTGCCGTACCATGAGTTGCCTCAAACACAGCAACACTACCACCAATGTTAGCCCCAGGAGCAATACCAATCCCTCCAACCTCTGCTGCCAAAGCATCAGAAATATAATCTCCATTAAGATTTAGCGTTGCAATTACGCTGTACTCTTCAGGCCTCATCAAAATTTGTTGCAGAAATGCATCAGCAATGACATCTTTGATCACAATATCTTGGCCCGTTTTTGGATTAGCCATGATATGCCAAGGCCCCCCCTCCAAAGGCTCGGCATTAAACCTTTCGCGTGCGAGCTCATAGCCCCACTCTTTAAAAGCGCCTTCCGTGTACTTCATGATATTACCTTTATGCACCAAGGTCACAGAGTCACGCTCATTATCGATAGCATATTGAATAGCTTTGCGCACCAATCTTTTAGTGCCCTCTTCTGAAACAGGTTTAATACCAATACCACATTGCTCAGAAAACCGAATCTGCGTGACCCCCATCTCCTCTTGCAAAAAGCGGATAAGCTTAATAGCACCCTCACTGTCCGCTTCCCACTCAATACCTGCATAAATATCTTCAGAGTTTTCTCTAAAAATAACCATATCTGTTTTCTCTGGACACACCACCGGACTGGGCACCCCTGTAAACCAAGTTACTGGCCTGACACACACATATAAATCTAGTTTTTGCCTGAGCGCAACATTCAAAGACCGAATACCTCCACCCACAGGCGTAGTTAACGGCCCTTTAATGGCCACCAAGTACTCCGAAAGTGCTTCAAGCGTTTCATCCGGCATCCAAATATCAGGCCCATAAACACGAGTAGCCTTTTCACCACAATAAATTTCCATCCAAGCGATACAACGGCGTGCCCCATAGGCTTTTTCCACCGCGGCATTAATAACGTTAAGTGTAACAGGAGTAATATCAACCCCAATACCATCTCCCTCTATATAAGGTACAACTGGATGGTTAGGTACATTTAAAGACAAATCAGCATTGACGGTTATTTTTTCGCCATCAGTAGGGGGAGTAATTTTTTGATACCCCATAGGGTCTGGACTCCTCTTAAAAACTCAGTCATATTTAACATTGAACCCGTTAACAGAAGATGATATTAACCTCAAAAAGCGGCTCATCCAACTGCTGAACAAATCCTTAAACCTATTTACTCATTACAGTAGAGTATTATAGGCCTTACCGATAAGATATGCCGAAAAACCGTTACCCACTCGTAACAGACGGGGGAAAAGCCTCTTCATCATCGACCACTTCTCTCTACTTACATTGCACCAGAGCAATACGGGTGCCATAACCAGCTGTCTTACACATATCATAGACAGTCAAAGCAACAACACTGACAGCCATGAGAGCTTCAATCTCAATCCCAATAGACACATTAGTTTCGACAACAAGCAATCAGCCATAAGACTCCTTCATCTCTATTAAGTTCAAACTCTATACTCATATGAGACAGTGACACTGCATGATAAAACGAGTCAAGGTATTTGTTTATCAACTTGTATACCTGCAATGTGTTCGGTATTCAGCACATCCCCTTTTTTCAATCCATCTTCAAGCAGCAATTTAAAAACGGTTTGGCCTACAATCAATTTTGAGCGGATGCATGTTTGAGCACAGCGAGTTCAGAAGCGACAAATGTTAAAGTTATTTCGTGCACGTTCCCAGTCAGCTCCTACTATAAAACGTGATACAATGGAGTCTTTTTCACCACAAGATACGGGCCAAACATCCCCCATGAAAGTCATCACAGGATTATCAGGCGGCGTCGACTCATCAGTCAGCGCCCTCCTCCTGCTCGAACAAGGCTACGAAGTCGAAGGTCTATTCATGAAAAACTGGGATGAAGACGACAACACCGAATACTGCACAGCTCTACAAGACTTCGAAGACGCCAGTAAAGTTGCTGAAACACTGGGTATCCCCCTACACACCGCTAACTTCGCAACTGAATATTGGGACCGGGTTTTTGAGCATTTTCTAGCCGAATACAAAGCGGGCCGCACTCCTAATCCCGATGTCTTATGCAATAAAGAAATCAAATTCAAAGTATTCTTAGACTACGCCAAACATTTAGGTGCCAAGCGCATTGCAACCGGTCACTACGCTCGTATCCAACGACACCCAAGCTCAACCCACTTATACAAAGGCTTAGACCCACAAAAAGACCAATCCTACTTTCTACACCAACTCACACAAGAGCAACTCTCAAACAGCTTATTTCCTTTAGGCAAGCTGCAAAAAAGTGACGTCCGCGCCATTGCTCGACGCGCACAATTAACCAATGCCAACAAAAAAGACAGTACCGGCATCTGCTTTATTGGAGAACGCCGCTTTCAAGATTTTCTAGCTCGCTATTTTCCCAATCAGCCAGGTAATATTGTATCCACAGAAGGTCATACGCTTGGAGAACACAACGGACTGATGTATTATACTATCGGTCAACGCCAAGGGCTTGGTATCGGCGGTGTCGCCAAACATCCCGAGAAAGCTTGGTATGTAGTTGAGAAAAAAATTCAGGAAAATCTTTTAGTCGTTGCTCAAGGGCTCGATCATCCTGCCTTGTATCACAACAATTTACAAGCTACAAAAGCTCACTGGATGATAGAACCTGTACACAACGAATTTAACTGTTCAGCCAAAATACGTTATCGACAAGCAGACCAAGATTGTACGGTACATATAGATCAACACAATATACTGCAAGTTCAATTTCGAACACCACAAAGAGCGGTCACACCAGGACAATATATTGTTTTTTACGATCAAGACCACTGCCTAGGCGGAGCCACCATTAAGGAAGCCACATGCACTTAGACACTCTAACCGCTATCTCTCCCATTGACGGACGTTACCGCAACAAAACAGCCGAGTTAAGCCAATACTTTAGCGAATACGCTTTAATTAAGTATCGATTACAGGTAGAGGTTAAGTGGCTACAGTTTTTAACTGAGCAAAAAGAAATGCGCGACATTCCCAAGCTATCAGCAACAGCCCACACAATACTCGAAACACTATTAAAGGACTTTGACCTTAAGCAAGCCGAACACGTCAAAATCATTGAACAAACCACTAACCATGACGTCAAAGCCATCGAATATTATCTCAAACAAGCTATAGAACAAAACGAAGAGTTAAACAAACTAAAAGAATTCGTACATTTTGGTTGTACCTCAGAAGACATCAACAATATCACCTACAGCCTGATGCTCTCAGATGCCAGAAAAGTACTACTTTTACCGGCAATGGAAAAACTTTGCGACACCTTAGGCGAACTGTCTGAACAAACTGCCGATAAAGCACTACTGTCCCGAACTCACGGACAAGCCGCCTCCCCCACTACTATGGGCAAAGAAATCGCTAACTTTGTCTATCGTCTACAAAGGCAAATCGGACAACTTTGCGAGGTCCCCATTTTAGCTAAAATGAATGGGGCCGTGGGCAACTACAATGCCCACACAGTTGCCTACCCTAACATAGATTGGCCTACCAAAGCCAAAGCCTTTATTGAACAACTCAATCTACAATACAATCCTTTTACCACACAAATAGAACCTCATGATTACATCGCAGAATTTTTACAAGTGATCATGCGCTTCAATACCATCTTAACCGATTTAAACCGAGACTTATGGGGCTATATTTCACTAAACTATTTCTCCCAGAAAACGCGCCCTGGTGAAGTCGGCTCATCGACTATGCCTCATAAAGTGAACCCTATTGATTTTGAAAATTCCGAAGGCAACCTAGGCATCGCTAACAGCCTTATGCAACACCTAGCTAACAAGCTGCCTATTTCCCGCTTTCAAAGAGATCTGACCGACTCAACCGTACTACGAAACTTAGGAGTCGGTTTGGCACACAGCATTCTAGCTTATCAATCCACTTGTAAAGGGCTACACTCATTGACACTCAATGAAGAAGCCTTACTCGATGATCTATCTAATAACTGGGCCATCATAGCCGAGCCCATACAAACCGTGATGAGACGCTACGGCATCAAACAACCTTACGAAAAACTAAAAGAACTCACACAAGGCAAACAGATCGATAAAGCGGCAGTACATCAATTCATTCATGGCTTAACACTGCCCCAGTCAGTCAAAGAACAACTTCTTCAGCTCACACCTGAAAACTACACAGGTTACGCTAAGTCACAGACTCTTACTTTGTAAAAAAAATTTCGCAACAAAACTCACAAACAACATTCATACAACATAACGCTACCATTTAACATACCAAAGGCATTAAAGACTTTTCCTGATTAACAGATCACTTAGAATTAACACCTCATTGACAAGACTAAAAACTCTATCAATCTTGTTTTGGCAAGCGGACAATGATAAAACATTAAATAAAATCATTATTCAGGAAAAGCACCACGATGTTACCTAGGCGTCAGAAATTCAAATTAAAAAACCACTCACTATCAGCGTTAACGACTCATCAAAAGCAGGACAATAAACCCTCTTTTGTTTTTCTGCATGGCTTACCTAGCTCAGCAGAATTATGGCGCCCAGTTTTATACCACTTAGCCAAAGAAGGATATCACACCCTAGCTCTTGACCTACCAGGCTGCGGACAAACTACAAGCCATACCAAAGAGCATGCTACCTTTAACCAGGCACTCAATCTCATTCAAAAATGGATCGAACAACAATCACTTGATCAGGTTTGGTGGGTTGGACATCATATAGGAGCCTCCTTAGCCATACAAGCGGCTAAACATTTAGCCTCAATAACAGCACGAGTGACTATTAATAGCCCACCCCTAGAAACATTCTGGCCCACTAAAGCCTTAGCTCTATTAGAAAAATGCATCGACTTAGGGATTTTAGAAACTTGCGCCAAATATAAATTAGTGCCAAATTTTATTATACGGCACTCAATTCACAAAAGTTTTCATCAAATTAAAAAGTTAGACAACTACACTGAAAAGAAAGTATTCTGGAATGAAAAAATACACTACCCATTAAGGCTCCAAGAATTTTCCGAACTAATCAAGTCATCACTGGCACTCTATGAATCTAAACAACTGATGGGTACAGACAAACTAAACTGTCCGTTACAACTCATTGACAGCCATAGTGGTCAGCAAAATTATTCAGAGCAATCAGAACAAATAGAAGGTATCAGACAAATAGCACCCTCACTTGAAGTAAATATCACTCGATGCAAAAGTGCTTTTATGCCACTGGAACTCCCAAAGATATTTACCAATACCTTATTATCTTGGACCGAGGATAATAACAAACAAGAAGCACAACAAGAAAACAATGAGTCTTCCCACCCAAACCCAAAACCTTTAGGCTCACTGCATTCGGCATAATTTCAACAATCGCTACCCAACACCAGCTTTCATTGACTCGCTTGATTCTATCATAAGCGTATCGGGCCAATTATTCCGCAATCTTCAACCGGCATAGCCATTGAACTCTAACCACACTCGCAGGGCGTGGTTTCTTACATTACCGTGAAAATGCAATTTTCATCACCTAGGATGGCGCTTATTGCATCGCTCATGGCTGTTTTTAATGAAAATGGGAAAATGGAAAGTGTGTTCAAAAATTAGATAGAGAAACATAAGGAATGACTATAGGTTGTTCTTCAGCCCAAACTTATCAAATTAAGTCAATTTTCAATCAACTGTTTTGATGAGGCGAATAAGCCAATGGCCTTCAATCCTAAACATATACCAAATCATAATAATCGGTTAATATCAGAGATTCATATTTTATATGCAGATATTTAGAGTCTACATTCTCACAGGCTAGCAAGATCCATAGCAATACGAACACTAATGCTAACAAAGCCAACCAAAGGATGCCAATAAAGAGCCATAGGAGGTTTAATAATGTCTGAGACATCAGTCGTACCAAGCAACATATCGACCCCACTAGAATCTTCGAAAGATCCACTTAGCAAAATGGTGGAAATTGCAAAAGACAAAGATCTTGCTGATCCTGACAAAGAGAAACTGATTGCCTACGCACAAAAAAAGTTCGCTAATAGGCGGCGTATGGCCTACATAGCATTAGCAGCCATAATCACATCGTTAGCTTTGCTTTTCATCGCAGCTTTCATCGATGGGTTTAGTGAATGTGTTAAAACCGAAAAGTGCACTGGCGTTCTTGAGGCAATAAGTACAAATCAAACATTGATAGCATGGATCGAAGGGTTTTTGACATCAATTGTTGCGGCTTATTATGGGGTTTCTGCTTGGCGTCCAGCAAGTTAAAGAGCAGTACTTTCTGACTCTTACCGGATTTACCGTGGTTTGTAAGTTTACTTGATTTTTCCTCATATCGAAAGCCCTGTAAAACAAGGCTTTTTTGAAAGATGTATTAATTGAAATTTAGCCAAACTACAGTAAATCCAAAAGAGCCTATTTTCTAATACTAAGCAGGGAATGGTTTCATAACAATGAATAAGGCCAAAAACCCTCATCTAATGACCATGTAAAAGAACCATACTCGAAACCTTTTGAAACCCTTTAGGCAACTTAGTTCCACGCTTTGCACGCTCAGATTTATATTCCTCTAGATCATCCCACGTCAGCTTTAATTTGCGTTTACCTGCATTGACTTGCAGCACATCACCATCACTGACTACCTCAACTCCAAGTACTCGAATATCAATCGCTTCTTTTTTACTTGCACCTTTACCCACATTAGGCAGTTGAATAAGCTTATTCCCCTTGCCCTTACTTAATTGAGGCAACTCTTCTAAAGAAAACACTAACAACTTACCCTCTTGTGTCAACACAGCCAACTGATCCATTTCCAAATCTTGCACCACAACGGGCTTCAATGCTTTAGCCCCAGAAGGCACAGTTAAAGCAGCTTTGCCGGTTTTGTTTTTTGTCATCAAGTCAGACAGAGCCGCAATAAAACCATAACCTTGATCAGTGGCCAGCACCACCATAGCCTCAGCAGGCTCCATCACCACTCCCACAAACTCAGCCTTGCCTTGCATACTTAATCGGCCAGTCAGCGGCTCTCCTTGACCACGCGCCGAAGGCAAAGTATGGGCCATGACACTAAAACATCGACCCGACTGATCTAAAAATAAAGCTTGCTGGTTAGATTTACCCAAAGCACTGTCAAAGTATTCATCTCCAGCTTTATAACTCAAAGCCCTCGGATCAACATCATGCCCTTTAGCACAACGAACCCAACCTTTCTTTGACAACACAACCGTCACAGGATCACTGGCAATTAAATCGGACTGTTCTAACGCTTTAGCTTCTGCACGCGCCACTAAAGGCGATCTACGCGCATCCCCAAATTTCTTCGCATCAGCTTGAATCTCTTGGCTTAGTATTTTTTTCAATTTGGCTTTTGATTTCAAAGTCGCCGTTAATTTTTTCCTCTCTTTTTCCAATTCAGCCTGCTCAGCTCTGAGCTTAATTTCTTCTAACTTCGCCAATTGACGCAAACGCAAATTCAATACCGCTTCTGTTTGTCGCTCTGAGAGTCCAAATCGCTCCATCAAGCGTAATTTAGGATCATCTTCGTGACGAATAATACGTATCACTTCATCAATATTTAAATAAACCAGCAAATAGCCAGCCAATACCTCCAAACGATCTTCTACTTGATCTAAGCGAAATTGCAACCTTCGGGTCACCGTGGTCAAACGAAACTCTAGCCATTCTTGTAAAATAGCCAACAAACCTTTGACCTGCGGACGCCCGTTTAATCCAATCATATTCAAATTGACACGATACGTTTTTTCAAGATCGGTAGTTGCAAACAAATGCGACATTAACTCAAACGTATTGACTCGATTGGAACGCGGCACCACCAATAAACGCACCGGATTTTCATGATCAGACTCATCTCGCAAATCCGAAACCAACGGTAATTTTTTCGCCTGCATTTGCTGTGCAATCTGCTCTAATATCTTAGCACCAGACACCTGGTGCGGCAGTGCTGTAATGACAATAGCACCGGCTTCTTCACAATACACTGCCCGCATTCTTAACGTGCCTTTACCCTCAGCATACATTTTTAAAATCTCTGCTTTGGGTGTAATAATCTCAGCTTCTGTCGGATAATCAGGTCCAGGAATATGCGCAAAAACATCCTCCAACGAAGCCCCTGGATTCTCCAATAAATACACACAAGCCGTAGCGATTTCTGTCGCATTATGTGGTGGAATGTCAGTCGACATTCCCACTGCAATCCCCGTAGACCCATTGAGCAACACATGAGGTAAACGCGCTGGCATTAACTTAGGCTCAGATAAAGTACCATCAAAATTCAGCTGCCAATCAACAGTTCCTTGCCCCAACTCCTCCAACAATAGACTCGCAATAGGAGTCAGTTTAGCCTCCGTATAACGCATCGCAGCAAACGATTTAGGATCATCTGAAGAACCCCAGTTGCCCTGACCATCTACCAAGGGATAACGAAAACTGAAGGACTGCGCCATCAGCACCATGGCTTCATAACAAGCAGTATCCCCATGCGGATGATATTTACCGAGCACATCCCCCACGGTACGCGCTGATTTTTTATACTTAGCAACCGCGCTCAAACCCAATTCAGACATCGCATATATGATGCGTCTTTGCACGGGTTTCAAACCATCAGCTAAATGAGGCAGAGCACGATCAAGAATCACATACATGGAATAATCCAAGTACGCTCTCTCCGCATACTCTTTTAAAGGTAGGATTTCATGCTCATCTACAACACTGTCTTCAGACATAGAATTTAACCTTCAGTAAACATCAGAAAATTGCACACATTTTATCGGTTATTGCGACAATTTCCACTGTTTTCAAGGATCACAAAGGCTAAATTACGACCTATACTGTCAAACAATTGATCATTTTACAGATTATCTCCTATTGTCACAATGTAGGCGACCAAATCAGCAACATCTTGATCATTAAGCACATGCCTCCAAGCAGGCATCGAATGAGCAGGCACAGAGTCATTATGCATACCATATTCAATAGTGGCTGCTAGATATTCTTGAGACAAACTTTCCTGATATTGCTCACAACTCAACTGAGGAGGAATGGTAGGCTCCATCCCCTGACTTTCTGCCTGCCTAATCAATAAAGCAAACTCTGACCGACGAGCATGCACATGACATCCAGAGCATAAAGATAAAAACATATTTTGGCCACGTGTGATATCACCACTCAATTGTTTTCCTGAAAATGCAACAACCTCCTGTGCAAGACTACCCGAGGCCAACCGACATCCTTCTTCTGTTCGAGCTGAACGTTGTATTAAACTGCAAGCAGGCAATACTACTATCAACAAAGTGATAAGAGAAAATTTACTGTATTTTTGAAACACTGAATACCCCATTTTAAAAAAATTAACAACTTAGGAACGAGCACGAAATAAATTTCTGTTTATACGCAGGACTATTTTTTGCTATCAAGGCGAGAAAATGGGCGCATAGTTACTCTATGTAACCATTTCCACCAACGCAGATAGCGAGAAATAGGACAAGTATAAACAGAAATTTATTTCGTGCTCGTTCCTCCTTAACTATAAAGAGTACCAGAACTCACATCACAATACCTGATTTTATCCATACTCTGTTGCAGATACTTTTGCAAACTTGACCCAGATCAAAGTTTTCATTTTTTACAACTTTATACTCATAATTACCAAATCAAATGAAACCATAAGGAGAACACATCTATGAGCCTAATTTCTCACCGCAACAAAAAGCCAAAAAAAGCCGATCCTTTAACAGAGCTGGCAGGATTTGAGGGGTTTGAAAGTTTGTTTGACCATTTTTTCACGCCTTTGTCTTTATGGAGAAGACCCACAAAAAACGCTGCTGCCGCTTTACCATGGGGTGGAGTTGATATTATTGAAACTTCAGAAGCCTATAACGTCAAAGCCGATTTACCAGGCATGAAAACTGACAATATTAACGTCACCTTATCTGACGGGATTTTAACTATCGAAGCCAAAAAAGAAGAACAAGAAGAAGATAAAGAAGAAGGTAGGGTCATTCGTAAGGAACGCTGCTTCGAACACTATTTACGCCGCTTCGATTTAGGTCAAAATATATCAGATGCAGATGTCACTGCTGAGTTTAAAAAGGGGGTACTGGAATTAAAAATTCCAAAGCTCAAACATACTGCGGCAGAGCCGAAGCATATAGAAATCAAATAAAAAACTACATGTACCCTTCGCGCCGCCCCTAAAATTTACTCACGAAGGGTATATCAGAACGCACAAACAATGGAACTTTGATTCTGACACCAAATGCCAGCTATCAGGGATGATAGAAACTTCATCACATAAAGGCTTATGAAATAATAACTTTTAAATCACTCGCCATTACGTAAATCCAAAGTTTGTTCTTGCTCAACGACAGTTGAAGCCTGCTGCTTGGCCTCATCATTACGTTCAGCTTGCAAATTTTCCAGATACCCAGAATCAACATCTCCAGTAACATAATAACCATCAAATACCGATGTATCAAAAGTTTCAATAGCCACGTTACCTTCACGAGCCGCCGCACATAAATCAGCTAAGTCTTGATATACCAGCTTATCAGCCCCAATGAGCTGCTCAATTTCCTCCAAACTACGGCCATGAGCAATCAACTCATGAGCGCTGGGCATATCAATACCGTACACATTCGGAAATCTAACCGGCGGTGCCGCCGAAGCAAAGTACACTTTTTCAGCACCTGCATCGCGGGCCATTTGGATAATTTGATTACAAGTGGTACCCCTCACAATCGAATCATCCACCAACAACACATTTTTTCCCTTAAATTCTAAATCAATCGCATTAAGCTTTTGTTTGACCGATTTTTTACGCTGGCGTTGCCCTGGCATAATAAAAGTTCGACCAATGTAACGGTTTTTAATAAATCCTTCTCGATATTTCAAACCCAAACAATTCGCCAACTCCAACGCAGCCGTACGACTGGTGTCAGGAATAGGAATCACCACATCAATGTCATGCTCCTCCCATTGTCTTTTGATTTTTTCAGCCAGCCGCTCTCCCATCCTTAAACGCGCTTTATACACAGAAATACCTTCAATAATAGAATCAGGACGAGCTAAATACACTAGCTCAAAAACACAAGGGTTTCTTTGCACTTCTGTCGCACACTGACGATGATACAACACCCCATCGTTGGTAATATAAATAGCCTCACCAGGGGCAACATCACGAACAACGACAAAGTCCAAAGCATCTAAAGCCACACTTTCTGAAGCCACCATATATTCCCGACCTAAATCGGTATCTCTATAACCAAAAACCAAAGGTCTAATGCCGTGCGGGTCTCTAAAGGCAACCATGCCATGACCTGTGATCATTGCAACAGCTGCATAAGCTCCTCGGCAACGTTGATTAACACCAGTAACAGCTCGAAAAACGTCTTCTTCAGTAGGCCTGAGCTGCCCATGTTTCTGTAACTCATGAGCAAAAACATTCAATAATACCTCAGAGTCAGAGTCAGTATTAATATGACGCAACCCCTCTTGAAACAACTCTTGCGTGAGCTCTTGCGCATTAATTAAATTGCCGTTGTGGGCCAAAGTAATTCCATAGGGCGAATTAACATAAAAAGGCTGTGCTTCAGCAGAGCTAGTACTGCCTGCCGTAGGATAACGTACATGACCAATACCCACCATACCCAGCAGTTTGTGCATATGCCGCGTACGAAACACATCTCGCACCATGCCGTTGTCTTTACGCAAATGCAAACGACCATCATAACATGTCACAATACCAGCTGCATCTTGCCCACGGTGTTGCAGAATGATTAAGGCAGCATACAGCAACTGATTAACAGGATACTTCGCGACAACACCAACAATACCACACATACCATTTCCTCTTACTGAGCCAGCTCTATACCATAAGAACGCATCATCGAATCAGCCCAGGCATGCAGCTCTTCAAAATAAGGGGTCAATGTAGATTCATGCCAATCACGCCTTTGATCGTATTCTGCCCAACGCAAAATACCCACAGCTAATACGATAATCAGACCACCTCGTAAAAAACCAAATAACATACCCAATATGCGATCCACTTCGGTCAGCCCAGCCTTGCTGGTCATACGCTTAATAATGGCTCCAATAAAATGGCCAATCAGCATGGTGCTTAAAAATAACAGAATCACTGCCAGCAATTGACGTGACAAAGGAGACTCAATACTGTCTCTCATCAAATAGGCAAGACTTGGGTGCAAAATGCTAGCAACTGCTGCAGCCGTCAACCAGCTAAACAGAGAAATAGCTTCTTTCACGAAACCTCTCCAAACACTGATTAAGGTAGAAATAACCAATATCAAGATAATACTTATGTCTAACCAGTTCATCCATTCATTCCCCTAAGCACTGAATCAGGGCCACTATTGTACACGTAAAACGAAACCCTGATTGCTGAGAGCACTCACAATCACGCACAGAGGCTGTAGATTAGGTAAGGCACAGGAAATAATCTACCCCATTTTAAGCGGGATGCATGTTTGAGCACAGCGGGTTCAGAAGCGAACAATGGGTAGATTATTTCCTGTGCCTTACCTTACTCAGGCAAATAAACCACCAGTCCTGGTTGCTGATCCGGAAACAGATTTTGTAGCTTTTGTAAAGAAGCTTCAGCTCTTTGACGAGAAATTTCAGGCCCAACAAATAAACCATATTCCAGGCTCGCTGGCGTTATCGGCCTGACATAAGCCCGAAAACCTTGCTCAATCAATTGTGACTTTTGAGCTTGCAACAAGGCTTGATCGGTAGACGTCTGTAGATTTACCGTCCAGATCTGTTTAAAACGGATGGGTTTATCAACATGTTTTAGAATAGAAACACCCTCTGGCAAGGTGACTTGAACCGTTTCTTCGGCAGATTCAGCCATGGCCAAGCTTGTAGCCGATCGCTCTTGCTCTATGCTTATTCGCAGTTTTTGTTCAACTCTTGTTAAATCATCAAACAAAGAACTCGGAGCAGGCATATCAGGCGATTTCGGAATTGACATAGGCCCAGCTTTTAAAAAAGTAACAGGTTCTTCTAAAATAACCGATATAAAGGCTAGAATTAGAATAAAAACTACCAGCAAGCCCAGTAGACGCTGTTTGATCAGGTCATTCATGGAACATTCAATCAATGATTATGTAAATCAAATTTATATAATCATACATTATCGCGTGAGATTATAATACAACCTCATCCAAATTTTTTTACCAAAACTGGTAAAAGTTGTAAGATACATCTTGAGTTTTAAAAAAATCATCGTGTTTCTTTTTAAGCTGATCCAACTCATGCGTACCAGTCAATTTCTCCATCAAAACCTGAACTCTCGAAGCAGATCCTGGACCAAGTGCTTTAGGCTGACCTGCAAGCAACCAATCTTCTATTTCCTTTCTTAACACAGCAACAGAAAAAAAGTGATCAGATCGAACTGCACCCGCTGCAATAAGCCTGTCAAAAATGTTTTTGTTATCCGTTTCATTACAGTCCAAACTATCTATCAAAGTTTCACCCGTACCTTTTTGGCTGAGTTCATATTCCAAGTAACACCATGCATAAAGATCAGGGTTTGTCTCATCTAACTTCTTTTCCAATATCGAGTCAACCAACTGCCTAGCTGCCAAACGGTCCTCCAGCCCAAGCATTGAAAAAAGATACCCGATTGCATTCGGTGAAACGCCCCATGCATTATGGCCCAGCAATTCAAGAATAAACGCTCGACTCACTAGCCGAGCAGGAAATTTTTCCAATAAAGGGCCAAACAGATTGTTAGCTTCTTGCAACGTTGGATAACGCTGCTTATAACCATCAAAAGATTTTACTGATTTATCTATGGTATCCAACAAACTTTTATAAGCAAAATCTACAATCTCTCCTCCTAAACGTAAGATTTTTTCTTTCAAGTCTAACTGCTTATCCGGAACCGCATTAATAAAAGCTTCCATAGACTCTACAGCTTGCTTATGATCGGAACAACTGTTTAAATATGCTCTTACTTTTCCTAGTAAAGCATTATTTCTTTCAGGTGTATTATCAGCACTACAAACCAAAGCTTCTTTAAGCTCATTAAAATTGCTCCTTGTGTCAACTTCTTCCTCTCTCGGGTTACCTGAAACAGCATTTATAAAAAGTTCCGCAAACCGTAAGGTTCCTAATGCCTTATCCTCAGCAACCATCTTATTTTTTACCAAATCTTGATGCATAGAGCTAACAGAATCACACCTCATATCCTTCGATACAAACGACTGATCACTTTTATGTTTTGGCTCTTTTCTAAGTTTAGACCAAACTGTCACGAGCCCTCCTGGTATACGCATAGGACTAAAATCTTTGAGCAAAACTAAACCTTTAGAATGAACATCTTTAGGCACGATCTTACTAGTTAAACGACCTAATACTAATAACACTGTAAGAGGTTTAATTAAAGCTTTGAATCCCGATGCAACACGAATACCCATAGAATCTACTCTCTTACTTAACTTGAAAATTATATTTTTTTTATTTTTTATTTTTTTACTTAGTCTAATTTTTACGTTATTTTCATTACAAAAGCAAGCTTAAATTAACTATTGGACGCAATTCAGTCACATGATGCCAAAAAAGGCGCCACTGTATAAAATGACCCAAACACAACGATACAATCAACCGTACCAGTTATTTTCCCCATTACTTGGTCACGCATAAGAGCAGTACCACTATCATCAGATACTATATCTACACTCAAGCCCATATCTTTAAAACTGTTTTCTAAAATACTCAATTTTTGTGCACGTTCAGCAGGTAATCTCATCAATAACCAATGATTAATCATTTCTTTTAAAGGCAACACTATATCAACCCAATCTTTATCTGCCATCACTCCAAACACCGCCCAAATATTACAAACACATTTATCTTTACAATAATCACGCAATAATAAAGCCAGCCTGTTTGCAGCATCAGGATTATGCGCCACATCTAAAATAAATACAGGATCACCTTCTAAAACTTGAAATCTACCCGGCAAAGTACACCTTTGTAAAGCCGATACAAATGCACCAGATTTTAATGTAAAAGGCAAAAATGGCAAAGCTTGTGCACAAAGCGCAGCTATATCTAAAGAAACCTTCGGCATCGGCATACGTTCATTAGATAAAACTCTCCCATGAGCATCCCGCCCTTGCCAATACCAGTTACTTTCAGTACATCCAAACTCATAATCGGCACGCTCAATCAAACAAGCTCCCACGGCTTGCGCACAAGCTCCTATCACCTCTCCTACAACATCACCTCCATACAAAGCCGGCTTGCCTTTTCGGAAAATACCACATTTTTCTTTTGCAATTGCCTGCAAAGTATTGCCCAACCAAGCTTGATGATCCAAAGCAATTCGCGTCACCACAGCTAAGTCTGTATCAAGCCAATTAACCGCATCCAAACGCCCCCCCAAACCAACCTCTAGTAACCAAACATCCACATCACACTCTTGCAACAACAAAAATGCAGCCAAAGTAGTAAATTCAAAAAAAGTCAGTTGCGTAGTGCCGCGAGCTTTCTCAACCTGAATAAAAGCAGGCACCCAGTGCTCATTTTGCGAATCAACCCCATCAATTCGCAAACGTTCACCAAAACAAAGCAAATGAGGGGAACTGTAGACCCCCACCCTCAAACCAGAGCACAATAATGTTTGCTCCAATAAAGCTAAACAAGAACCTTTACCATTCGTCCCAGCAACCGTCACCACAAAAGGCCGATCAGGATGATTGGGCATAATCCCCAAGCGCAACGCCACTTCGGCTAAACGACCCAAACCCATTTCTATATTTTCAGGATGCAAACTTTCAATATAAGATAACCATTGCTGTGCAGAACCTTTTAACGGAGCAGATAAACTCACTGTACAACCACCCATTATTAATTAACTAATCATGTGAACATGTGAGCCGTTTTTAAAATCAAATTACGAAACCATTGATGCGCTCGATTATGATGCAACAAAGGGCTCCACGCCATCTTCAATTCAAAATTTGGAATCATAAAAGGCGGTGGCTCAATAACCAATTTATAACGCTCTGCCTGTAAACGCGCCAACCTGGAAGGCAACGTCGCAATCAGCTCATTATTCAGAGATAATAACGCAGGCATCAAATAATGCCGCGTAAAAACTGTAATCCGTCGACGCTTACCTATATGCTCCAAAGCTTGATCAATCCAACCCAGGCCCCCGGACTTCTCTGGGTTGACTCCAAACCCTACCCCCATGCCCGTTTTACTCACCCAAATATGCTGAGCGAGTAAATAATTCTCTAGAGTAAATGCCTTTAAAATAGGATGTTCCGGATTAATCAAACACGAAAAACTGTCTTGCCAAAGCGTCTTTTGATGAAAAGAACCGGGCAGCTCATTAAATCGATTGATTGCCATATCAACCTTACCCTGCTCTATATCCTTATAACTGACATCACTGGGCGTAAGGCAATCTAAAATCACGTGGGGAGCCTGCTGACGCATACGCTGAATTAAGGTTGGCAATAACGTGGCTTCTGCATAGTCGCTGCACATAATTCTAAACACTTGACGGCTTTGGGCTGGATCAAATTCCTGCGTCGGTTCAATCAAAGTGCGCACCTCTTCAATCAAGTCACGCACTTTCGGTTGCAAAACCAAAGCTCTCTCAGTAGGAGACATACCGTCTGTTGTACGTATCAACAACGGATCTTGGAAAATCTCACGTAAACGTCGCAAACCATTACTCAAGGCCGGTTGCGTAATACCCAACTGTTGAGCTGCTCTGGTAACATTCTTTTCCTTCAACAAGACATCAAGATATATCAATAAATTAAGGTCAATCGATCTAATATTCATATAAAAAATACTGAGAATAACAACTATAAATTTCACTTTATAATACAAAGCCCTTACCATAGAATGCAACGTTATATTTTTGAACTTTACGCGCATAAAATGAGTGCGCACCACCCAACCCTAGGTAAGGCACAGGAAATAATCTACCCATTTTGAGCGGATGCATGTTTAAGCACAGCGAGTTCAGAAGCGAACAATGGGTAGATTATTTCCTGTGCCTTACCCTACTAAATGAAACAATGGAGGAGTCCTGCATGACCGTTTACAACGCGCAAGAAGAAATCACCAGCATTAAAGCAGATTGGGCTGAAAACCCTAGATGGAAAGGCGTTAAAAGAACTTATACAGCCGAAGATGTCGTCAGACTGCGTGGCTCTATGAAAGTCGAGTATACACTAGCCCAACAAGGTGCCGAAAAACTCTGGAAACTTATTAACGGTGGTGCAGAAAAGGGCTACGTCAACTGCTTAGGCGCCTTAACCGGCGGTCAAGCCGTTCAACAAATCAAGGCAGGCGTACAAGCCATCTACCTATCAGGTTGGCAAGTCGCAGCGGATAACAACGCCAGCTGCACCATGTATCCTGATCAATCTTTATACCCCGTCAACTCAGTCCCTACCGTAGTGCAACGCATCAATAATGCTTTTCGTCGTGCCGATCAAATCCAATGGCAAAAAGGTGTAAAACCACAAGACCAAGACTACATTGATTACTTTGCCCCTATTGTTGCCGATGCAGAAGCCGGTTTTGGTGGTGTACTCAACGCATATGAACTTATGAAAGGCATGATTGAAGCCGGTGCCGCAGGCGTGCATTTTGAAGACCAATTGGCTTCGGTTAAAAAATGTGGACACATGGGGGGTAAAGTTCTAGTCCCAACTCAAGAAGCGGTACAAAAATTAATTTCAGCACGCTTATCTGCAGATGTCCTTGGCGTTCCCACCATTGTCCTGGCCAGGACCGATGCCAATGCAGCTGATCTATTAACCTCTGATTGTGATGAATACGACAAACCTTTTATTGTCGGTGATCGCAGTGCTGAAGGTTTCTACCGCACCAAAGCGGGCCTTGACCAAGCCATTGCACGTGGTTTAGCTTATGCGCCCTATGCTGATTTACTCTGGTGTGAAACCGCAACACCAGACTTAAACGAAGCCAAACGTTTTGCTGAAGCTATTCGCAAAGAATACCCAGAGCAATTACTCTCTTACAACTGCTCTCCTTCTTTCAATTGGAAGAAAAACCTTGACGATGCCACGATTGCAAAATTCCAGCGCGAGCTCGGTGCTATGGGCTATAAGTATCAGTTCATTACCTTAGCTGGCATTCACAGCATGTGGTACAACATGTTTGATTTGGCGTACAATTATGCGCGTAACGATATGTCTGCCTATGTTGAATTGCAGGAAAAAGAATTTGAAGCAGCCAGCAAAGGATACTCGTTCGTATCGCATCAAAAAGAAGTGGGTACAGGTTACTTTGACGACATAACCAATGTCATACAAGGCGGTAAGTCTTCTGTAACCGCAATGTCTGGCTCTACTGAAGAAGACCAATTCTAAAATTAAATGCATTCAAACAGGCAAGTGTAACTTCTAACAATACTTGCCTGTTTTACACGCCCATGTGCCTGCATTACTTGTTATAAGCACATCAATATACGAAATTATTGAACCAATCCCAAAACCCAAAGGTCAGCCTATATCTATTAACTGGATGAATAAGGACTGTATATGAACACACGGATGAAACCTCTACAAATATTCATTTCATATGCACACCAAGATGAAAACATACTTAAACGCCTATCCCAGCACTTAGCATCCCTTAGACGACAGGGCATTATCAGCTTATGGCATGACAAATGCCTGAGACCTGGTGATGAGTGGGAAGAAAAAATAGATCAAAACCTCGAATCCGCAGATATAATACTATTTATAATAAGCTCTGCTTTCATTAGCTCAGACTATTGCTGGGGAATTGAAATGAAGCGAGCTATAGAGAAGCATCAAAAAAAAGAAAGCCATGTCATCCCAATTATTGCTCGCCCCGTTGACTTTACAGGTGCCCCATTCAGCAAACTAGAATCACTTCCCACAGGGAATAAAGCTATAACTGAATGGCCAAATAAAGACGCAGCATTTACAAATATTGCCAGTGGCATAAGAAAGGTTGCAACAAACTGAAGATAGCATACAGTTACAAAATAATAACCATAGCTATTATTATATAGCCAGACACCTTTATGAATAAATCACTTCTATTTCTCCTAATAATCATAATTACATCCAGCACCGGCTGCGTTGAACACCAAGTGAATACTTTTCACACCTGGTGTGAAGATATCACAAATGTAGATCTAAAAGACAAATATGCACATTTTTGGACAATCTCTTTTTCTGTCTCTTATGACATGGAAGCTGTTCGAACCAGTTACACGGACACTCTGAACCAAATTCATTTAGAAAAAGTTCAACACAGAGCCCCAAGAACTGCTTGGCGCCAAGACTCTGAACTCCACATACTCAATCTTTCCACGTTATTACCCATTAAACCCTTATCGATCATTCAAGAATGGAGCAAAGGCATTGCTCTAGCAAAACAAAATAAACATACAAAAGCAACCGACATTTGTTTATATAACGGCCTAATTACTTTCTTTGACAGCTTACACATCCACACCATGGACAAAGACGACCTAGGCCTTAAATGGATTGATAAAGTGGTTATTATTAAGATCCATGAAGAAACCGAAAAATATTGACACGGTTCCAAATCAGGGTGTTTTAGGTCCCAAAAGGCGAATTTTTACCCACCGTTTTTAAGCAGTGTCAACAGCAGCCGATTATTGAAAATAAATTGGATTAAGTGGTGCGTTTGAAACACTTGAAACCTAACAACTCTAACCAATATGGATGTGCTTTTCCTGTCATGATTTCAGCTGGGGTTTTGATCTTGCACTTCGCACTATTACCTTAGGAACTTATTTCGTGCTCGTTCCTAAAAACCAATATGAGCAGAGCTCACAAACAAGAATGAAGCTTTAACTACATTATCCATCCTTATCGCAATACTCCATAAAATCCTGGATGATGCTGGAATACGCCTAGGTTCTGTTGTGAGTGATATCAGTGGCGTTTCGGCCAAAGCAATCATACAGGGACTGATCAATGGTCAGGTTTTGGATACATTATTGTCTCATGTAAAGGGACGTTTGAAGTCAAAAAAAGCAGATCTAGCCCTGGCGTTAGATTGTCCACTTGGAGCTCGGCATCGATATCTTTTGTCCGAAATCAAAGATCACATACAGGATCTAGAAAAACGGATATCAAAAATTGATGGCTATTTAGTCGCTGGCGCGAAACTAGTTGCTTAAACCTATGCAGCCATCTTTGCTTGAGCCTTCATTGTTTGCCTTAAAGTTGGAACCTGGCCCTGCCATCTTGATACGTAACCAAGCACATGAATCGGCCCTACGAGCGGAGTTTTCGGGAGTGGAACATTGGGAAAAGCTACCAGATTGCCCGGACAACCTGCCTCTAGGCTATCGGCAACAGGAATAGATTTTTTTTTAATCAAGGTGTTCATGATGTACTTGGATTCAAAGGAGGTCACTTTCGAATGCTTTATGGTACCGCCATTGGGCGTGCAGTCCATGATCCCCGTATTCAAACACTTCCAGCTTACAGTAGAAAGGCTTAGGCTTTATGATTGGCTCAATAAGAAATGTCGCTGTGACAGATGGCACATTATTACGATCAAAAGATAGGTCTGAGTTTTATGAAGAAAATAAGCATTAGCCTTGAAAGTAGTACTGGTGAAAACAGTGGATAAGGAACGAGCACGAAATAAGTTCCTGTTTATACGTAGGACTATTTCTCGCTATCTGCGTTGATGAAAATGGTTACATAGAATGACTATGCGCCCATTTTCTCGCCTTGATAGCAAAAAATAGTCCTACGTATAAACAGGAACTTATTTCGTGCTCGTTCCTAAGCTTTCGGTATAAATGCTACAGTTTTTGTAAATAACATTAGCGAGCTTTACTTTTTAGAAGGCTTTACAACTATGACATATCCATCTAAAAAACCACTAAAACAGAAGGTAACTACCTTTGATGAATTTGCTCAAATGGCAGATTACTCATTTATGGATCACCTAAACGTAGACCCTGATGCGGATACTGATGGTAAAAATTACCAACCCAGACAAGTATTTTCTGGTCATTTTGTTCCTGTTAAACCTACGCCGCTTGGGGCACCCGAGTATATATCCCATAGCAGCACCTTTTTCAATGAGCTTGGTCTGAGCAATGAATTGATACTTGAAGAGAACTTTCGTCTAGTTTTTACTGGTGATTTATCTGCAGCGCGTGCTCCGATGCGTTCTGTTGGTTGGGCAACCGGCTATGCATTATCAATTTATGGTACAGAGTACACACAACAATGCCCATTTGGTACTGGTAACGGATATGGTGATGGCCGAGCAATTTCAGTATTTGAAGCTGTGATCAATGGCCAGCGCTGGGAAATGCAATTAAAAGGTGGCGGCCAAACACCCTATTGTCGCAGTGCGGATGGCCGCGCAGTGCTACGTTCAAGTATCAGAGAGTTTCTAGCTCAAGAACATATGCATGCCCTAAGCGTACCCACATCGCGCTCGTTCACGCTATACGTTTCTAAATCTGAAACTGTAACCCGACCTTGGTATTCTGAAGGCTCTCGTTCTACTGATCCAGATATTTTGATTGAGAATCCAGTAGCTATCTCTACACGAGTGGCACCCTCATTTTTGCGTGTTGGTCAGCTAGAGCTATTTGCCCGCCGTGTGCGGAACAATGCCCATAAAAATGCACCGAGAGAATTACGCATGATCGTTGAGCATTTAATTGAGAGAGAATACAAAGACGATATCGACCAAACACTGCCGTTTATAACTCAAATAATTGAACTAGCAACAGTATCTCGCAAGCGCCTCACATCACTAGTCGCTAATTGGATTCGTGTTGGCTACTGTCAGGGAAATTTTAACAGTGACAACTGTGCTGCTGGCGGCCATACCCTTGACTATGGCCCATTTGGTTTTTGTGAAATATTCGATACTGAGTTCCAACCTTGGACTGGTGGGGGGCAGCATTTTTCCTTTTTTAATCAGCCGACCGCTGCAGAAGCGAATTACCACATGTTTTGGACAGCGTTGAGACCATTGCTTGTAGAAGAACCTGAAGCGTTAGAGAGGTTGGATCAAGTACGCCGAAGCTTTGCAGAAGAAATGGAAAGCCAAATTCATAGTATGTGGGCAAGCAAACTTGGCATAACTGAATACCAACCAAAGCTATTTAAACAGTTATTCGAGCTTATGAGTCGTTCAGAAGTGGATTATACAATTTTTTTTCGCGAGTTGTCGCATATACCTGATAATATCTCAGCATTAAAGAAGAGTTTTTACGTGAAGACTTCACAAGCTGTTGATGATCAATGGGTCTCTTGGCTAAAAAGCTGGCATGAGCTGCTGATGGATAGAGATTTATCGGAAATATCTATGAAAATGAAACTCACTAATCCAAAATACACATGGCGGGAGTGGTTAGTTGTACCAGCTTACCAACAAGCCATGCAGGGTGACTATACTCTTGTCAAAGAACTTCAGGAAGTGCTCAACTATCCTTATAATGAGCAATCCATAGAAATTGAAGATAAATATTACCGGCTAAAACCCAAACAGTTTTATAATGCAGGTGGTGTATCGCACTATAGCTGTTCATCCTGATGTTTAGTTTTACTCTGATTTGAAACCCAGTTTGCATGTTTCTCGGCAAAAGCAGCTGTACGTGGAAGCGTATGTTCTAAAGACCATTTACTATTTGTGAGTCATGACATAATAGGCGTGACAGCATATCGAATACCACTGCAGGTCGCGCGTTACCTATGTGGGCGTAGTTGTAAACCGTAGGGGCACACACATACATGGTCACTCTTTCCTCTTGCCCGGTACGCAGAGGTTCTTTCTTGCGACTAAGTGTATTGTGCAGATAAATTGGGTGGGTTGTACTCAAAACTCAGCGGACCTCGCCTTTTGATAAATTAATGCTCACTATCCAATGCTGAAACCGGTGAGTGAAAACTATATTTCTTGCCTGAACGAAGATTTCTAAGCAATAGACGTCGTAACAGAGTAAGATGTGGAAATTCGACCAGCATACCAATGATCAGTGCGGCATAGATGAGAGGCTGATTAGGTAATACAACCATGGTTATAGCAAGCATTAAAGGTGCATTGCGAGCAGCAATCGTCATGGTAAGTAATGCATGTTCAGGATAGTTTAGCTTGAATGTTCGACTAAAGGCTTCTCCCAGAAAAAAGGTTAGAATAAAAAAGGTAATAATTGCGAGTAGCATCAGAGTAAAGACTCCATGGTACTCAAGGATTGTCGTAATATTTCCAGCAAATATTTGAAAGACTAGTAAGGTGGTTACCCATGGCGTAGCATTATCTGTAAATTGTAAAAAACGCTTAAAATTATCTGGTTGTAAGAAAATACATAGCACTTGATGTGTAATAACAGACAATAGAAATGGCAGCAAAAACCATTGTTGAAGTGTGCTGACGATGGTATCGGCTTTGATTTGTACTGTATTATGTGTGAACCACTGAATAAATATTGGATACAGTAGTAGCTGAAGCGTCATATTGATTGGAATCAGGGTGGTACCCAATGCAATGTTACCACCAGAGAGACGAGTAAAACTCAAAAACCAATCGGTGCAGGGCGACATAAAATAGATAATCAATCCGACCATGAAAAGGGGGTATGCTGGCAAAAATATTGAAGCGATTCCATATCCGATTAGGGGTACCAAGATGAAATTAGCTACCAGAGCGATAGATAAAAAGCGATAGTTTTTGATTGCTTGGACTAGGGCACCAAAGCGTACGTTAAGAAACAGCAAGCTGACCAATGCGACCAAGGTGTAGTCAACCTGGTTTCCTAACCACTCTCCAGTGACTGGCGTGAAAGATCCAATCAATGCTCCTGAGAAAATGCCTATGATTAAAACGATTGAAGTACCCGCCATTTCTGGTATTGCATCAGCCGTTATATGTTTTAGCATTCGCAACCCTCGCAGCATTCACTATTGCCAAATGGACCCCAAATACCGTCCTCTGAACCCTCAAGCCATTCAATTTCTAATTCAAGGCGTTGACTGATTTCACGTGCTATACGTGCAAAACGTTGTCGAAATTTATAAATGAAACAGTAGATACGTTCATCATGACGGACTTGGGGACCGACCAGAAATAATCCGGGTGTTAATAGGGATTCATCATCATTACTTAGGGTTATGTGGCCATCTTCATTCCAATCCCAGAGTTCTCGAATCTGACATGCGCCACCACCTTTGAGAAAACCTGTACCAAGAATGGGTAGATTACTAACCGTCCAGTTTCGACCATCTGAAGCATGAACAATGAAGTTGCAGTTTTCATCTTCAGCGACTTCCACCACGTTTGCGCCATAGGAGACCGTTAAATGATCGTTGGATTTCACCTCATCTAGCCGCTCTCTAGTATAAGGTGAGAGCACTTGGCTTGGGTCGTTGATATCTGTTTTTTCCCAGGTTGATCGACGTATCAGCAATTCAACTTTATGGCCGACATTAAGGAGGTTAATAGCTGAATCTAATCCGCTTTCGTATCCTCCAATGACAACGTAAGTGCCTGTTGCTAAAGTATTCCAATCTTTAATATGTGCGTAGTGCAGGCAATATTCACCACCTGGGAAAGGGTTCAAATCAGGGAATTGAAACTCGCCAGTTGCCCAAATAACAAATTGAGAAAAGCGCTCTCCATGCTCAGTGACAATATGAAAACCACCATCAGGGTCAGGATTGACTTCTAATACTTTACAATCGCATACCACCGGCAGCTGAGCTGAATTGGCTACAGACGTTAGATAGTCAGCATATTGGTTTCCACTCAAATGCTGCCGACCAGCAAAGGTTGCAGGTGACGTATTTGCATCTACCGCATTTAAATCCGTCAAACCAAATGGATTGCTGTAAAAAGAGGGTGTGATAAAGCGAGTTTGCTTGGGCCAATGACGAAATGATTCGCCGATTTTACCACTGTCTAATACTTCAAATTCAAGTCCTGGCACTTTTCCCAATTCCATCGCCATACCAATACCAGCAGGGCCTGCGCCAACAATAACAACGTCAAGGGTTTTCATAAGCATCCAAAGTACTATAAAGAAGATCGTGTTTCATCGTCTTAACTCCAAGCCACTTAGCTATCACAATAATTCTATTAACATTCAGTCTTTATAATGATTCTCTTGTTTCTCTTTCATTGCCTTTACCTCTGTACAATATTCGGCAGTAGGTCTAGCTAACAGTCGGGCAATTCCAATAGGTTCATCTGACTCTAAGCAATATCCATAGGTCCCTAACCGAATACGCTCAAGCGATTGTTGTATTTTAGGCAATAGTTTTTGTTCTCTATCGACGATACGAAGTGCGAGCATCGATTGTTCCTCCGTTGAGGCACGATCGTTAATGTCGCTTTCGGCGATAGGATTCGACATTTGATTCTTAGCTTCCTGAATTCGGGCACGTGTCGAATCATGTAATTCAACAAGCCTGCGCCGAAAAAATTCTAGTTGATCAGCATTCATGTAATCTGACTCTGGAGCACTCGATATTTGCTTTTCAGTCAGTTTCTTAGGCTTTGATTTCTTAGTAGTCATTCAATAGATCTCTTTGTATATCTTAGGTTGTCATTACAAGGGTAGACAGTAGTGTTAGCACAAGCACATTTCAAATGAACGACGGATGAACTCTTCTTCTAGATCTATACCGATAAAAATCATTTTACTGATCGGCTCTTCATCGCCCCATGGTTCACCTGCTTGGTATGTAAACATCATGCGAATACCTTGAAATATCATTCGGCATGCTTCACCTTGGATCGCCATTACTCCTTTCATACGATATATTTTTTGACCGAATGACTGTAAGAATATATCTAGCGTTGTGCTCATGCTCAGCGTTAAAGAAATGTTCTGCAATAGGAGTATGTTCAGAGTCGTTTTGATCAAACAGCACCATGTCGAATTCTTCTGGTGTGTGTTGAGAAAATACTGATATGTTTTTAGGTGTGTCTGTTTTGTATGTGAACTCGTAGAATTCTTGCCCTTCAAGCTGTAGTTGGTAACATTGTCCGAAATCTTGAATAGATTGATTGTGATAAGGGGGTGTATGGGGCTTCGAAAATTCAATAAATAAATCTTCCGTTAAAGTTTTTACTAACGCTTCAGAAACCTCTGTTGCATGATTTATTGTATCACTCATCAGAAATGCCATATCTGGATCGGGTCCATTTTTCAATTGGAAACGATAATTACCCTTAGGTAACTGCCAAATGCCTCCCCATTCAAAAGGGTATTCTGGTTCAAGGAAGCTAAGTTTCATTTCTATGGCCCGTTCTAGATTAAACCCACCAATATTCAGTAAATCACTGATGAGTGCCTCAACCATCGTAGCCGTATAAAACTTAGCCATCTTGTTGATTTCTATACTCATGAAGAATGGGTCACCCCAATGATCAAGGTACAAACCAAAGCACTTAACCTTAAAGCGAGGGTAATGCGACTGTAAACGCTCCAGTGCAGCAGGGGTTTTATATCAATCATTCTAATCTTAGTCATCTAGCAGCGCTTATCCTTTGTTTCTAAAATGCTGTTTCACAGCCTTGGCCTCATAATCAACTTGTAAATAAAAACAGTTTGGACGCCCCGTATGGCATGCAGGGCCTGTTTGTTTCACAAGACATAAGAGGATATCTCCATCACAATCAAAATACATGGTGACCAACTCTTGAGTATGGCCACTGGTTTTTCCTTTAACCCAGAATTGATTACGGCTTCTAGACCAGTATGTCATTCGTCGGGTTTCAAGTGTTTTTTCTATTGCCTCTTGGTTCATCCAAGCGTGCATCAAAACATGATTGCTTTCAAAACACTGTGTAATGACAGGGATTAAGCCCTGATGATTAAATATTAGGTTTTTTATACAATCTGAAAGCGAGATGCGTTCATCATCACTAATCGTTTCAAGAGATTGATAGAAAAAGTTCAGCATCGATTATTCCTCACTCCCAATGCACTTATTACAGAGGCCTTTTAGCTCTAGTTGTGATTCATCGAGTGAATACCCAGCTTTTAGTGCGACTTTCTCTAATTCACCCATTACTGCCTTTGATATCGATATTTCTTCTGCGGTTTGGCATTTACCACAGATTAAAAATTGAGGCGCTTCACAAGTACAGCTATTAGAATGATGAGAGCACGGGACATATTTGTTAGTAGAACTTAACTTATGCGATAAATGTTCTTGTTCAAAAAAATTCAAAATACGATATACAGTCATCTCTGGTATGGATTCACCAAAAGCATTATTATATGAATCAGCAATTTCATATGCTGATAATGGAATATCAGATACTAATAAAATTTTTAGAATACGTTTCCGTTTTGTTGTCAATCGTACGCCTGTGCGAGCATACTTATCTTTTGCTTGTTCGATAATTCGTTCTATCCATTGTTCTTTCATATCGAGATAACCGAATTTAGCCTTTTTTTATCAATATTTACTTTCACAAGTTTTACTATCTTGCGCATCAGCATTGAATATTTCTGGTGGTATACGCCCCAATATACTCGATCGAAGAGATACCGGACGTTGCTCTCGAGACATGAATCCATCTTTTGTTTTTAGATAAAGAGAGAGGCAATCTATGATATCACGGGCACTTTTGTCAGGGTGTTGGCCTCCAAATAGATAGCACCAGGCACCAGATGATGATAGTGCAATTGCGCAAGGAGGCGGACACAAGCTGAGACACTCAGCAGGCTTGATTTCTATTTGTTGTCCTAATGGGTTGTCGCTCAACAGAGAGTGAAGTGCATGGTAGAGTTTAAACCCATCTCGATTCTTTTGTGGCTCACGTGGTGACCCGCTTGTTCGGCAAGAAGTGCATACGTGAAGAGTCGAAGATCGAATTTCGTCCATCTAGATTTGATCCTTTAAAAAAATGATAAAAAAATGACATTCATACACTTAATAAATGATATGTTATAACATATCATTTGGTTTGGCAAAAAAACAGGCGCGGTTCCAAATCAGGGTGTTTTAGGTCCCAAAAGGCGAATTTTTACCCACCGTTCTTAAGCAGTGTCAACAGCAGCCGATTATTGAAAATAAACGGCTTTGTGTTTGGAAACGGCTTCCAAAGCCAAACGTTTTTTTCGTTGGGGCGACATAGATTGAGCTGGATATGCGGGACCTGTATTCATAGCTAGCGGCCTTGTTATTGATGAATTAGATGTGAGGTATTTTACATCAATGTACGTAACTCAGTGCGGCTCCGCTTCGCACTGAGTCTACTTGCTCTTGCTTGTGGCTCCGCCTCTTTTACTGCTTGCTTGACCTAGGGCCACACGAAAGCCAACAAGGTCGTAGCGATTACCAGGCCAGTGCCTAAGGCGAGACGCCGAGCGCAGGTCACGCCCCGCGACGTACCAGGAGCCACCACGCAACACGCGGCAAGCCTCCCCCTGAATTTTATCTTCTTCAAGCAAATCGGGTTCTTTTGGGCCCGTTGGGTCAACTGGTTCTTGGTAAGAATGACTATACCAATCGTTACACCATTCCCATACGTTACCATGCATTTGATACAGGCCCCATACATTCGGTGGAAATTGCTTAATAGGGCATGTAGACCCTTCGATATTGTAATTTTCCCAATCTCCAGAGTAATGGGCTAACTGTAGATTGAGTTCACGACCAAAATGAAAAGGTGTCGTACTGCCTGCACGACATGCGTATTCCCATTGGGCTTCACTAGGTAAACTAGCTTCCACAGACTGATCTACAGCGATTCAGAGCTTAAATGTTAATCAAGAATAAAGTCATTTAAATTCAAATAGTTAAAGGGTTTCACTCGAAAAGGTAAAAAAATATTTTTCTTGCTATTTTCATCAAAAAACAAGAGAATGGGTGATTTTTTCTTAGGCAAAGAAAAACTAAAACGCCCTGGATGGGGCTCACAACCCACTCTCTATGGATGGAAATCTTAATGCAAAATACAGCTAAGTACAAACCTAAACGAGCCAAGA
>JANQJO010000085.1 GCA_028281605.1 Pseudomonadales bacterium
CGCCGACGAGTGAGAGCCGCTGAGTGTATAAATAATACATGATGCGGTCGATCGAGGAAGGCAACAACCATCTAACCTTTCTGAAAGCCGCTATAAAACACCCTGATTTGGAACCGCGCCAAATTTTCTAAAGTATGCATTTTGTTTCTTGTTCGGGTGGTGATGTATAAAATGTGTAAGCCATGTTTTTGTATTTGCTTTTTTGGTGAAAGTGTTATAAAAAACCTACTATAGCGGTTTTCAGAATGGTTATTAGATGTAGGTGCCGACGAGTGAGAGCCGCTGAGTGTATAAATAATACATGATGTGGTCGATCGAGGAAGGCAACAACCATCTAACCTTTCTGAAAGCCGCTATATTAATTATAAAAGTTAAGCTAAAGTATCTTTCTTTATGACCTACTTTGCTATTTATTGATCGTGAGCCGAATATCATGAGTATATCAGTTGAGGCAAATGTAACAGCGGTATGGAGTGGCGCTAAGAGCAATGGTAAACAGGAAAAACAAGGAGTTGTTCAGGTAACAGTAGAGTTGAGCTTTCTGTATTCAGCTTGCCCGCTGCATGATTCTATGATAGGTGCTAACCAATTTGGATTGTTTGGTGATATTGGTCAGTATGATATGGCACTACCTATTGAGAAACCTTTTGTAGATTTGAACACTATAGACTCTATTTCTTCTAAATTTGAGCAAAGAGTTAACACGAATCGAGCAAGTTTGAGAAATGAAGTAGGAAACTTTAAGTTTAACAATAATCAGTTGAACGGTAAAGGAAGTCATCTTGTTCAAAAGAGCTGCTCTAGAACACTCGATGCCCTGTTGTGTATGGCTGTTGCAGAGGGAGATTACGAAACAGCTGTAAATTTGATTGTAGATGGTGCAAATCCTCAGCGAGAGGTTGAAGGAGGAGGAACAGCCCTAGGGGATACACTCAAATTACTTGAGGGTGACACCCAAGAAAAGTTCCTTGATTTATTTATGGGAGATAAGCCTGCGTCCGTATCCGTACCACCAGCTAAACGTGAGCCGGAAAAATTAGCTGTTACTGCTAATAGCCTAGCTCCTATAGAGGCATTTGATCTTGTTAAAGATGTATGGCACCAGGTAGATCATTTGTATCCCACCCCGGATACACTCAATACTGCCATAGAGTTGACTACAGACCTAATGGCAAGCTCTAATGCTGTTGAAGAAGGTGCTGCCGCTCGTGTTCGTACATGGTTGGGGCAACTGGTTATTTCACTTATTGAAAAAGGTGCTAGTTGCAGCCTTATAGAGGCTTTATTAGCAGCAGGTGCTGACCCTAATGTGAAGCAAATAGAAAAAAATGATGGCAGGTTGGGGGATGGTCGTGCATCGCTTTATCAAGCAATTATGAGTGGTCAACCAGAAACGGCAGAGTTATTATTGAAGCATGGTGCAAGTTTGTCCGATGTAACGATGAACAATAAGACTCCCTTCCATGCTTTAGTGGAAGCTGCAGAATCAATGCAAGTAGCAGGCCCAGTTTTGAAAGACTTATCTGTAATACTGATGGGTGCTGCTTTAGACTCCGGAAATGATCAATCTTTGGGGAATCTTAGGGAGACTTTGGGTGTTTGTAATGATGTAGGACGTACGGCATTACAGCAGGCTCAATCTGGTTTGTCTGACTTGCATCGGGTTAGAGTTTCTCAACTTCGTGAAGGTATAGCGCCGCCGCCTGGGCAGGGCCATCATAGTGAAAACCTCAGTTATTTAGCCGATTGGTTATCTGCTTTTGCAGTAGAAGATCAACAAAATGATAACGCAGCTTCTATTATGAGCTCAGATACAGCTGAAATATCGGTTTTATCAGAGCCTTTGGAAGGAGAAGAGTTTACTGCAAATCACATCAGTAAGAGAGAGCCTCTCTCTGGTAATGATCTTAAGTTTGACTTAAGTATAAACAGTGATAACGAAGATACAAAATCCACAAACACAACAAATGTAGGGGCGAAATCTGAATCAAGTGTTGGTGAAAATACCGATAAGCCGCTTAGTAGACATGAGGTCAGTAGCAGTAACCATCGTGTGCAAGAGTGGTTGTCGAGCTCGCCGACCGATGTTCCTGCTGAACATTTAGATCTACAGGTTGTGCAAGGACCTATAGTTGAAGGTGATGCCAGTGATGATGCGGCTTCAACTTCTTCTACTATTATAGATGATACAGACGCAGTGTCTGAGCGGGGGCGGGGGCAGCAGGCTTCAATACCGATTCCGCCTCCTGTGAGGCTCGGACCTGACGGCAAATTACAGGCCAATAACCAAGTACCTATTCCTGACTATTTAAGAGAAGGCGAAGACGCTCCTAAATATACGTATAAAGCCAAGCCTGATATTGAAGGTAACACTTTTATGGGGACAAGCCCTACTGAATTTGCACAAGCCCTTCAGGCGAGTGTGACAGGTTCAGAAGCCAAAGTCTTTAACTCACTAGCAAGCTTAGTGACGCAGTCTTCACTTGATGTAGAGCGTGTTGTTGATAGCCTCTCAGAGGACAGTATTCCTTGGGATTGTATAAATAACCCAAAATTTCTTGATGTAGTTGTAAAAAAATTAGAAAATTCTCCTGCTCCTGTTGATCAAGCATGTGCAAAACAGCTTAGTCTTGAAAAAATTCCTGAAAAAGAAAGTTTTCTTCCAAAAGAGCGTTTTCTCGCGGGGGTGAAGGAACACCCTAAGAGTGCATTGACGGTTTTATTGAAAGGCTCAAATTATGCAGATGAGAACTTTAAAAAAGAACTTAATAAACTTGAAGGAAAGTTTAAAGGTGATTATCAAAAAACTCAAGAACAACGTATTACTGATACTCTACAGCGAGTTTTTCCAAAAGAATTTGTGGAAAAAACTTTAGTTAAAAAACCTGTTATAGGCAATGCAAGCAGTTTAAGTGATGCCGTTGTTATTCCGTTTGGAGAAGGGAGTAAATCAGCCATTGTGGTTGCTGGCGATGAAGTGTTTGTGACTCACTGGACAGCTTTATCTAAACACCCCATACTGCTTCCAGTTGATGCTCAGAGTAAATCGTTGGTCTCCGATGGAAAAGTATTTGTTGATACTCTCTTAAATGCCAATAAAGCTGGGACTCAGCTTTATATGCTCTCTGAAGGTCGAGTAGTAAAACTCATGACACCTATTAATAAGCGAGATATTCTGTATACAAAGAGATCTGTGGAGCAGCAGTTGCCCATGGACAAGGGGGGACCGAAGCCTCCTTCAGATTTTATGGCTGAGCTTGGTGATAAGGCAGCCAATGGCTTCTTAGCTTCTTTTGGAAGTAATGAGGATTTTTCAGCGGCATTGATGGACACATTTTTTCCAGTTTCTGAAATGAAAGCTGAAAAAGCCACAGCTCACACAGCATCAACCGTATCAAAACGCAGTGTTGAGATTCCATCGTATTTGCGAGCCGATGGGGCAAAGACCAAGGAGTTTACCTCAAGCCTATCTGATGCAGTTGGAGCAAAAAACCTCCTGCCTAAGTTACCCAGGTCACTAAACGATGCATTGATGCAATCACTGGGAGGGTTGCAAGCTTTAGGCTCTGATTATACGACAAACGAATCTTTTGGAGGTTTTGTTGATCACTGGTCTAAAAAACCAGAAACGATTTTGTCGGTAGCGGCCTCAACGGAGCAAGATAGCTCTATCCTTTCAGAAAATGAGTTAAAAGGTACTGCTTTGGAAATATTGTGCTGTAAATTGAGCCAGTCTAAAGATCCTGTGCATGGATCACTGTTGCGTAGGTTGCAAGATGACAACAGTAGCGAGAGAGAAGCTTTCTTATCGGGGCTTAAAAACAATGCTGAAATAGAACTCATGGTGGCTAGCAACTTGGATGCATTAAAAATACCTGCTGAAAAAACCCGAGATGTTCGCATGATCCCCGTTCAGAGGCTTGAGCGGCTTATGGGCATGATTGACTTTAAATCGGATGCAAAAGCAAACAGCGCTGACATACTAGAAACACTGCTGAATCACTTACGTAAATCTGCCGAACCAAAAGACAAAAGCTTGTTGAAACAGTTGGAGCAGCCAGGTAATACCATGCGTGATGCTTTTTTATCAAAATCAGGCAGTGTAGCAGATGATATTGTCAAACAGTGGCTTGATGTTTTAAAATCAGAAAAAGAGATGATCCAGAGAGAATATGAAAGAGATGTTATCCAAATTCAGCAAAAATTTAACACTCAACAACTCACGGAGCATCTGAGCGCGGTTGGGAAAATTTGTAAGGATAAATTTGAAGCTCAGACAAAGTCTGAGATGGACAGTGCCCTAAGCAAATATTTCCCCCGGGAGAAAGTCGATCATTTATTGAATGGGCCTACCTTAGGGGCAGTGGATCATGCAAATGGGTTGGTCGTTTTTCCTGACTTGGATAATAATTCCTACTTGGCCTTGCAAGGAGACAAAGTTTTTGTCGTTTTATGGACAAAATCAAGTCAAACATTTATGGTTGAATTGAATGATGATAACAAAGATATATTGACAAGAAAGTTGACAAACCAGGATGAATTTAATGCTATATTTGCCAAAGATGCTGATAGGAAGAGATTCCCTTTATACACCATGGAACAAGGTAGAGTTAAAGAAGCTCGTGCTCCTGATAAGGTGTCCGATTTAATGTTTCAAGCGAGCACACAAAAACAGACTACAGTGGGCCAGCCTTCTTCTGAAGGGGCCCAGGCTCAACAAGCGTCGTTTGTTGCATCACCTGAACAAGCATTAGGCCAAAAGCTAGCAGATCAAGTTTTTAGAGGGAAAGAAGACAGTGCCATAGCAGAGCTTCTATTGCACAGAGCCTCTAGATAGACTAAGAAAAGTAAAGGAGTCTAACAGATAAGGATTAAAAGGACTCATCTGTGGGTACGTTGCTGGCTGTGTAGTGCGTATATTGACCATTATTAAAGAAAATACTGGCTTTATAATGCTTGGCAACAGAGCCTTTTTCTAATAACCTGTAGGTATAGTCCCATCTGTTTTTATGTAAGCTGTCTTGTATTAAAGGAGTGCCCAGTACGTAACGTACTTGCTGTTTGGTCATGCCTGGTTTTAATTGCTGCAGCATACTTTGGGTCAAAATGTTGCCTTGAGCAACATCAACTTTGAAAACGCCTGGAAAGGAGCATGCTGATAATAAGATGATGGATGCAAATGTCATGTAGCGCAGCACGTCTGACCTTATATTTGGTATCATAGCTAAAGGCCTCTAATTAAAAGAAGACATAATTATAGCTTACAAAGTGGAGTATTATGCAAGGCTTGATATAATCGCCTCTATAGAAGGCTCATGAATGGTTTACTATGAATCGATTTTAATGGTTTTTTAAACTCACTGTTTACTTTTAAACCTGTTTTTTAGGAATATTTAATGTCTAGTGGAAATCAAGAGCTACGAAAGGTTGGTTTAAAAGTAACCTTGCCTCGTATTAAAATATTGCAAATTTTAGAAACATCTGATCCTCATCACATGAGTGCTGAGGATGTATATAAGATCTTATTAGAATCAGGTGAAGAAGTGGGCTTAGCCACTGTGTATAGAGTGCTCACTCAATTTGAATCTGCAGGTCTGGTGCAACGACATAATTTTGATGGCGGCCACGCGATGTTTGAGCTTAAGCGAGGAGAGCATCACGATCATATTCTTTGTTTGGACTGCGGGCATGTTATGGAGTTTACCGACCCGATCATTGAGTCTCAACAAGAAAAAGTTGCAGAAAACTTAGGCTTTAAGCTGCATGATCATAGTCTCTATCTGTATGGCAAATGCCAAAAGAAAAAATGTCCACATAAGACGAGTGATTAATCTTAGGAATGGACACGAAATAACTTTAACATTTTCCGCTGCTGAACTCGCTTCGCTCAAACATGCGTCCGCTCTAAATGTTAAAGTTATTTCGTGTCCATTCCCTAGCTGGGTGACCTCTTTAAATTGGTACTGTCAAAAATAGCATTCGCATTATTTTCAACGAAGCCTTGATATGTACGACCGTCAGGTTGTGTAAAACGTTGTGCAAATTCTCGAAATACACTGGGAATAATATGATCGTCAACCTTTGTTTCAAAGGCTAGAGTTGCCGACTGTTTTAAAAAAGTTTTCTCAGATCCTTTGATTTCGCCGTTTGTTGTATTTAAGGCGATTTTATTATCTTTCAAAAATTGATTGACAGCTTCAATATTATCGAAAGTCTCAAGGTGATTGACCGAGATAGTAAAATGATTTGCACAGTAGCCAAATATATAAAACCATGCAGCGTATTCTGAAACCGAAGCCAATTTTGTATGTAAGTGCCAATCGATAGGCCAATTGCGACCAGAATAAAAGATATCGTAACTTTGATTGAGCTGTGTTGGTAGGCAGTCCAAGACAGATAAAAGGGGTTTTTGTAGATCTTTGGGTAATTCTATGACTCGTAGCTCGCTGATGAAAATTTTTGGAGCCTGGCTATCGGGGTGTTCTAAATGAACGGCATTTAAATGTTTTTCTTTGAAGTCATAATACTCTTTGACATGATAATTTAAGCTTTCTAATAAAGGGATCAATTGCGCCAAACCTACGCTGTTGCAGGCTAATGTACGAAAAGCCACATGATCATTGACGATTTTCTTCTCTCCATTTTTAAAAAAAAGTTTATCTATGGTTAAAATTTGTGGGCACAAGTCGATATATTGTTGCCATAGTTGCGCAAAAAAAGGTGTAATGCGCTTGTCGTTGGTGTGTATCATTGGGTTGGACCTATGTAATCAATAAACCTTGGTATCGTGTATTTGTTACGTAATTTCTGATTTAAGTTTAGTTGATAAGTTAGATAACGGCTTGTCACCAAGGGTGACTTACAAATTATTACCAGAATAGGCTGTTGATGAAAGTGAGTGGCTTTTACTCTTTTTATAGAGTGTGAGCGTGTAATCTTAGGGTCAAGTTGCACGCTTATAAAAGTTTAATATTATAAAAAAAAGTAGCTATGAGCGATGTAATTTTCACGGTAACAGCCATGAGCGATACAATTTTCGTCACCCCAAGTGATGAAAATTGTATTTCACGGTAAATTATATCTGGCTAGCTTATAAGCAGATAGGTAAACTTTTTGTTTTAATCGGTTATTGTGATCATCATTCGTGCTTTCGATCATATTTATTATTTTTATACTAGGTTATATTGAAGGTCGGTTATGTTGGGTTTACTAAAAGACAGTCCTGGTGTGATGAATCATTTTAAAATTTTTTTAAACTTTTGGCTAAAATTTCAGCTAGGATTAGTCTTTTGTTTTGGCATGATGATATCTGCCGGTTGTGGTGATCGTGCTGATAGTGCAAGCGGGGGAATCAGCGGTGATATTGTGGCTGAAAGGCCCTTAGTGGGTGGGGGAGAAACGAATGCTTTGACTGGTTTGTGGATGATTGATGCCGATGACCCTATTGTGAGTCAATTTGTGCCTGAGCTGGCTGGTATGACTGTTTTATTGGCAGAAGCTCAAGATCAATCACAATTGGAGTTTTTTCTTTGTCAAAATGGATCACGAATAGATACTTTAAGAAGGCTGGACGATCAATATGTGGTATCAGCGGCTGCTTTGGGCTTACCTGGTGATATTGCGGTATTAAGAGACGGGGCCAGTGTTTTGATTCGCTTTCCTGTAGAGGGGCTTGGCGATTTTGACCTTCCATTGGTGGCTGCTCCCAACCAGGGGGCATTTTCATTTTCATGGGAAAATCCTTCTGTAAGTACGGGAGACAGTGATTTACACTGTGGTCGCGTGGTTCAGGATGCGCAAACTGGCGTTATGCTCACTTCGGCGGATGTGATTAATGATCACATTATGTTAACAAAGCTGAATTATCCAAATGGATTGATTCGACAGACGGATGTGTCTCAAATCGCTGTCATGTTGGCAAGTGCTTTATTACCTGAATGGGGTCATAGCGCTGAATTAACTGTGGTACAAGGTGCTGCCAGTGTTATAGCTTGTGATGCTCAACAGTTAAGTTTGCGCTTAGCGAGTCAGGAATATGGCTTGCTCTATGAGTTGACTCATGCTTTACAGAGCTCTATCACTTGCCCAGAAAACTCAGACATTTTGGTGCCCGATGACCCACCTATTGTTGATGATGCACCGTCAATTCCTATTGTTCCTGATGATCCTCCACCTGCATCCGATGGACCCAATAATAGTGTTGATATGCCTGTAGAAGATCCTGTTCAGCCAGTGCCGACTCCTACTGAGCCGGAACCTGCACAAGACTTGGCTAAATGTGATGCCTCAGCTGCCAGAGAAGCTTTGACGGGTGTTTGGGCTTTAAGTGAGCTTGCACAATCTTTGCTGAATTTAGTTGCAGGGCAGTTTCCTGAATTATTAGAGCAGGCAGGTAATACGATCTTTTTTGTTGATCAAGGCCAGCGAGTGCAAGCAACTGTGTGTCAAGATACGCGAGTCCGTATTAATTTAAATCGCAATGGTCAGAATTTGGAGTCACCTGAACTCAGTAGCTTGTTAGCCGGTGCTGCTGATTCTGGTCTTGCCATATCTGGTGTGAAAATTGTTAACGATGATGTGGTCAGCCTTGATTTGCCAGTGATCGATTTAAACTTTGAAAAAAATCCGATTGGTACTTCTAAAATGTGTTTTGAATTTGATAATCAACCACAACTGCCTGAATCAGAAGTGGTGTGTACTGCAGTGTTTGATAATGGATTGAAATTCAGTATCGCATTAGATAATCAATTAATGGAAATGATCATCAGTTTGCAGCAACAGCCTGTAGCAGGTACTTATACGCTTGGTGAAAATGAAGTACTTGCGACTTTGATTTCGGAGCGTTTTATTCAAACTTATGGTACTGATACTGTGCTTGTGAAAGAGGGCGCGTTTACAATACAGGCAATCACCATGCTTGGTTTGCTTGGACACTTCAATTTCATCTTACCTGATGGCCAAGTGCTGAAAGGTACTTTTAATAATCGTGCTGATAGAATTTGAATACTATAGTGAGACTCAGAGTGATTCGATATTTATTTTTTCAACCTAGGTTTCGTTATATTAAATAACATCAAGTAAAATACCCAATAAAAAAAGAGGTTATGCAGTTAAAACTGCATAACCTCTTAGGGCGTCAGAAGGCTAGTGATGATGCGTTAAAAGCAGGGTTGCTTTGCTCTGTTTCTTGAGAAGATGGGAGGCTAGGATCCAAAAATTCTCTGTTTAGGTAACGTAAACTGCTCGTCCAGAGTTTATCACATAACAACTCGTTTTTTGATAGCTGTTTGGTCCATGTAGGCTTCGAGTTTCGAATTAAACAACCTTTAAATGGTGTAATTTGTCTGGCATGCGTAATATGCGCAATTGATTTGACCAGTTTTTTAGTATTTGTCAAGTGGCTTTTGGCATAATGGCTGCATAGCTGAAAAACGTTGTGTATCTGGCTGCTATTGAGCGTGTCTAGTGCAAAAGTGCTCACTGAGCTGCCAGATAACTTTTGATTGAGAATCCGACTGAGCATTAAAGCAGATAGCTTTGATTCTGAGTAATGGTGGTAGATGTCAAATGCTTGGTTTTGTCTTTTGATAAAAGGAGGCTCCGTACAATAGTAGATATCAGCTGCAAAAAGAAAAATTTTACTGGGCTGGTTTTGCTTTAGGGTGCTCATAAGGTCTAAAGTAATTGCCATCGGTGCCAAAAAGTTGTGCCCAAAGTGTGCTTCAAATCCATCCTGTGTGTATTTCTGGCTAAAATAAAGTCTATCTGTATTGTGTATCAGGGTGTCAAGCGTCATAAACTCGGATTTTAAGTGTTCAGTAGCTTTTTTGATGCTAGCTAAGGAGTTGATATCAATCAGACAAGTATGTACTTGGCTGTTACCTGTATGATCGATAATATTTTGTTTTGCAAGGGATAGTTTTCGAAGGTCGGGCCCGCCTAGAATGACAGTAGCGCCTACTTGTGCAAAATGAGTGGCTATGGCACGTCCAGAATGTGCAGAACCTTCAGTGATGAATACGGTGTTGTTTTGTGTTTGCACGTGAATACCTCTGTCTGTACTTTGGTTTTTAGGCGATATTTAAGCTGTTAGTCACTTCAAGTTGACAGGTTTTTATTACCTTGTCATTTTCAGTCTAGGCAAGTGAGACGGGTGTTTCGCAGATTTAGGTTCTTTTCATGTTACTATTGACTGGGAATTTGTTAAATTAGGTTAACGTACTCAGGTTTTTCCTCTTATTTTTGTGTTTTAGAGAAGGTTTCATGCTTGTATTATTATCTCCCGCAAAGAAATTAGACTACGAACAGTCTACTTCTGTAACAACGTTTACACAGCCAGAATTTTTGGAAGAGGCGAAAGTGCTGGTAAAACTGATGCAGTCTTATAACCCACAAGCGTTAGCAAAATTGATGGGGCTCAGTGATCAACTGGCCGCTCTCAATGTTGCACGTTTTGGTCAGTGGAAAACGCCTTTTACTTTAAAAAACGCTAAACAAGCCATTTTTGCGTTTAAAGGAGATGTGTATGTGGGGTTGGATGCAAATAGTCTAAAGCTTAAAGATTTCAATTATGCACAAAAATACTTGAGAATTTTATCTGGGCTTTATGGTTGTTTGCGTCCCATGGATTTAATGCAGGCGTATCGGCTAGAAATGGGTACGCGAGTCGCCAATTCGGCAGGGGAGGATTTGTATGCCTTTTGGCAAGGTAAAATTACCGCAGCAATTAACGAGGCTGTGGCACAAAACAAGTCTAAATATGTTGTTAACTTGGCTTCGCAAGAATATTTCAAAGCCGTACAAGCTCAGGCACTTTTAGTACCGGTGATTACGCCTGTTTTTAAAGATGAGAAAAAAGGTCAGTTTAAAATTATTAGTTTTTTTGCGAAAAAAGCACGGGGTTTAATGGCACGTTTCATTATGCAAAACCGAATCAAGCAATTGGAGTCTTTAAAAGATTTTACTGAAGGTGGGTATTGGTATGATGACAGCCAATCTAATGATCAGCAATGGGTGTTTTGTCGAGAAGAAAGGGGGTAGAGGTTTGGACACGATTCAAATCAGAATGTTTTACAACGATTCAGAATTCAAACATTAATTAATCAAAAAAATGTTTAAATTCAAAGAGTTAAAGGGTTTTACTCAAATATGTAACCTTGATTTGAGTTAATACAATTGGCTACCCAACGGTTTTTCGTAATAAGGTCATAGCCTGTTGTAGTTGCGTCACGAAACATAAAATACTACATACACAGATGAACACACAAAACAATGAAGCTAGGAACTACAATCAATGGAACAAGAGATCCGCTGGACACAAAGATTCAATCAATTCCAAAAAGCATTTTCACTTTTAAAGCAAGCTATCCTCATTGAGCAACCCACAGTCACTGAAAGAGCGGGCCTCATTCAGTTTTTTGAAATGACATTTGAGTTAGGCTGGAAACTGCTAAAGGACTATTTAATAGAAGAAGGCTTTGATGTCAACAGCCCTCGATCAGCCATCAAACAAGCCTTCCAATCCAGGTTAATAGACAATGGGCATGATTGGATGCTAGCACTAGAAGATCGTAACTTAACAACACATACTTACAATGAACAAACAGCGGTAGAAGTCGAGCAAAAAATACGTCAACACTACTATCCATTGCTGGTTGATTTAGAAAAATTTTTCAAAGAACGGTCATAAACGATGCAATTTTCACCACCCTTAGGGCTTGTGAAACTTATTTCTTCACAAGCCCTAAGCCTAGAGGAAAGATTTAATGCCGATATATACCCTTAAAAATACTGGTTTGCAATCGATTGACTTCACCTATTTAACCCAAGCTTTTAATGCTTTTCCAGAGATTGAACAAGTCATTTTATTTGGTTCGCGTGCTAAAGGTACTTTCCATAAAGGTTCTGATGTCGACTTAGCCATAAAAGGTGAAGCGATTACACATAACATCCTTATTCAACTTTCTGAAGTATTGAACGAAGAAAAACCAATGCCTTATTTTTTTGATGTCATTCATTATCAAAAGGTTGACAACGATCAACTGATAGAACATATTGACCGAGTAGGCAAAGTGTTATTTGTAAAAACCTCTTTTTTGCGTTAGCGTGTCAGCCAGGGAGTTTAATGGAGCATGTTATCATTTGTCTATAAATACCTGCGGGGTTTGGGGGCAGCGAGCCCCAACAAACTATTCTGAATGCCCACAACAATTTTAAATGCAAAAAATTTGCATCTTTTTACATGATTGGGTATTCTGAAAATCTGCATTTACACAATTTAAATTACATACTCAATTTGTCTCAGGCCCAAATTCACCAACCGTGTAACGAATCTTCGCAACTCAAAACGAACCGCTTATTTTCCCGACTCCTAAACGACAGATAAACCAAATAAGCAAGCACCACATAAAAAGCAAAGTGCATCATATTCTCAGTTAAACTTGCAAACAAAAACCCAAGCAAATAAGAAATCAAAACATAACTCCTACCAATGATTTTTCTCTGCTGTTTATAAGTTACCAGTACCCAAAAAAGCATAAAAACAAACCAAGCAAGCAAGCCAAGAACACCTGCTGTCAACAGCATTCCCACATAAGTATTATCAATAATAATTGCATGGTACTCACCATAATTTCCATTTTGGACAATACCCAAGCCAAAAATAAACTTCCAGGGAGAAACCAACAAATCTGACAACAAGCCATTCCAATTTTCCAACCTAATAAGTAAATTGGTCGGATTTATCATAGCCGCAACAAAACCGTCTTCACTATAGGAAAAAAAATCCAAAAAATAACCTAAGCAAAGAGCAAACAAGCACAACCCAAAAAGCATTAAAATACGAGAACTTGCCTTGCGAGAAGAGATGAATTCAAAAAATACCATTGCAAAAAAAGACACTCCTAACAAAATATAAGCTGTACGAGAACCAGTCATCACAACCCCGACAGCAAATAAAACCACCAACAACAAACCTGCGAACTGCTTTTTATCATGCAGCCATTTCTCAATAGCCATCAAAGTAAACAATGAGCCACACATACCAGCCTCCAATGGAGATCGATAAATACCTTGCGCCCTATAAACCCCACCAATTTGATCAAACTTAATAAATTGCCCTTCAAATGCAACATTTTTTATTTCTTCTGACTCCCACATTATTAAAGGTCCACCCATAATAACTTGGAAAATCTGTAAAATACTAGAAGCTGCAGCTATGCCCGCAAACACAGCCCAAACTTTACGAGACCCCCACCACCCTTGTTTTCCAAAAGCTCTCATTCTATGCATGTAAATTAAGGCAAAAGGGACAATAAAGATAAATAGTGAGTAATTATACATAAATGCCCCAATAGCATTGGACAAACCCACATAAACAGATGAAAAATAACAAATGATCATCAAACAATAAAATAAAATACTGCAAAAAAAGATAATTAAAAATAATATCTCATTACTTTCACATCCCTTTTCATCACCCCTCAGCACTGGCTTACACGAAACAGCAAAAAAATAAGCAACAATCCAAGCAAACATTAGTACAGCCAATATTTGTTTCACTTGGGCAGGAGAAATTAACACCTGTGATAAAATTTCAATTTGAAGCCATACCAACGTACCACTACCCAAAACAGATAAAATTGAAAATAAAACAATCAAGTCACTAGATTTGTTAAAAAAAAATGGGGTGGCTATCTTCATAAACTCTCCTCATTCTCCTTAACCTCCTCCCACCATCGCTCCATCACCATAGAAGAAACCTCATCCAGCACCACCCCTGCTTCACGTGCTTTATCTTCAAGATAACGAAACCGCTGCTCAAACTTACCATTCCCTGCCCGCAACACAGCCTCAGCATCAAGCTTCAAGTGCCGAGCAACACTCACCGCCGCTAACAACACATCCCCTAACTCAGCCGCCGCAGCCGCTTCATCTTCCATCGCCAAAGCCTCTTTCAATTCGGCTATCTCTTCTTCTAACTTCTCAATCACCCCGTTCACATCAGGCCAATCAAACCCAATACTGGCTGCACGCTTTTGCAACTTAACCGCACGACTGAGCGCTGGCAACGCCAACGGTACATCATCCATAATCCCTTTCTTGCCTTTTGCCTCACGCTCTTGTGATTTCAGCGCTTCCCAATTCGCTTTAATAGCTTCTGTATCACGCACCTCTCCTTCAGCAAATTCAGCAAAACGACTTGCCAAATTACCCTCAGGAAAAACATGAGGATGACGGCGAATGAGCTTATTCACTAAATCAGAAATAACCGTATTAAAACAAAAATACCCATCTTCCTGACCAAGCTGACAGTAAAAAATCACCTGAAACAGCAAATCTCCCAACTCCTCTCGAAGATGTTCATAATCTGCCTTTTCAATAGCATCCACAACCTCGTAGGCTTCTTCCAAAGTAGAAGGGGTAATCGAACAATAATCCTGCCGCAAATCCCATGGGCAACCCGTTTTAGGTTCACGCAAGCGCGACATCAGATACAATAAATCTTCTAATGAATATTTTTTTGAAAAAGACACAGTCTATTTATGAGCGATTCGCACACACACCTCAACTACCCTCTCAACGCAACCATGCTTCTAATGATTCAGCAGTCAGTAAACTTTTTGCTAAACGGTGAATATTCTCCTCTGATACAGACTTTATAACAGTCAAGGCCCAATCCGGCAAAGTACCAAATTTAGTCGATGCTAGCTCAATCAATAAGTTAACCTGACCTTCCTCTCTACCTTCCTCTCTACCTTCTTCTCTACCTTCTTCTTTACCTTCTTCTTTGCCTTTTTCACGACCCTTTTCCATAGCACCGCGTATGTTAGTGTTGTAATCCAGCATGGATCTACGACGCACTTCATACCACTCACGCTGCTTAGGATCTCGACTCATGTTAGTTAACATATCACACGCCTCCCGTATCGCCTCACTGCCACAACTACATAATAGCTTTTTTAAATCTTCATCCGTTTTTACATTAAAAAACTGCACCCAATGCTCCAAACGGCTAGAGACACCATGCCCCTCAAACTTCGGAAACTCAATAAATATCATCCTCAATAAATCACACAACCGTTCGTGATCTTGACATTCCCTGACTTCATAGAGACTGCAAGGCCTCTGACGATCAAATAGCTTATAATTCAACAAACTGATTGATAAAGTCGGCTTGATCTTAAGATAATCCTCACCTTGATTGAGCTGTTCGTCAAACAAACGACTCCAATAAAACAATGACCTCTTTTCCCAATTGTGCTGATCAATAAGCTGGATTTCAAGGTTAATAGGCTCAGCTTGGCCTGATTCGGCCCTAATGTCCAAAACAGAGCCCTTTTGCCCTAGATACCTTGGGTCCAGCGCCGGGTTTAAAACAGTGACGGTCTCTAAAGCTGGCTCATTGAAAACTTCTAAAATGGCATTAATCAAGTCTAGTAGCACCAATGGATGTCGACTAGAACCAAAAACTCTTTTAAAAACAAAATCATTTTTCGGGTCGAACAAAGTATACTGCATCATTTAAGAGCTCTACAGTTATATTTACCGTGAAAATACCTTTTTCATCACTTGGGGTGACGAAAAAGGCATCGCTCATGGCTGTTTTCTATTGATATTACATCGCATAGTACTGTCATACCAACCAAAAAAAATCGATGATTGCTTTATCAGCTTCGCGATCAGTTTCATACAAGTATTGGCATCAAACAAAACCTCTTATAAAATCCACCCATAGAAAGTAGATACCAAACATACATGGTGTTTAAAAGCTTAAAATATCTACAACAAATAGGAAAACTCGCCAATGTCACTTGCTGCCTCCAGAAATAACTGGGCTATAGACGAAATAACAGCCCTTTTTTCTCAACCTTTTATGGAGCTGGTACACCAAGCTCGCAGCATCCACTGTGAGTGCTTTGATCCCAATGAAATCCAAATCAGTACCCTTTTGAGCATTAAGACCGGCGCTTGTCCCGAAGATTGTCAATACTGCTCACAAAGCGGCCACTATCATACCGATGTCCAAACCGAAAAGCTTTTGTCTCTTGATGAAGTCCGTACCCAAGCCGCCGAGGCGCTCAACAGTGGCGCCACTCGTTTTTGTATGGGCGCTGCCTGGCGCTCTCCTCCCAAAAGCGCCATGCCTGCCCTGATCGATATGATAAAGACAGTAAAGGGCATGGGCTTGGAAACCTGCATGACCCTCGGCATGCTCAATGAAGAGCAAACACAAGCCCTTAAAAATGCAGGCCTGGATTATTACAATCATAATCTCGACACATCACCCGAATATTACCCACAAGTCATCACCACACGCACTTACCAAGACCGGCTCGACACTCTCACTCGTGTTCGCACAGCAGGTATTAAAGTCTGTTGCGGCGGTATCTTAGGGCTGGGCGAAACCCGCCAAGATCGAGCCAAGCTCTTGCAACAACTGGCCAACATGCCAGAGCACCCTGAAAGCGTCCCCATCAATCTCCTAGTCTCCATTGAAGGCACACCTTTGGAGTCCACTGAAACGCTCGATTCATTTGAGTTCGTTCGCACCATTGCTGCGGCTCGTATTCTCATGCCGCACTCTAGAGTTCGTCTATCGGCAGGGCGTGATAATATGTCTGAAGAACTGCAAGCCTTGTGCTTTCTAGCAGGTGCCAATTCCATCTTTTATGGAGAAAAACTACTTACAGCCACCAATCCACAAGCAGAAGCAGATCGTACTTTATTTCAAAAACTTGGAATAAAAGCAGAAGCAGCCCACTCTTTAACTGGTACCAAATTAACTGGTACCAAAGCTGACACTGGATTTACGAGCAACAAGAACAAACACACCAATGCGAACAACATCCCTTGCCATACCTTAACTTAAGCGGCTGCTAATGATGAGCCACTTATCTAAGTTTATTAAAGAGCGCCTCAATCTACTCAATGCAAGCTCCAAAGCACGCAGCAGAGCGCTCTTAGAAACACAGAGCACGCGCTATGTCACCAAACAAGGACGCCGTTTACTCAATTTTTGCAGCAACGACTACTTAGGCTTAGCCTGGCACCCTCATGCCATCTCTGCTCTGGCTGAAGGCGCTAAGCTTTATGGTGTTGGTGGCACTGCTTCACAATTAGTCTCAGGTCACAAACCCATCCATCATTTATTAGAAGAAAACTTGGCAGAGTTTACCGAACGTGAAGCTGCATTGGTGTTTCCCTCTGGCTACATGGCCAACTTAGGTGTTTTGTCAGCACTTCTACGCCGTCAGGATACCTTAATTGCAGACCGTTTAAATCACGCATCTTTACACGATGCTGGCTTGCTCGCTCGTAGCAAAATGTTGCGCTACCGTCACGCCGATACACAGCACTGTGCAACACTCCTATCCGAAACACAGAATGAACATGCCCACACCATCATTGCAACGGATGGACTGTTTAGTATGGATGGAGATTTAGCACCTTTATCTAGTCTCATACAAATCAACCAGCAACGTGCTTGGCTACTGGTAGACGATGCTCATGGTCTTGGCGTAATCGGTGCAGCCGGTAAAGGCAGTGTCGCAGGCTATCACTTCACACAAACCCAAGTCCCGATTCTGATTGGCACCTTTGGTAAAGCCTTAGGAGGTGCTGGCGCTTTTGTTGCAGGCAGTCGAGACTTGATCGATTATCTTATTCAAATCTGTCGCCCCTATATTTACACTACAGCTCTACCTGGCGCTATGGCTTATACCGTTCATCAAAACCTGAAACTTTTACAAACTCAAAGTTCACACCGAGAAAAACTGATCGGGCTGATCAAACTATTTCGCACTTTAGCAACCGAAGCACAATTGCCCTTACTAACCTCTCACACCCCCATTCAACCTTTGATGCTGTACTCAGACGCAAACGCTTTGCAAGCCCAAGCTCAATTAGAAAAATCAGGATTTTGGATTAAAGCCATTCGCGCGCCCTCGGTCCCAGCCAATACAGCGCGTCTACGCATCACGCTTACAGCGGCTCACGAACCCGAGGACATTACACGTTTACTTGAGGCTTTAGCCAATATTTGCTGTCAAAACACCAGCCTAGAACCTTGTTAATATGCTATCCGGCTTACTCACTGAACATACTGAGCATAAAGCATCAAACAAGCCCCCACTCGTGTGGCTGACAGGCTGGGGTATTGCTGAGACCTTTCTCAAAGCACTTATTCCAACCTACTACCCCAGGTATCACCACCACTTTTTAATGTATCCCCACCTAGGCACAATCCACAATACTGATACCGCACATCAGCAGTTACAAACCAGCGTGGAACAACTCATGAAACAAGCTCCCCCTAAAGCACTCTGGGCAGGCTGGTCACTAGGTGGCTTGTATGCTTTGATGGCCACCAAGCTGTATCCAAAGCGAGTCCTTGGGGTGCTGTGCTTTGCCAGTTCTCCTTGCTTTGTTAAACACTCACACTGGTCCTTTGGCCTAGAGACCACTGCCATGAAAGCTTTACACGACAAACTATTAGTCGATACCCACAAAGCTTGGCATGAGTTCATCAAACTAATGACTTTAGGGCACTCAAAACAACGTCCATTAATTCGTCTATTAGAACAATATCCACGCTACCAAGAAGCGGCTTTCGAACGAGAGTTAAACTTATTACGTTATGCAGATCTTAGGCCTTTACTTAAAGATCTAAAAACCCCTACCGAGTATATCTTAGGAGAGCAAGATGCATTATTGCCTCATACACAAGCAGAACTATTGCCAACACTGGGTGAGCATGTGAAAATACAAACGGTTCGATCGATAGGACATCTTCCGTTTTTGCAACAACCTACGCCCTTATCAAGCTGGATGCCGAAGGGCATAGATAAGCTTTCAAACGTGTGATAAGCAAAAATGACACATACCCATCATGCTACCCATATCTCGAAGATCAACTTCAGCACAGCAGCTCGCAGTTATGATCAAGCCAGCAGTCTACAACGCATTGTTGGCCAACGCTTATTGTCTTACCTTCCACAAACATTCCAGCCAAAAAGCATCTTGGATCTAGGCTCTGGCACAGGCACTTTATCCATAAAACTCTCACAGCGCTTTTCACAAGCACAAATTTTGGGCTTAGACCTTGCTGAAGGGATGATCAAGCTGGCTCGCACAAAATGTGCAGATCAACCCAATATTAGCTTTACCCACAAAGACTTTGATCAAATTAACACACTGAATAAAGCATTTGACCTCGTTATCAGCAATTTTGCACTACACTGGTCTAAAGATTTACCAACCACACTGAAGGCTATCTTATCTCAATTAAACCCAAACGGCTTGTTTGCACTATCCATTCCTGTAGAAAACAGCTTTCACGAAATCACAGCCTGTTGGTCTAAACTGGATAACTATACCCACAAACTGAATTTTCCCAAAGTCTCCAGTTTACTGAACTGTTTATCCGATCAATGCACTGAACTGGTCTTTAAAAGGGTTGAGTACACCAAAGAATATACATCTATGCACCATTTACGAGACGATCTCAAACAATTAGGTTCAGCCAATCGCCAATCGAACAAGCGACCTGGCCTACTCACTAAAAATCAGTTACAACAATTATTGTCCGCATACGACGAGTATCGCTCGCCCAGAGGTTTATTCCCCACAACTTACGACGTTCTTTTAGGGGTTGTTAGAAAATCATGACACAATATTTTTTTATTACTGGAACAGATACCGGTGTTGGTAAAACCGAGATCACTTGCGCCTTGCAATTAGGCCTGCAAAAAAAAGGGTTCACAACCAAAGCACTCAAGCCCGTCGCAGCCGGCTGCACACAACAAGATGGTATGCTTAAAAACTTAGATGCACTGGCTCTAATGGCATCTGCTTCTCTACCCTTAAGCTACGAGCAAGTCAACCCAATAGCCCTTAAACAACCTGCTTCACCCCACATCGCAGCAAAACTTGACGGAAAAACATTATCTGTCGATGAGATTATTCAACCCATTTTAAACGATGACCAAACGACCCAAGTCACCTTAGTAGAAGGTGCAGGCGGCTGGTTGGTCCCCATTAACGACACTGAAACCTTAGCCGACTTTGCTTCTACCTTAAAGTTACCCGTTATTTTAGTGGTTGGTTTACGCCTGGGCTGTTTAAACCATGCACTTCTGTCCGCACACGCGATTGAACACAGCAAATTAAAGTTAGTCGCCTGGATCGGAAACCAAATAGACCCAAACATGGACTATGTAGAAGAAAATCATGCCTATTTAACACAAAGACTTAAAGCCCCCTGCTTGGGTAAGGTCCCCCATTTAGACTCACCGACCAGCGAGGCTATTGTCAATTATTTAGATTTAAACTTACTTAACCAGAAATCTACTGTATAGGCGTTCTACATGACACATTCAGACATTCGCTGGCAACAGCGTTTCAATCACTACCAAAAAGCTTTTGCTAACCTCCAAGATGCAGTTACACTAAGCAAACAACGCCCACTGTCTACTCTTGAACAACAAGGGCTGATCCAATCTTTCGAATTTACCCATGAGTTAGCCTGGAACGTTATCAAAGATTTTTTTATCTATCAGGGCAATACCTCCATTATGGGTTCTCGCGACGCAACCCGGGAGGCCTTTCACAATCAGCTGATTACAGATGGTGAAGGCTGGATGGAAATGATTAAAAGCCGAAATCAAACATCCCATACCTATAATAAGGCAACGGCTGATGATATTTGTCATAACATACTCACACGTTACTATCCTCTCTTTGCACAATTTAACGATCGCATGATGCAGTTAAACACTCTAGGCAACCAAACTTAATGAAATTTGGTCTAAGCCAAAAAGTGATTACGCAAATGAATCACGTATTCGCACAACACCCAAAAATAAAAAAAGTGATTTTATACGGCTCTAGAGCAAAAGGGACTTACCATCCAGGGTCTGATATCGATTTAACTATGTTAGGTGAATCGCTCACAACCAGAGATCTATTGCGCATCGAAAATGAATTGGATAATTTGCTGCTACCTTATAAAATAGACTTGAGTCTGTTGCACCATATTCATGAGCAAGATCTAATGGCACATATCCAACGTGTCGGTTGCTCTTTTTATCCTACTGGACCTAATCCTTAAGGTGCATCACAACATATAGCAAGACCCAATGTACCAGTCATTCAGTCAACTATCTTTCTCTAACTAGCAAGCTCTTAAAGAGAACGAGAGCTTACGACAGGTTCACTTGATTTTTTTATTTTTATTCGATATGGATGTCGATTCAGCCAAAAGTTATTTCACGCACGTTCCGTTTCTTAAAGCTTTTCAGATAGGGTAAGTAGCACTTTTGAATGTAAAGACTCAGAAGCAGCAAGAAGTGTCGATGACCTTAACGACCAATCATGTCCTTCTAAGTCAGTTATACACGCACCAGATTCTACGGCAATCAGTGCGCCAGCCGCAACATCCCAAGGGTAATAAGAATCGTCGATACGAATATCGATACGCCCTATCGCAATATAACAAAGTTCAAGTGCTCCCGAGTAAAAAGACCGAACCGCACGTACTTTGGGTGAAAGTAACTTAAGAATACCTAAGTTTCTACAGAGAGATTTTGAGTCATGGGAAATATCTATACCTAACGTTGCGTTATTTAAATTTTCTATACTGCTGGAGCATAGAATTTTCTGACTATTCAAACTAGCCCCGCCACTATGCTCGGCGTAAAATAGTTCGTCCCTTATTGGGTCGTGAACAACGCTTAGCAAGGGACAACCGCGATAGTAAATCGCAATGGAAACGGAAAACAATGGGAGGCCGGAGATAAAGTTCACAGTTCCATCACATGGGTCAACGATCCAAAGATAATCTACTTCGTTATTTAGAGTATCTCTTGCATGGACTTTGGTGTATTCCTCAGATAAAATCGAATCTGTCGGAAACTGCCGTAATATTTCTTCTCTAATATATTTATCTGATCGAAGATCTTGTATCGTTTGAGGGTCCTGACCAGGTCGAACAATTCTAATTTCTTCATACCCATCAAAAGCCTTACGCAACCTTTCTCCAGCCGATATTGCTAGGGCTCGAGCAAGCTCAGATCTTGCACTCCAATTAACATCCATTTAAAATTTACTCACCCACAAAATTTCTGGTTGTATGTGTATACCTCTCTTTCGAGCTCTAAATACAACTTGGAAGCGTTCGTCATTCTTCTGTAACAACGGCTTAATTAATTCATGATTCAGAATATCTTCATTGGAAGCAATATGCCCGCCAGCCCAAGTCCCTAACGAGTACGCGCCGGCAACAATAATTACCCTGCGGGAGGGATAATCAGGATGTTGGGCACGTACAAGTATGCCAACATCTTCTATCACTTCACCATCTTCAATAATTGGTTGCTCAATGTAATCCCCTTTAATATCACATACATACTTTATATCTATATTGTTATTTTCGCCATTGCAATCTCCAAAGAACTGCCTAGGAACTTGTAATCGAGTCAAAAGTTCTTCGGTAAGGCGATGCGAAGGTCCACCACCGAAACACACAAGATGATTGTCAGAGTCTTTGACAAAAAGATCACCATCCAAGTCATGTTTGAGCCGAATAGGTTTGTTAACCGTACTACATTCGTAAAGAGCATTACTCACTTCCACTACTGCTCGTGCATCACCAAAGCCAATGTATTTTGGCATCGACTCTGCGCCATCAGGTTCCCCGGAATGCAAACATGTGACCAAATGCACATCTCCCTCAAACCCATGCCAGAATGATAAGAGCCGCTTTCTCTCCATTGAGCGTATCGATTTAATTAACTGAGTAACCGTTGATAACCAAGTGTAAGCCATTAATCCCGCTGGTGCACTCTGTACGTCAACTGCTTCTAACTGGAAAACATGAGTAGGAAGATTTGCAGTGTTAGCAATTTCATGCTCTCGTGCAATTTCCTGTGAATTGACACTTTGCTGACTCAATACGCAAACAATGTGGTCGCATTCGCAGATGCGCTGAGACAAAGCTTCGCGCCAAGGACCACCTGACAACAGTCGGTCGTCCCAGAATACTTCAAAGCCAGACTGTTCTAAATCATCTACCACACGTGCAACGAATTCTTTATCTTGTCGTCCATATGCTACAAAAAGCTTAGTCATCAACTTAGTACCTATATTTTTTAGGAACGTGCACGTTCCTTATCAGTTTAATATAACACTTCTATATTCCCTAAGTAACCAAAATACTTCTAGCACAACGAAAACCAAAATCTGCATCTCGAACATCACTTGCGTTAGAAGAAGCAAGAGGGAAAGAAATAAACTACAGTAGAGAACGGCTACTTACCCATTCAAGACTCTCACTCGATCTTAATCAGCGCCTCGTGGCGCACAGTGCCTGACAGAAAACCCCTTAACCATATGAAATAAAAAGTTTTTTCTGCTATTTTTTGGAACGAAGATTTTTGCTGGTTTTGAAATGCTGTTATCAGATGATTCAAGTACAAACAGAAAACCTTCTCTGTTAGAAAAGACCGCTGTATTTTTGAGCATTTCCAAAAAATCTTCGTTTTATAAAATTACCTGAATTCCCTTTAAATTCAGACTATTAAGATTTTTCTATCAGACACTATTTAAGAGCATCAACGAAAGAGCAGGACGCACAGAGAGCGAAAAAATGATCTTTTGAGCTTTGCTGAAAAAACGGGCGTGTATGTGTATGGCTGATTATGCGTCACGACCCCTAATACAGGAAAAGGTTCGTTGAACTGAACATTAAAAAGACCATTGTTCTTCAGCCATGAATTTTTCCAATGAAATACATTTGATTTTGAAATGACGACACACATTTGGTATCTTGGCTGCATTAGGCTTGAGTTTTTCAGTTGTCACAACACAGCCGTTTAACATCTTTGCTTTTGCAATCACAAAAGGGTCTGCAACAGGGTTTCCCTTTAATCTCTCTTGTTTTTTAATGAGTGATTGGAAATGTGGCACAGCAAATATCTTTCCAACGAATATCATTTCTCCTTGCGATGGTTCATGGAAAAACCCTTTGTGGTGCTTTACCCATTTAGATAGCCCATCGTCTTGTCGACCTAGCTCCCTTGCAACTTCTTTCACGGATATAATGCTTTGTTTCTCAATCACCTCGTCAAACAGTTCCCATAGAGAAGGGAAACGCTCAGGATAATAATGTGTGAAAATATTAATAAAGGTCCACTATCAAAAACGTAAGTCACACAGCACTCCCTGTGCTAAATAAAAGTGATTCCATTCCAGGAATATTTTTGTCTTTTACATCCAAATAATCCGCAAGTTGGCTTTTATCAATTTTATTCTGGTAGTAAAAGCTGAAAGCACGCTCTATATACTTCTCGCCTAAATAAGCACCTCTTGTACGGTAATAATCACCACCACTACCCTGTTTCTTTTTGGCACTTTTTTTCCATGAATCTACTTTTCTGGCATAGAAGATTTGATCAATCCTACCAAAATCCAGTAATCTTCTTAGTATCACCTCTCGACTCACACTATATTCATCAGATAATGACTGAATTAAAGAGTCGTTTATTTCAGTTCCTTGAATACGGTTAGAAAAATCACTTTGTGGAACTAAAAATTCACCTGCGAATTTGTTGCAAAGCACTTCTATTTTTTTATTGTCACCTTGTATTCTATCAATGTAACTATCATCGACAACATATACCCCCCCTGTCTCAAAGAGAAGATGACAAAGCTCATGAAACAATGTAAAAATCTGTCTGGATGCAGATTTGCTATTATTAACATATACAATCGGAAATACGTCGTCATATAGGCAGAACCCTGAAAAATCGTCTGTCTTGAAAGCATCTTTAAATATATAGATGCCTACAGCTTCAAACTGTTCTCTCCAGTATTTAAATGCTTCTTCCGGGTCTTTCAATTTTGATTGATCTTCCAAACTCACATCAAGGTAATCTCTTACCTTACTTGCCATTGCTTTTACTGTTGTGTTGGTTTTAAATTTCAAGTTACCAATAATATGTTTGGTAGATGGATTAATACCATCATACAATTCAGCAAGATTTAACTGAAATGATTCTGCTTTCCTTAGTAAAGTGCGTATCCTTGGAGGAAGATGTTCAATTTCATATTCTGGTAATGTTCTAAAAGACTGTTCAGGTGATGTTTCTTCGGGTGGCTCTGGAAAAAAGAATAATGCTAATGGACGATTGTAAATCTCATAAGCAAGACGCTCTAGCTGCTTGTAGTTCGGCGATGATTTTCCAGATTCCCATTCCTCAACTGTTTTATTAGTAACTCCTTTTCTTCCGATTTTTTTAACAACATCATCAATAGAAAGTCCCGCAGTGGTTCTGGCCCACAACAAAATATCTTGGTTAATTGGCACTGATTCTGTCATTAACTCACTCTTTAGGCTAATTTTAATAATCTATAGAACGTACTACGTGATATTTGCATTTCTTTACATATTGATATAACACTTAACTCTTTATCTTCATACAATCTACTTGCCATTTTAGCACGAGGATCATCCGCAGTGACGGGCTTGTGGCCCCCTCGCTTACCTCTGGCACGGGCTGCCTTTAAACCTGCGCGGGTACGTTCCTGCGTTAACCGCCGCTCAAACTGCGCAAGGGAAGAGAAAATATTAAACACCAGTTCACCGCTTGCCGTGGTGGTATCAATCACACCGTCACAAATGGAACGAAACCCAATCCCGCGTTCGCGTAAGTCTTCGATAAGGCCGACCAGATGCGGCATAGAACGGCACAAGACGATCTAACCGCCAGACGAGAAGGATATCACCTTTTTGTAAGGTATCCAGACATGCATCAAGGCCGGGGCGATGGCTTTAGCACCTGATATCTTATCCGGTGAAGATATGGGAGGGATTGCAACCTGCCTGTTCAAGTGCATCAAGTTGCAGGTTTAGTTCCTGCTCATCCGTACTGACGCGGGCATATCCGTACAATGTCACAGTGATATTCCATGCTGTATGAGGGGGGTTAAAAACAGTCCACGCCATAATATCTGTTTTATCAATAAAGGCAAGTGATGAGTAAACGGAACTTTGATTTATGAAACGTCAATCCGGGACAATCTATGTGCTGTTCTGGGGTGGTTTCGGAGTAGGGTAGTTGTGTGTCATCAAAGGGGCGGATACTGTTGGCGAACTCATAGAGCATCAAGTTTTAGGTGAAAAATTGGACAAAATTGCTGATTTCATACCCTGAAGCTGCCAGTTTTGTATGGCTTTAGCGCAACTTAGAGGTTCGCCAACAGTATCGGAACGTTTTTCGGGACTGTGAAGCCTGACGCGGCGGATAGCCTTTAAATTAAGTAATTTCATACGCTTTTCAACTCTTTTACGAACATCAGGATATATTCGATCTCGGTGAGAAGACCGCAGCTCTTCGGAGGCCCCTCATCCCGGAAGATTCAAAACGCCGTCAACAGCTTAGCTTGCTCAACCATTTACATTGGAGGCTGAAAATATTGTTATAAGGCTTCTTGAACGAGGTGCATGTATCTTAAATGATTGGTTATGAGTTAATCTTTGTCTTTGAATTTGGTTATTGTAGTGGTATTATTGGTGGATGAATAAAAGCTTAGGCCATTTACCTGCTTCAAAACAAAGAGACCTTGCTCACATAGTAGCTTTGTAGTTTCTGGAAGGGGTTTGGACCAGTTGTTGGGGCGTTAGCATGAAAAAATTAAATTAGAGTTTCAAAGTATGAATCAAGATACAAGGAGGAATATCTGATGACTGTCACTGTTAACATGTTAATGAATATGACCAAAGCTGAGTTGGATGAGCTTTACAATAAAAGTTCTGTTGGAGCGTTACCTGAAGGAGAGGCCAAGGGGACTGCATTGTTTTTATTTGGATTGGATGTGAACGATGTTTTTGCATCTCTTGTTCAGTCGATCGCTTGGCAAGGGAAGATTTTTTACTCTGAAGATGAAAGGCTTATGATTAACCGAGTTTCTCCTTTGGGTATTAAATTCTTGCGAGCCCAAGTCTATAAAGGCAGCAGTTTGTTGGGCGATGGTGAGACCATTATCGTGGATTATTCAAAGACCTCTATTTTTAAAAAGGCGAAAGATGAAATTCGGGAAGTGTCTCCAGGTGTATATTTGGGGCATGCTTTGTGGGGTAAGCAGCGTTTAACCATGTTTGCGTTACAATTTTGAGTTTCTGCATGTTTCCTTAGAACATGTTTTAAAAGTCAAAGTTTAAGCAATTAGCCTTATAGAATAATGTGATATTTTTGCTCAGGTCACAAGCTATCTAAATATTCACTCAACACTTTAGCAGTAATAGGTAATTGGTTTCTTCCAAGAGCAATCACCAGATCTTTTGCACTATAGGGTGGTTTTTTTAAAGCCACCCTCATTTTTTTCAGGGCTTGACAGACTTTTGAGGGCAATAAGTCGATCTGATAGTTGATAAAATCATCTGGATGAATGGCCTCTATGTCATACTGATCCATTCATCATGGATTTTATCCGTCCAATGAGCTTTAAAAAGCCCAAACATAGAAAGCCGCATGAGCAAGTCACACAACAACGCTGGATAAAGAACACAAGCATCAAGTACAACAGAAAAACATGCCACTAATACATTCCTAGCGATTGAGATAATTGGGCTAGTTCATCTAGTGCTTTTTCTCTAGCTTCATGGTTAACACTTATATAATCTATTAAATCTTTTAAAAATACTCTTCTATGAGTACCTACTTTATGGTGTGGTATCTCGCCTTGTTCCAATAATTTTACTACATGAGGCCTACTCACATTCATAAAATTTGCTACTTCTTGTGTTGATAGCTCAGAGTTAAATGTTAGATATCAGATCTACAATCGTAAATAACTGTTAGAAATATGTAATATCCCTGAAAATTACCATAGACTATGAGCTGTGTCCGAGATAGCGGATTGCACCGATACTGGGCATAAAAAAGTATTCTCCTCCTTGCACGGTGACGAATCTAGGCAGTTTGTGTACTTTGCGTCGAACTGGGCAATCGGGAATGCTGAAACTGCTGCTGTGTTCAGTGTTTTGATTACCAGTAGTTTCTTTGTGATCGCCGATGATTGGGTCTGCTTCATCATAACCACCTTGAAACTTTTTACTGTTGATCCAGGCTTGTTGTAAAAACTCAAACTGACGGTTGATATTGGCATTAAAGCAAATAAAGTATAGACCACGGTTGATTTGGTCTTCCTTAGCTTTTAACAAGCCTTGGGGAGTGAGTGAGCTGGCAAGGGGTTTGCCAAAAGGTCGACCGCGGCGAATAATGCGGTGGCGCTTTTCAACTTCGAACGCTTCTTGAATGGTTAAGTGGGTTTCAGTTGAAGTGCCAAAGGAGCCTCTTGGATTGGCGCGCCTGATGTGAGCGCCTAAAGGACAGGCTAGCCCTTTGGTATCGTGTATGTAATTAAAGGCATCATCTTTGGGTTTTAGAGTTGGTTCGTCTTGTCTTGGTGCGTTTACCAAAGGGGTGCCGCTGGGCCAGCGGCCCATCATTTTAGAGGCCAACTCAGTCATGGCGTAGGGGTCTTTGTCCCCCTGCTTGTCAGTTTGTTCATTCATATAGTTCCAGAATAGCTTGACGTTTTGGTTCAGTTGACGAAAGACCAAGTAACTGCCGTCACGCCCAAAGTCCTTGCGGCGTGAGCCTGACAGGTCATTGGGTAAAAAATTCTGTTCGTCGGCTTCTTCTCCCAATAAAGGGCGCTCCGTGAATTGTCCGTATTGGTTGGGGTAGCCCAATAAAATTTCGCCTGTTTCTATGGTGTTCTCAGGTTGAGTGTTCATGTGGTCGCGAGCAGGTCTTAAATGCTCAACCCAGGGCTGAGCAATACCATCTTGAAAACCAAAATGTTCTTTACCACCCTCAAGCGCCGTACTTAAGAGTGTTGGCTCAAGTATATTTAAGCCATGTTTTTTCAACTTTTTTGATTCTGTGTTTTGCAAGGTTTTTAAAACTGTGTTATTTGCTGCAAATAGCATCAGCAAGAGGTGAACACGAGTCTTATAGGGTCCACCCCATTGCCATTGCTCAGGAGCACTGTCGCCATGGTCCCCAAGAATACGCTGGCGATGCGGTGTACCACTCATGCCTTCTTGAAATTCGCGTGAGAACTGTGCCAGTAATTGTGGGCTCAATCGCAATTGCTTGCAGCCTTCGTAGGTCAAGGCCAGATTCATACACGACTGGTCGGGTTTGTTGGCAGCACTTTGTACAACCAGTTGTTGTAGCCAAGCTTTGGCTTTGTCGGTTTGAGTGATTTCTAGCAATAAATAGCAGGCAGCGGGGAGGTTTTTATAACCTCTTGCAATCAGTCCTTGAACGTTGTTGAGTGTTGGTGCTTCCATGATTTGTCTTGATCCTTTTAAAATCGGTGTAACCAGTCTTGTGCGGCTTGCTCGGACATTTTACCAAATAATCCGTGGCGAATGGCGCTGTTATTGTTTAAATTTGCGGCGGAAAGATGGGGGTAGGCAGAATACCAAGCCTGGGTGGGTATTTGTACGGTGCGAATGAAGCGTTTGAAGGCTTGTTCGTTTTTGGCACCATCGAAGATCAAAAAACGTGTGTCTGGGTAACGAATTTCTCGGCTGAAGGTAAGATTCAGTCCCCAGGCGACTAGGTCAATAAAGGCACCCATGTAGTTTTCTTGGCTACCATCGTAGTTGCTGCAAAATAGCACACGTTGTGGATGTTTAATAAAGGGAAATCGCCATTTGTAATTGAGTGGAACCCAACGCGCAAAATGAATGGTTTTAACGTTGGCCAGATTACCTTTGTTGAAAACTGTGTGGGTAATGAGGTTGGCTAGAGGTAAAATCAGCTTCAAAGGAATTTGTGAAATCATGCCTTGGATATTTAAGAAACCACCTTCTTTAGGAAAGCCGATCGCACTAAATTGATTTTGATCAATGATGTCCTCATAAGCGGTTAGTTTTCGCACTTGGGCATTAGCTGGACGTATTGAGCTTTGTTTGTCATTGTTGCTTAAAAAGCTCAGATGAGATCTGGCTTGATCAATTATGCCGGCAATATCGAGTTGATCTGAGTGTTTGCGAATGACCTCCCACCAGGGTGGGTTAAAAGCCTTGGCGGGCTTTAGGTCTTTAAATTCAGGGTGAGAGTGTACAAAATCACAGATGGCTTGACGGACTTCTAAAGCACTGCACCGGGACCAATCTTTTTGGTCCAGGAAGGTTTCAATAGTTTCACGTAATTTGCTTTCTAAGTGAATTTGCTTAACTGTCCTACCTTGTGTATTGACGTAATAAGTGGCACTGTCGATCATATGTTTTTTGAAATAGCGCAGGCGCTGCTTTAAGGTAATAGGCTGTGTTTCTGGGTAGCCTTTGCAGTATTGGAAGATTTGATCTAAACCAGGGCCTGCATGATTGATTAATTCTTTGAGATGTTCGATGGGATTACCATCGACATTAGAGGCAAAGATTAAACTGGCTGGGATCAGGCCGTTTTTTAGATCTCGGGTTTCAGGTAGAATAATAAAGCGAGCAAAATGGACGGTTTCGAATTTGCCAAAAGGAATAAGGGGGTTGCTGGCAGGGTTTTGATTGATTTTATCCAAAACCTTGCCCAGAGTTGATTCTTTACCTTGTTTGATATCCATTAACAGAGTTAGAGATTCTTGTACGATACTCATGGTTGTGATGTCCTTAAAATGTTGTCCTTAACTTGCTTTTGCTTTCAAGTCCACAAGCCGTTGAATTTGAGAGCGTTATAGGATACTTGAGTCAATGATTCTGACAGCGCCCAGAGTTTGCTGGCAATATTGCGGTCGTGTGAGCGTTTGGTGCTTTTGACTTTTTTAGGGGTACCATACAATTGAAACAAGCCATCTGGCCCGATGTAATCGCCTCCTTGGATTGTATCTTCGGTGCAGGCGTAGAGTGCGGGCAGCGCACCGTTTAAAGTATTTTGTGTGACTTTGGGTATGATGGACTTAGCCCAATGGCTGAACGATTTCATGCCTGCTTTTTCAAATGCGGGTATGACCAAATTACTGTTGGTAACGCCAGGGTGAACAGCAACAGATAAGATGTTGGCTTTTGCAGCGCTCAGGCGCCGCTGAAGTTCATAAGCAAAAATCAAGTTGGCCAGCTTACTTTGAGCATAAGCTTTATGGCGTCTGTAACTTTGTTTGAGATGTATGTCCTGAAAATTAATGTTTCCACTTTTGTGGGCAATACTAGAGAGGGTGATGATTCTAGAATTTGGTGTTTTTAGCAGTGTATCCAAGAGTAAACCTGTTAGGGCAAAGTGACCCAAATGATTGGTGCCAAATTGCATTTCAAAGCCTTGAGGTGTAGTCGATTGCGGTAACCACATGACGCCGGCGTTATTAATCAAACGATCCAAGCTAAAAAACTGTTTTTGAAAGGCTTTAACTGCGGTTTGGATACTGTTTTGGTCGGCTAAATCCAATGGAAGAAAGTGTAATGTTGCTTGTGGGGCTGTTTGTTTAATTCGGTCTATGGCCGCCTGTGCTTTGCCTTGGTTGCGGCAAGCAAGAATGATTTCAGCGCCACGTTCTGCCAGTATCCGTGCTGTTTCAAAGCCAATGCCACTGTTAGCGCCAGTGATCAGGATGCGCTGCTGCGTGAGGTTGCCTATGTTTTGTTCAGACCATTTGTTTGCAGTTGCGTTGAATATCATCATGAATCTTTACATTACGTTCAATTGGTTAACGGTTATGGGACGAGAGTATTTTGATATGGCCAAATAGTGCCGGTTTGATTCAGCTTACCTCTCCTTAGATCCATTCTCCTTGTAATGCCTTTATATATCATAGTGCGAGCTTCTTAGCAAAAATTGGCTATTGAAACAGCCATGAGCGATGTAATTTTCGTCACCCCAAGTGATGAAAATTGTATTTCACGGTAAATAAGTGTCTCGATGCGGTGAAGAATTCATGTTAAGTCATTGTCAGCTTCTGCCGTTAAGTTAAAGGAGAGCTTAACGACTTTTTTGATTGATTAAAAATTGTTGCAATTGATCCCGTAATTGAGACATTTTTTTGACAGCAGAGGTGTAACGATAGTGGCAATGGAGTTTGGACACATAGGAGTTTTGCCAAACCTTTCTGAACTTGGTTTGAAACAACAGGCCTTGAGCCCTGTTTATGTTGATACTCATAAGAGCACTGAGTTTTCTCAGATCAGCGTACAAGAACAGAGACACTTTGCGTTAAAACTCTATACTCGTGAAGGTGATTTAGTCGAAGCGCATTCAGGCAATCAATTTCACTACTTAAGTCAACAGATGACCAGTCATAATGAACACGGTTTGCAGAAAGTGCAATTAGGTAACCAAAGTATGCAAAGCTCTCAATGGATTCAGGTACAGGGCAACCTTTCAGAGGAGGAGTTGCTAGCAATAGAAAGCTTGATGGCTCAACTGTCTAAGTTGTCAGAGATGTTTTTCCAATCAAATTTACCGGCTGCACTGCAGCAAGCTATGGGGTTAGACATTGACAGTGAGTATATTGGGTCTTTAGATGTAGAGCTAAGCCATCGTGTTCAAAAATCATTGCAAACTTATCAATCGGTTGAACAGTTAGAACCTTTAGATGTAAAGTCCAACAAGCAACCGTTTATAGATGAATTGGCAGCAACACAGCAAATGATCAAGCAAGTGCAGCAAGCCTACCCAAAATTGACCGAGTTTTTACAAGCTTATTTTGAACAGCTTTCGCTTAAAGAGCGCCATGAGTTTCACATATAACAAAAGATGAAACCTGAAGTTCAGGAGTAAATTATGATCAAGCCGATAACCCATAACCCCAAATAATAGCTCACAGAGCCACCTAGTACTTTTTGATCAACCTCAGGCACTTCATTCTACAGTTACGACTCCTGCCGGAGTATATACATTACCCATTAGAGGGCACACTTGAAATGCCTATGTATTAAACACTACCGTTTTATTCCCATCTATCAAAATACGATCTTCCAAATGCCATTTGACCGCTCTGGCCAATACATTTTTTTCTATATCTCTACCTTTTTCTTTTAAATCATCCACATCATCCCGATGCGTCACTCGCACCACACTTTGCTCTATAATAGGCCCCACATCCAATTTTTTCGTAATATAGTGCGCCGTTGCTCCTATTAGTTTCACCCCTTCATCATAAGCTTGCTGATAAGGATTAGCCCCAACAAAAGCAGGTAAAAACGAGTGATGAATGTTAATGATCTTATTGGGAAAGTGCGCAACCACATCACCAGACAATATTTGCATATAACGCGCTAATACCAGCAAATCTGTATCTTCACCTAATACCGCCAATAATTGGGCCTCCGCCTCTTTTTTGGTCTGCGCAGTCACAGGAATATAGTGATAAGGAATGTTAAAGGATCGTACCGCCTCTTCAAGATCTTGATGATTACTGATGACCTGAGTAATGTCAGCCAACAACTCACCTCGAGAGAAGCGCCATAACAACTCCAATAAAGCATGATCATGCTTAGATACCAGCAAAGCCACTTTTTTTAACTTCGTTGCAGCACTCAGCTGCCACTGCATGTGATATCTCTTAGCAATTGTCTGTGCAAAAGCTTGCGATAAAACGCCACAAGTTACATTCAAATGCGGCGTCTGAAACTCTAGACGCATAAAAAATTTACCACCTTCAGGGTCCGTCGAATGCTGATCTAAAGCCGTTATATTAGCCCCATGGTGATAAAAAAAGTTAGACACAGCCGCTACAATCCCCGGTTGATCCGGGCACATAATGAGCAATCTGGCTGTTGTATCTTGACGCATAATACTCCCAAAAAAACCTTGTTTAGTTTACGTTTTTAAATAAAAATTTATAATAAACTCTATTTAACGACTTCAAGCACTGGGGACTTAACTTTCCATGCCATCTAAAAACTCAATTCACCCACTTCTAACCCTAAAACCCGCTCAAGTCAATATTCATACTCAAACACTCAAGTCTCTTACCTTTAACGATATTTACTTTAACCCCTCACAGGCGATAGAAGAAAGCCAATACGTTTTTCTCAAACACAACCAACTTGCACAACGATTTACCCACTTAACAAATGAAAACTTTGTCATCAGTGAAAGCGGTTTTGGTTCTGGACTGAACTGTTTATTAGCCATAGACCTATTCGAAAAAACGGCTCCCCACACAGCACATTTGCAGCTCATTTCTTATGAAAAATATCCACTGCTACCATCAGACTTAGCCAAAATACAACAAAACTGGCCCCAGTTAAAACCATATTCTCACTTTCTACAAACACACTACCCACCTTTAGTGCAAGGCACCTATACACTGACATGGCCTAATCCTAATATACAACTCATCCTCATTTGGGGAGACATTAACACCAACATTCAAACCCGTACAGACACAGTAGACGCTTGGTTTCTAGACGGCTTCGCTCCCAATAAAAATCCACATATGTGGCAACAAAAACTGTTTGTTCACATGGCCAGACTGTCTCACAGCAAAACAACTATAGCAACCTTCACCGCAGCCTCTAACGTTCGCAGAGGTCTCGAACAAGCTGGCTTTAATATGTATAAAACCAAAGGCTTCGGCAACAAAAGGGAAATGCTTCATGGCAAACTACAGCCAGAACACAAACCAGCTTATCATCTAAACAACATCATACCTGCCTGGTACAAACTCGAGGCAACTAAAAGAAACCAAACACTAACCGTTATCGGTGCAGGTATTGCTGGATGCACCACCGCCTACCTTTTTGCCACTCGCGGTTGGCGTGTGCAATTGCTAGATCAAGCACCTGCTCCCATGCTGGCAGCTTCAGGCAATCGCAGTGCTGTGATCTTCACCAAGCTCTCACCGTTTGATCAAGCTCATAACCGATTTCACAACACAGCCTATCACTGCGCGTTGACCCATTTACACCAATTAGCACCACAACTGATACAACATAAAGCCTATGAAGCCTGCGGCCTACTTTCATTATTACCAGATGATCAACTCAAACAATGGCGAAAACTGCTTGAGCACCACTTCAAAAATGATACACTCATAAGAATTGTAAATGCAGATCAAGCCAGCCATATCGCACAAGTACCCTTAACCCAAGGGGGGCTTTTTTACAGTCAATCATGCTGGGTATGGCCCCAAAAGTTGGCTCAAGTGTTACTTACTCACCCTAATATTACCTTCCTCCCACAACAGAATGTCACAGAACTACTACGAGACAATGCTCTTTGGTCCATTATAAATTCCAATCAAACATCGATCATTCAAACCGAGACAGTCATACTATGCAATAGTTTTTCCGTAAAGAATTTTCCTTTTTGTCAATATTTACCCATGAAAACTCTACCAGGCCAGCTCTCTTACCTGCCCAGCAATACGCACACCCAAAAGCTGAAAACCATTCTTTCAGCAGAGGGTTACATCACACCAGCAATCAACAATCAACATATCTTAGGTGCCACATATAGAATACATAACCATTCTACTGAACTGACTACAACAGATCACATCGACAATCTCAACAAGCTTAAAAAATACGCCAATAGTGTATATGAAAACCTCAAAACCACACCAACGAATACCATGACTGGTTCTATAGGTATACGCTGTCAAACTAACGATTATCTCCCAGTCGTTGGGCCCATTCCTAAGCTACAAGACTATGTACATCACTACAAAGAACTGCGTACTAAAAAACTCACGACCCACCCCAAAGCAGCCAGCTATCTGCCTGGTTTATTTATCAATACAGCCCATGGCTCCAAAGGCTTCACACAAGCTTGGCTGGCTGCAGAAATTTTATTTGCACAATTGAATAACCAACCTTTGCCTATCGATACAAGTGTTTACCAAGCCATCCACCCTGCTCGGTTTATCATGAGAGATCTTAAAAGAGGAAAACTATAAACACTATAGCGAGACCCAGAATAAGTCAATATTTATTTTGGAAGCCGTTGGCGGCAAGGATGCCACCATCAAGCTATGGGAATATATTAATGCGTGCTGAAAAAATAAATATCAACTCATTCTGGATCTCACTACATAAAATAAGCCAAAAAGACAGATCGCAAGCAACACGAGTAGTAACAGGAAAGCATCAAGTTGTAAAAGAAACACCTTAGGCCTCTATGCACTATATCAGTAGAATAGTTAAACATGATACAAATAGAACAATATAAAGAAATACTCTCTATTTTCACCATTCTCACTAAAGAAAACAAATGGGGTGCTCTCCTTTTACTCTCTGGCTGTATACTCATTCTCTCACTAGGTATTAAAAGTATTATATTTCCTGACACAAACGAATATACAATAAATACTTACCCAAGCCCTAGAACTATTTTAAATCCCATCGCTTCTGATTCAGTGGTTTCAACTTCCCAATTCCACGAACATTTTATAAGCTCTAATCAAACCAAAGGTTTAGGGCAGCCAAATTTTGAATTCTCTTATTACATTGAAAACCAACTCTCTGAACAAACCATTGAATCCTCAGAGCAATTAGAAAATCTATTTCTTAATACCAATCACACTAAACTCAATTTTGGCATCACACAAAGTCCCATCTGGCTACGCATAGCACCCAAATTTGAAACAGAAAATAAGCCCAATTTGGATCTTAACATAGCGCTTTATGAAACTATCAAAATTTTTAAGTCCAATTCTGGGACTAACCCAAAGTCAACCACACTCAATTTATTATTTTCTCACCATAATGCTGGTTTCAAACCTCCTTCGTTATCTTCACTAATTGATTTTCAAACCAATGAAATTTATTACTTAAAAATTGAATCCAAGCACCCCATTTCAATTGATATCAAACAAACACCTGATAATACACAAAGCTACTCAACTGTAATCACTGGGCTATTCGGCTCTCTGATCAGCACAACCTTATTATGTTTTGCAGCCACATTTTGGCAGCCTAGAATATTTCCTATGTCATTAGCAATCATAAAATCCGCTTTTGTTACACTGTTTTACACACTATCTGGAGTTGAGTTGTTTTCAAATTCAGAATTTATTAAACCCTCCTGGCCACTACTATTAAGCACAATCATCATATTTTTAAGCATACTCACCCATGCTTTGAACAACACACCAGACAAAATTACTTTTATGAAAACAACGCTTTCATTACCCGTATTTTTCACAACAGTGGCCTGTTTTTTTATATTAGGAACGACACAACAACCTATAGTATTAATTGCAGCTGTTATCATGCTTGCCTCAGCTGTATTAGGGTATAATTTGTATTACCCCTACTCTTCTTCACAAAAAAACAACCATACACCCTCTGCCCAGCGGCCAAACCTACTCAATTTAGGTGTTTCATGCAGTTTTATGATGCTGCTACTAACAGGCTTATGCCTACTCATTTGGGCCTTATCAGGTGAATTACTCATTTTTAACAAAATATCGACATTATTAATTTTTCCAGCACTGGCTGCTTACAGCCTGTTTGGCTTTACCTTAACCAAGGCCATACTCTCAATACAAACAGATCCTTTCATCACTCCTGCACATAAGCCAGAACCTTCAGCCGACATCAATCAAAAAGTCTTAGGTAAACTCAAAGAAGAACTGATCTTTCCTCTCAATAGAATGCTACAAACTTATGATTACATGCGAAAACCAGAAACCCAAGCCCCTCCGAAGCAGTATTTAGATGCAATTACAGAATCTACCCAAAACATGTTGGATAAAGTCTCAGAATACTCAGAACTAGCCACCCTAATGAAAGAGGATGTGCAATGGGAAAACCAACCAGTAGACCTACATGCTTGGACTATTAAGAACCTTGGACAATGGGAGTCTTACATCGCACAAAACAAACGACAACTAATTTTATCTTTTAAACCTTCTTCGACCCATTTAATCAACAGTGATCCTGAAAAAATATCACAAATTTTTTCTGCCTTCTTCACCACCACCATTGATTACAGTACACAAGGCAACATCAGTGTTCGCATAGAAACCATAGAACTCAACGAACACCAGGTAGAGCTAAAAATCACCTTTAAAGACAACGGCTCATCCGTTCCTTATGATGTCGTCGATCTCATCAATAAAAAATGGATAACCGAAAGTCCAAAACAATCTCTGGACATGAACTTAAGTCATTGCAAACTGAGTATCGCTAAAAAACTTATCAATTTAGCCAACGGTAACTGTGACGCTCTTTACGAGGGCACACATGGTTGCACCTATGCCTTTTCGATTAAAGTAGGCATGGAAAAAATCAAACATGACCCTAAGTCAAATTCCTTACTCAGCGTTATTGACACAGGTTATAACAGTTTATTAATGACTTATGATACAGAATATGGCATCACTATGGCAGAGCAAGCCAATAGTTTCGATGTTCCTATGAGCCTAGCCTTGTCCATTAAACAAGCCTCAAGAAATCTCAAATATCAACAAAGCTCTCCCAAAACCTTCGACACGATTATTATAGATTTCTCTCACGATGCAGAATCCTTACAAGGTTTTGTCTTTGAAATTCGGGACAGTCAGTACTATCAAAACACACCTATTATTTTACTAACACATTCAGATCAAAACTTAGATTATCTAAGACCACTACTGCAAAATATTTTTATCGCTAAAAGACCTGGCTACTTCCCCATCTTATATGATCAACTCAATAAAATAATGACAACAAACGCACAAAGTTCCTGATACATATAGCAAGTCATGCTCATGAGCTATTAATAAGGTAAGACACAGGAAATAACCTACCCATTTTGAGCGGATGCATGTTTGAACACAGCGAGTTCAGAAGCGAACAATAGGTAGATTATTTCCTGTGCCTTACCTAACATCAATCAGGATAAATTTTTCTCAGCAAACTGCCAATTGACCAAGTTCCAAAAACCTTCCAAGTATTTAGGACGAGCATTACGATAATCTATATAGTACGCATGCTCCCAAAGATCTACTGTAATTAAAGGTATCAAATGGTCAGTAATCGGTGTGGCCGCATTACTGGTATTAACAATATCTAAAGAACCGTCTGCTTTTTTGATCAACCAAGTCCAACTAGAACCGAAGTTGTTAACCGCCTTATCATTAAACTTTTCTTTAAATGCTGCAAAAGAGCCAAAGGCCGTACAAATGGCATCCCCAATAGCACCACTGGGCTCACCTCCACCATTAGGACTTAAGCTGTTCCAATAAAAAGTATGATTCCAAATTTGAGCTGCATTGTTAAAGACGCCACCCTCAGAGCTTTTAATAATTTCCTCTAAGCTTTTACTTTCTAAGTCAGTCCCTTGAATCAAACCATTGAGTTTAGTGACATAAGTTGCGTGGTGTTTGCCATGATGAAACTCTAAGGTCTCAGACGAAATATGGGGTTCTAAAGCTGTTTTTTCATAGGGCAGAGCGGGCAATTCAAAAGCCATAATCTTATCTTCCTCATCTAACATCAGTAGTGAATAAACTGTAAAAAAACTAACTTTACCAGAACTCATCGCTCAATGGAAAAATTTGATCAAAAAGGATGTTTTTTGTGCATCTATAACAGTTTTCAGAAAGGTTAACAGCTTGCAAGCAAGGATTGCATTTTTCTCAGTCACGCATAAAATAAATGGACTATTTATTCATGAGCTTTCACGATGACGCGTATAAAAAAAGCAGATCTAATCAAACAGCTTAAACTAGAACCACACCCCACAGAAGGTGGTTATTTTAGACGTACTTACGCATCAGGCACCACAATACAACGGGACGACCAAAGCCATAGAAGGCTATTGACCTGTATTTATTATTTGCTCACAGACGACAGCCCACAAGGATGCCTGCATAGAAACAAATCAGATATCATACATTTTCACCACACAGGCTTGTCTATAAAATACACAGTCATTTCTGACCAAGGGAATCTACAAGAGCATCTGCTGGGACCCAACTTCTCTCAAGGCGAACAACCACAACTACTTGTGAGAGGAGGCGACTGGAAACAATCACAGCTATGCTTCAACCAAGAAGATCAACATCATAGTGACCCATATTGGTATGGGCTAATCAGCGAAGCGGTAGCCCCTGGTTTTGAATATGAAGACAATGAAATTGCTACAACTGAACAGGCTCAGGCTTTACTTGCTGAGGCTAAGGCCCATGGGAACAACCAGCGGCAGAAGTTGCTTAAAAATTTCTCAGATAAACCCTGAACTTCTCTTTGCTTTTCAACAGCCACATCTGTGCTATTGCTACTAGCCTGACCCCCTCTAAACCCTGCAAGTTTCTCTTGTATATATGGATCCTCTATAGTTTTCCGTTCACCTTGCACTGGAATTAAAAGATACGCTAAAAAATCCTGTAACGTTTTGCAGTCATCTGGCAAAAGATCACCATTTACATCTTCATAACATATCTTCATTTTACCGTTTTCATCCTTACCTTGAAGAGTCACTGTAACCCAACCATCTGCAAGACTCATATTCGGATTCACATCTAAATCAACAACCAACTTTAAACCATTAGATAATACAACTGGTAACCTTTTATTTGTACTAAGATCCTGTATAGCAGCTTTCACATTCGAATCAAAAGCATATAAAATCGCCAGGGCAAGGCCCCAGGTATCACGTATTTTTTCTTTTTTAAGGCACTGTTCAGCACCCCTAGCTTCTAACAAGCCTCGCAATATGTTCTGAGTCTTCTCATTAAGCTTTCCCATATAATCATCGTTACTGTGTCTTTCGGTTGGAGAATACAATACTGAACCACACTGTTGACCCTTCGCAACAAATTCTGGCTCAGATGTAGCAAGACCCATATCAAGTATTTTGCTTACTCCACCTTGGCTTCCCAAATTGTCTGGCTTAATATCTCGATGAACAATCTGTGCTGTGTGCATCTTCAAAAGAGCATCAAACAAATGTACAGCTTGCTCTTCGGTCATTTTATTTTTTCCAAAAATACTATCCAGTCTAGGTTGGCGCGAGACAACTTTAATTTCACCTTGCTCTGTTTTGTAAGGCATCATTATTTCTGTCAAACAAAAGTACTGTCCTTCAGGGTCAATGTTTTTCAGGGCTTGTGCCATACGATGCTCACCAACCGAAATCTCTAATGTACGACTGTTTGCCACTGTCTGAGCTTCAGATTCAGCCCCAGGCCTAACAACTCCCTCAAAACTAAACTCATCAGATGGAGAAGAAACAACTTTAGCAACATGCTCCCCTGCATCATACACTTTGCCTGTTGTCCCTGCCCCCAAGATTTTACCAGGCTCATATTTTATGACTGCTGCCTGTCCTTGATCATTAAAACCAACCATACACTCATGCGTATTCTTGACCTTCACACAATTCTCTGGACCCGATACAGTCACAACAGATTCAATTTTCACCTCTTTCTGAAAACTTTCCTGAGCCTGTTCGGAACAAACATCTTGCAAAATATCACCAACCTTCATTGACTTAATTTTCTGTTGTACAAAATAATCAGTCGCTTGTTGCACTGCTTGCCGCTGCAAATCACTTAATTCAACAACTGATGCTGTATTTTTACTCTTTGAGTGATAATACCGCTTCAACTCATCAATAGAATTAATCTGACCACCATACAAATGTTTTTTCAAACTCTCTAATCGCAATTCACCTCGCCCAGATGAAACATACTCATTCACTTTGCCATAAGAAACGTTATCAACAACTTCAACGATCTTTTTTAAGTCCTTACTCCTCAACGTTTTTAAGCATTCTATACCACACAGATGCTGCAACATTGCAGATTGCCGCCATTGAGCTCTACTTTCCCTCATTCTATTAAACTTCGACACAACAACACGGACCTGACTGATCAGTTTATTAATAGAACAATGACAAAGCGCACTGGCAAACTCACGCCGCTTCGTTTCGTACAATGCTACGCTGGACTCACAAGAAGCATATGTTTTCTCAACTGTCAATGTAGATCCCATAATATAACCCCCACCTAAATATAGAAAAAATTGGCAACGTATATAAACATTACTTAACCACCTTTTAATATCATTTAAGCAAAAACTCTACCAAGAAACTGCTTGTATCACGCTTTTTGGTAACCAAGTCATCTTTATAAATACAAATGTAAAAGAATTTACAGCAAGTTGGCTCAATTTTTTTATTTGATACAAGTGTCAATTTAAGTCAAAAGTGGCCCATACTTAGTGAAAATAAACTGAAATTTAAAGCTAGACAGCTCCAATAGCGCACCACATGAGTGCATAACAGCAAGCATAACAGCAAGAGCACCAACACTATTCACTCATCATGTTATTTACCGTGCAAATGTAATTTTCATCACCTGGGGTGACGCTTATTACATCGCTCATGGCTGTTTCAAGAAAAACCATCATGATCACGTAAACAGTTCGGTTCACCCCAGGAATGGTCACGAAATAACTTTAACATTTTCCACTGCTGAACTCGCTTCGCTCAAAGATGAAAAAGGTATTTTGCACGGTTCCAAATCAGGACATTTTAGATCCCAAAAGACGAATTTTTACCCACCGTTCTTAAACAGTGTCAACAGCAGCTGATTATTGAAATAAGTTGAGTTAAGCGACGCATTTAAAGTACTTGAAACCTAGCAATTCTAACCAATGTGGATGTGTTTTTCCTGTCATGATTTCGGCCTGGGTTTTGCTCCGTCTTTCTGATCTTGCACTTCGCACTATTACCTTATAATTGAGCTGCTTCTTTCTGTTTCATCCAGAGCGGTTATGACAGCATCCTCTTATCCTTCAAAATACTCCTTTAACTCGTCTTGCAAATGTACTGATCGAATTGCATATTCGTCACTTTCTAGATGACATCTAAGTAATTGACACATTTCTCAAATTAAACTTATCATCTAGCTCTTTTACAAAAGCCAGTGCCGATTCTTTTTTGTTTTCTAGAGTGATGCGCATTGTTGTGATTCTAGTTGTGCTTACTTGACATCATAGGCTTTTTGATCTTTGGCTTTTAGTAGCCGGCTTGTCTATATAATATGATTTTGCTCTATCCTTTCAGGTCTAGTTATTAAAGTTTGTTGCAGTATTGCAAAAGGGTCTTTTACTGTTTCTTTTGTCATAAGATTTTGTTCTTCAATAACTTGATAGATGTATATAGAACATTCCCTTATGATTTTTCCGAACATTAGAAAAAAAAGCCATCCAAAATTTACATTTTTCTACTAGAAAATTGAACTCCGTTAGCTATATATAATTGATACCTTTTGTGATGTTTTTGGAGAAAAAGCGATGTCAGAAGAAATCGAAGAATACAACAATGAGTACTCAAATTCGGAACCTAAAGCGGTTAAGCATATTGATGATGGCTCTGATAGGTCAATTTCATCTAAGCAAACTATTAGAAGGCAGTTGCAAGAAGATATTGAGTTGTTTCTAAAAAAAGGTGGGAGTGTGCAAAGAGTAGGAACGCATATCACTGCAGATCCTCCTAAAAAGCCTTCGTCGAATTATGGCAGTAGGCCAATTTAAATATGATAATGATCGGCACCAGATGTCCAGTTTATTTACACTTCCTTAGGAGAGAACGGTAATTTGACCTTCAAATACGGCGTTTGTGGGCCCTTGCATGGATAATGTGTGACCTTTCCCCGGCCAGTGTACCCCAACTTTACCGCCTTTTAAATCGACCTGAACCTGTTTGTTAGTTTTATTGAGTTGAAAGGCAACCGCAGCTGCTGCACAGGCACCACTACCACAAGCTAAGGTTTCTCCCACACCACGTTCAAAAACGCGCAGCTTTATGATTTCTTGGGTCTGTATTTCAGCAAAGCCGACATTGACTTTTTGAGGAAAGGCAGGGTGGTTCTCCAGGGCTGCGCCTAAATTGGTTGTATCAACCTGCTCAACATCCGATACGAATATAACAATATGTGGATTACCGATAGAGACGATACCAAATTTTACTGTCTGTCCTAGCACATTTAATTGATATAGGCCTTCTTTATTGGGTTTTGATTCCGGGATAAAAGGTAACGCTTTTGGAGAAAACTGTGGACACTCCATGGTGACGCTCACAAGTGGGTTATTTGGTTTGACAATAACGTGTAAGTGAGTAGAGTGAGTTTGAAGTTTAATGGTACCTTCAGGCATAAGGCCCTTGTCTACCAAATAGCGACCTGCACACCGAGCGCCATTGCCACATTGGCCCACTTCTGAACCGTCCGCATTAAAAATTTGATAAGTCGCGTCCATATTTTTGTGGGTGGGTGGGCTTAATAATAACAGTTGATCGAAGCCAATACCTAAATGGCGGTTGGACCAGCTGCGAATCAATTCTGGTGTGATATGGCAAGTTTGCCTTAAGGTATCGATGACAACAAAATCGTTACCGAGACCGTGCATTTTTGTAAATTGTATCGTTGGCATCATAAATCCAAATTTTTTAAATTATGGCCTGTTCAGGCAGTAAAGTTTCGAGCCTGATTTGGTCGTCGAAGGACTCTCGTGCTCGAATTAAGTATGTTTTGTCTTGATCAACCATAACTTCTGCAGCTCTGTTGCGAGAATTGTAGTTTGAGCTCATTGTAAAACCGTAAGCACCTGCTGACATGATTGCAAGCAAGTCTCCTTGTTTTACGTTTAAAGAGCGAGCTTTTCCAAGAAAATCACCTGTTTCGCAAACTGGGCCTACGATATCCCACTCTTGAGAAGCTTGTGTCTGTGGCTCTTTACAGGGCAGGATAGGCTGCCAAGCTTGGTATAAGCTGGGCCGAATCAAATCATTCATTGCGGCATCTATGATTAAGAAGTTTTTATCTGATGTTGGTTTTAGGTAATCTGCACGTGTCAGTAGTAAGCCTGCGTTTGCAGCAATGGCGCGTCCTGGTTCAAGACAAATGCAGAGTTGGCGCTGTTTCAGTAGTGAGATAAGGGTTTCGACATAAGCTTCAATGGACGGGGGATGTTCATCACGATAGCGTACTCCCAGGCCACCACCTACGTCTATGTGGTCGATAGGGATATTCAGAGTGTTTAATTGATCATGTAGCTCAAGCAAATGTGAGATAGCCGCTTCGATAGGTTTAAGCTCAAGTAATTGTGAGCCAATGTGGCAAGCAATGCCTTTGATATGTAAATAAGGGTGTTGATGCGCCTGTTTGTAAAGGTCTATCGCTTGTGTGATAGGAATACCAAACTTGTTTTCTTTGAGACCAGTAGCAATATAGGGATGTGTCTTAGGATTTACATCTGGATTGACACGAAACGAAATAGGTGCAATGTGTTGGCGTGTTGTGGCAATGTGAGCTATGCGTATCAGTTCAGCCTCAGATTCAATATTAAAACAGCCAACATGAGAGCTTAGCCCAAAGTTGATTTCGGATTCAGTTTTACCAATGCCAGAAAAGACTACTTTTGTCGGGTCGCCTCCTGCTTTTAGGACTCTTTTGAGTTCACCTTCAGATACAACATCGAATCCGGCTCCTAGTTGGGCTAGTAATTGTAAAACAGCGATGTTGGAGTTGGCTTTGACGGCATAACAAATTTGGTGAGCAGTCTCTTTAAAAGCTTTGGAAAAAGTTTGGTAGGCATCAGTCAATGCGGCTTTTGAATAAACATAGCAAGGTGTGCCAAATTGCTCTGCAAGGGTCTGCAGAGGGACTTGCTCGGCATACAGTTCTTTATTCTGATATTGAAAATATGTCATGTTAAAAACCAGTAAAAAGTAATAAGAGCCGCTGCATGCTGCATAAAAATCATCCTATTCTTGCAGGTTTGCAGTTTTTTTTTCAGTGTCGTTTGTTTTTGTATTTGTAGGCTCTAGAGATGCTATCGAAGTAGGGGGATGATACAACGGACCTTTTTGACCACAACTGAGTTGGCATGCTATACAAGACATGAGAATTAAGCGGCTAAGTAGGTGTATCGGTCGATGCAACATCGAAAAGTCTCTTTGTTAGGGTGAAAGTGATTGAAAGTGATTACAGTATTTCGTGCTCGTTCCTTAGTTCATTAGGGTGGTGTATATCCTTCTATGTGATCCATGACTTCATTATTAAAAAATTTTGTACGTTGTTTTTTTAAATAAGTTTGAGCGTTCGGGTCAATCAATTGTAAATTTCTTTCGTTGATGAGCATAGTTTGCATTTTTAGCCATTCTTGCCATGCTTGCTGTGAAATTGTTGTAAAAATAGTTTGTCCTTCAGGGCCTGGGAAAGGGGGGTGCTCTAGGCCTGGCAAGGACTTTTGATATTTTTGGCAAAAAACTGTTTTTGGCATATATGTTCCTGCAGTATTGTTTGTTTTTTAATCGCTCTTTTGGGTTGCGAGGGTATAGTTTACCATTTTTTGCTATTATGTGGGTATTTTGCTGATTGAAAGCCCTTGTAGTCAAAATTTATGTTTTTTCAAATCACACTTCAAGTGACATTACTCAAAAATAACCGATAAGCATCATTATGAGTTTCTTCCCAAAAACGATAGCCCAGTTTATTCAAAGCCAAAGACAATGCTTCTTTATCACTGACATCATCAGACACTTCCAACCCAACCAAAACACGTCCATAGGCAGCCCCATGGTTACGGTAATGAAATAAAGTAATGTTCCATTTTTGACCCAAACGCGTTAAAAAACGCAATAAAGCACCAGGCCTCTCTGGAAACTCAAAACGAAACAACAACTCTTGCTTAACTTGAGGCGCCTTACCCCCTACCATATGTCGAATGTGCAACTTAGCCGTTTCATTATCTGTCATATTCAAAGTCTCAAAGCCCTGTTGCTTAAGCTTTTCCAATAAAGGTTGCAAGTCTTGCTGAGCATCCTCCATCGCAACCCCTACATACACTTGCGCTTTGGCTGAGTTTGCATAACGATAATTAAATTCTGTGATACTCAAACGCCCCAAAGCTTTACAAAAATTCAGAAAACTACCGGGTTTTTCTGTTATAGCTGCCGCAAAAATCGCTTCTCTGCGCTCTCCTAACTCAGTACGCTCAGAAATATTACGCAACCGATCAAAATTGATATTGGCGCCACTGACGATCGCAATGCAAGTTTGTGCCTGCATACGTGTGTGTTCTATGTATTTCTTCATACCCGCTACAGCCAGTGCACCTGCAGGCTCAGAAATCGAACGTGTATCTTGAAAAATATCTTTAATAGCTGCACAAATTTCATCAGTCGTGACCGTCACAACTTTATCAACAGCATCCTTGACCACCTCAAAAGTATGATAACCAATTTGCGCAACAGCAACACCATCGGCAAACAAACCCACTTCTGGCAACACTACACGTTCTCCAGCTTCCAATGCCGCTTTTAAACAAGCTGAATCTTCCGCCTCCACACCAATCACTTGAATAGAAGGACACAAATATTTAACATAGGCAGTGACCCCTGCAATCAAGCCCCCCCCACCCACAGGTACGAAAATAGCCTTTGGTTGGTTCTGGCATTGCCTCAGTAACTCCATCCCTATTGTCCCCTGACCGGCAATGACCTCTGGATCATCATAAGGATGCACATAAGCGACCCCCAATTGATCCGACAAACGCTGCGAGTGGGCGAAGGCTTCATCAAAGGTATCACCGTACAAAACAACTTTTGCTCCTAAATTTTTCACAGACTTCACCTTAATCGAAGGCGTGGTAGAAGGCATCACAATAGTCGCTTCAATTCCCAGTCTTTGCGCAGCTAAGGCAACGCCTTGCGCATGGTTTCCTGCCGAAGCCGTAATCACTGCTTGCACCTGCTCTTCATCAACCAAATGAGCAATCTTGTTATAAGCACCACGACACTTAAAGGAAAAAACCGGCTGTAAATCTTCACGTTTAAGCAAAATACGGTTCTTCAAATGGCAAGACAAATAATTAGCCACCTCCAAGGGTGACTCTATAGCAACATCATAGACACGAGCCGATAAGATTTTATGAATGTATTGCTCAAACACTGTTCTAACCTACTTAAGGTGTTTCTCTATTGAAGGTTGTCAAAAAAGGCGCTTTCATCAATAATACCCTCGTATTAACTGCCATAAGCTCTCGCATTATCTAGATTAAGGCTCAATAAATGATAGGATAGTATACACATGTCGAAAGAAAGCGAAAAGCAATGTGCGGCCAAAGCGGCCATTGACGCCATTAACCCATGGCTCGACAGCAATACCGTCATTGGCGTGGGCTCAGGATCTACCGTAGCTTATTTTATTGAGTACTTAAGCCACTGTAAGTCTCGTTTAGCTGCTGCCGTCGCTAGCTCAATCGAAACTGAGCGCTTATTAAAGCAACAAGGCATCCCTGTAATCGACTTAAACACCGCTCCGGAGCTGCCTTTTTACGTAGACGGGGCCGACGAATTTGATCCCCATTTAAACTTAATAAAGGGAGGTGGTGGTGCTCTAACACGAGAAAAAATCATTGCGGCCTGCGCTAAAGAGTTTATTTGCATTGCTGATCACAGCAAACGTGTCTCTGTTTTAGGAAAATTTCCACTGCCTGTTGAAGTCATCCCTATGGCCAGAAGTTCAGTTGCCAGAGCTTTGGTTAAATTAAGGGGTAACCCAAGCTACAGAGAAGGTTTCACAACAGACAACGGCAATATTATTTTAGATATATACGACCTTAACATTGCAGAACCCTTAGCATTGGAATCCAACATTAACAACATTACAGGGGTGGTCACAGTCGGTTTATTTGCTCAACGTCGTGCAGATAAAGTGCTCATGGCCAACAAAAATACAATAGAAATTATTAAACCCGAGTAACCGTCAAGCACAAAAATTGATGATAGATAAAAACCAAATACCTCTGTTTGATTCACACTTACACATTATTGACCCAAAATTTCCACTCGTTGCAAATAAGGGTTATATCCCTAACCCTTTTACTGTGGATGATTATAAAAAAAGAACCAACCATTATAAAATATGCGGTGGCGCTGTGGTATCAGGTTCTTTCCAAGCATTTGACCAATCTTATTTGATCAGTGCATTAAAAAGATTAGGATCATCTTTTGTGGGAGTCACTCAGCTGCCAAACTCTGTATCAGACCAAGAAATTTTGGAACTTAAATCAATTGGGGTCAGAGCAGTTAGGTTTAATCTGTATCGGGGAGGATCTGAACAAATCAAATTTCTTCCTGAGTTAGCTTCACGGATTTATGAGCTTGCTGATTGGCATACTGAATTGTATGTAGATGCTCAACGTTTAACACAAATTGGAGACATGGTGGAAACCTTACCAAAGGTCAGTATTGATCACCTTGGACTCAGTAAAGAAGGTTTCCCACAATTATTACGGTTAGTCAGCAAAGGAGTTCATGTCAAAGCATCGGGCTTCAGTCGAGTAAATTTTGATGTTCTTTCTGCTGTCAAACAAATTTACGATGTCAACCCTGATGCTCTAATGTTTGGCACTGACCTACCTTCTACTAGAGCACCAATACCTTATCAAGACTCAGATTTTTCACTGATCTTTGAGGCGCTTGACACTCAAGGGGTCAAAAAGGTCATGAGTGAAAATGCATCTAAATTTTACAGAGTCGATCTAAGTTAATGATTTATTAAGAAAAATACAGAAAAATCAATGATATACTCAAACACAGCTAAAGAATCGGCCCTATTCATCGTTTCAGCCACGTTGGTCATCATTTCAGCTCCAAACAGGCTATCCATAGCCTTTACGCGGCCATCCGGGCCACGAGTCGCTTACATGATGACCAACGTGGCTGAAACGATGAATAAGGCCAAAAAATCATTATCCTGAAGCAGGGTTAAGCATGAAATATCCAATAGGTATTCAAACATTCTCTGAAATCATTACAGAGAACTATGTCTATATCGACAAAACCGCGCTGATACACCAGCTGATTACACAAGGCAAATGGTACTTTTTGTCTCGCCCCAGACGTTTTGGTAAATCACTGTTGGTTTCCACTTTCGAAACACTATTTCAAGGGAAAAAACAACTATTTGAACACTTAAGTATAAGCACCACAACGGATTATGCCTTTGAACAACACCCAACCATCAAGCTGGAGTTCACCCAAGCCGAGATTGTTGATGCCGATGGTTTTCGCAATTTCGTTTCTGAACAGATCCTCGAAGTTGCTGAAGATCAACACATTAACATCACAAGTACACGCTTTGAACGACAGTTTAAAGAACTGATCACACGGCTTTACAAACAAAGCGGTAAAACGGTGGCTTTATTAATTGATGAATATGACAAACCCATCCTTAATGTTTTAGAAACTGCAGAGCTAACTGATGTAAAAAATGTCATGAGCACCTTTTATGCTGTGATAAAGTCACTGGATCAATACCTACGTTTTGTATTCATTACTGGAGTTTCCAAATTTTCAAAAGTCAGTGTTTTTTCAGGCATGAATAACCTGGACGATATCAGCATGGACAGCACTTATGCAACCCTATGTGGATATACTAAACAAGAGCTAACTCATTACTTTAATATCGCTGTAGATAAACTCTCACTGAAAATAGGCATCAGCCCAGAAGCCACCTATAAACAAATCGAACAATGGTATAATGGTTACACCTTTTCAGAAAATTGTGAAGGTGTTTATAACCCGTTTTCAATACTCTCTTTATTTAAAAAAGAAAAGTTCCAAAACTATTGGTTCCAAAGCGCTACTCCTACATTTTTAATTGAGCGTTTGAAAGCCAAGAAATATTCACTGTCACAGCTAGATAACTTACGCCTTGCACCAGAAGGGCTCAATTCCAGCGAACCTGAAAATACCAGTATACAAGCTTTACTTGTTCAAGCAGGTTACTTAACCATAAAGTCTTGGACAGGGACTTTATATGGGCTTGATTTCCCTAACAAAGAAGTACGTGAGTCTTTTTACAAATCAATTGTTGAGCAATACGCTTTTATAGAAAAAGGCATTGGCCCAATTTATATTGAGGAGCTGGCGATAGCGTTCAAAAATAAACAGCTTGATCAAGTTTTCACTACCCTAACACTCTTCTTTGCCAACCTGCCCTACGATATTACAATAGATCAAGAAAAATATTATCAATCTATTTTTTTCGCTGTTTTTAAATTATTGGGATTTATGATTGAGGTTGAAGTCAGTACTAATAAAGGGCGAATCGACTGTGTTGTACAAACCGACAAGATAATCTATGTGTTGGAATTCAAATTACAAGGTAGCAAAGAAGAGGCATTGCAGCAAATCAAAGACAAACACTATACTCAAAAATATCAAGATCAAGGTAAGCAGATTGTTATGTTGGGAGTGGAATTTAATCAAAAAGAACGTAATATTGGTGAGTGGATTGCTGAGAGTCTAAGTTAAAAATAAGCGATAAACTTCATGTTATCTGGCAAAAATTCGAGAACTAACACTGTCACAGAAAACAGCCATGAGCGATACAATTTTCGTCACCCTAGGTGATGAAAATTGCATTTACACAGTAATATTGTTCCGGAAGAAACACTAGCACAGCACTATAATTTGACTTTTCATTGAAACAAAAACTGTATTAAAATTTTGACTTTTTAACACTTGATGTATCCGGAGGTAAAGCACTATGGCTATGGATGTTATCGACTATGAAATTTTCGGTGATGATATGCAATACGTTGAAATCGAACTGGACCCTGGAGAAGCCGCCATTGGTGAAGCTGGAGCCATGATGATGATGGAAGATGGTATTGAAATGGATACCACTTTTGGTGATGGATCTCAGTCCCCACAGCAAGAAGGTCTCTTTGGTAAGTTGCTCGGTGCCGGCAAGCGGCTGATAACAGGAGAATCATTGTTTACCACTATTTTTCACAACGAAGGCAAAGGTAAATTACGAGTGGCTTTTGCTGCGCCTCACCCTGGTCAAATTATTCCCATCGACTTATCCAAAATGGACGGCGAATTTATCTGCCAAAAGGATGCCTTTCTGTGTGCAGCCAGAGGTGTTTCTCTCGGTATTGCTTTTCAGCGCAAAATAGGCACAGCCTTGTTCGGTGGAGAGGGTTTCATCATGCAACGTTTACAGGGTGATGGTATGGCCTTTGTCCATTCTGGCGGCACTTTGGCCGAACGCACCCTGGCACCTGGCGAATTGCTAAGAGTCGATACCGGCTGTGTTGTAGGTTTCCAACCCAGCGTCAATTTCGACATTGAATACGTTGGCAAGTTGAAATCTGCCATCTTTGGTGGTGAAGGGCTTTTCTTTTCCACTTTAAAAGGTCCTGGTAAAGTATGGATACAATCTATGCCCATCTCACGCTTGGCAGGTCGCATCATTGCTTATGCTCCACAGGCTGGTGGTAACACACGAGGTGAAGGGTCCATTTTAGGTGGTCTAGGTGACTTCATCGACGGGGATGGCCTATAAAGCATACGATGAGCACTTTCCAATACTCTGCCAATACTCTGCCTAAGGAACGTGTACGAAACAATGGGCGCGGTTCCAAATCTAGGAAAACTTAGGTACAGGGTTTCCTAATACTTTTTGATCAACAAAATTGGATAAAAAATGCTTGAAAACGGTCAATTTCGATCAATTTAGGTATAAAAGCATCGAAGGCAAGCAATTTAAACCCATATTACTCAAAAAGTACTAGGAAGCCCTGAGCTTAGGTATTCAATCACGACTTGACCACAGTCAATAAACTGGCCAAAACGGGATCAACAAATAGCTTTATCGCATATGATCACCCATACTATGTATTACCCATTCATGATTATAAAGATATAAAACTATAATGGCTCATACTTTCCTTACAACCACCTACGCAACACTGTTTTTTTTCAGCAGCGTTCTCTCTCACCCAGTGGCTCTAGCACACTTTGCAAAAGGATTGCAAAATAATATCCTTGCATCCAACCTCTCCAAAGGAGAAGCCCGCATTATCGTTAAACAAGTAGCAGACACCCTCACCCTCGAATACACCACACACCACTGGAATTTACTAGGTTTTGAGCACCATCCTCAAACAGCCGCCGAACAAACTCGCTTACAAGCTGCTCTCAACCTACTAGAACAACCTCATATCTTATGGATATTTAATACTCAAGCTGACTGCCATGCCCATACTTTCAGCATACAATCGGGTTTGTTACTAACACTCAATCAAGGTATGGCTCATAAAGGAACAGACACTTCAACCCAACAAGATAAACACTTTAGCAGTCGTTATCTTTTTAAGTGCACCAAACCAGAAGCATTACAGGAAATGGATATTCTCATTTTTGACCACTTCCCAATAACAAAGAAGGTCGATCTTCAGTTGTACCTAAACACTTTACATTCAAGACAAAAAATAACAGCACAGCAACGACCCATACCATTGACAACTTTACCTTAAACTTTAATATTAGGGTAACCGCCACTATCTCTCAATTCGTGTCATACTAATACTTGAAGGGTACGGAACTGTTATGCTTTTTACATATAAAAAGCAGCTAAAAAATAACAGAACGTTCTACCATTTGCTTTAAGAGGATACTGTAATGCCTATCACTCAAACACTTTTTGCTACTATTAGCCTATTATTTCTCAGTATGAACCCAGCTACTGCAGAAAAAGTTTACATTGGTGATCAACAAAACACTTATCAAAACATCAATCGTCCTGAAAAAGGCACCCATGTTAACACAGTATTAGGTCAGTACGGCAACCCCATCCAAAAACATGATGCCGTTGGCATACCCCCTATCTCCAAGTGGGTCTATAAAGATTATACGGTTTATTTCGAATATGAGCATGTTATTCATACTGTTATGCACCATCAACAACACAGTCGAAAGTAAACGTTTATTCAAGATACGGCTCTTCTTCTACAGAGCACGCAAGAGTTTTCTTTTTTGACCTTGTTGAAGCCGAAAACTGACTGAGTATGGGTAAAGAAAAGTTGAATATACTGCCTATACTCAACTCAGATTCAACCCAAAGCTTTCCACCAAAGCCCTCTACAATTTTTCGACAAATAGCAAGCCCCATACCCGTACCAGAATATTGACTCCGACCGTGTAGACGCTTAAAAGGCTCAAAAATCTTCTGCAAATCGGCCTCTCTCATACCGATACCGTTATCTTTAATCGACACATACAAATAACACTCTTTTTCTACAACACTTATCTGTATACAAGGCTGTGTACCCGAGCTTTGATATTTAAGCGCATTACTCACCAAATTTTGTAAAAGTTGTAAAAAAAGAACTCGATTAGCATACACAATTGGCAAATCATTATAAGTGAATTGAGCATTCGAACCTTGGATTTGATCACTTAAATTTTCTTTAATCAATTCAAGCATTTCGGTCATATCCAAATACTCATATTTTACTACCCCCTTGTGAATACTGGCATATTCCAAAAGCTCAATCACTAACTTCTGCATACGGCATGCACCACTATCAGCATAATCAATGTACTTGATTGCTTGCTCGTCTAACTGATGAGCATAATTTTCTTTCAGCAATTTTATAAAACCACTGACCACTCGTAGTGGTTCTTGTAAGTCATGCGAGGCGACATACGCAAATTGCTCCAATTCCTCATTTGAACGTTTTAGTTCTTTATCCATTTGATAGGTATAGATAGCATCCGCTAAATATTGTAGAGCCTCAATTTCTACAGCTTGCCAAGGCTGTGACTTGGCTCTAACCGTTTCTTCCCACAGCATAAAAGATTTACGAGGCGTTAAAACTTGGGCAAAATTGGCGTATTGATCAGCACCTCCACCCATCTCCTCAAGCCTTGGATTACCTGCCCATTTTAATTTTTGTACTAATTCTGGTCTAAAAAATAAAATACAACTGTTTTGATTCATCCCGAAACACGACGCCATTAATCCACTGGCAATGGCCACACTCACTTTATCAAGTGCCAAACAAGCACTCAACTCATTCGTACAAAAAATACCAAGCTCTTTTTTTTGCTCAAGCCAAGCTAAAATTGATTGTATACATTTATGATCAGGCACATTACCACAACTATACAATCTATTCCCGAGCTTTAGCATAGTACCACTCGCATTCACCAGTTCCATCATATCACCCAACAACTCATTAATCGTATGTTGCACCAGTGGATTACGCAATTTGGACGTCACTTTAGAAAGCTTACTTTGTACCTGTTCTTTATACTTAAGCTTTTGGGCATTGTGTAACACAGATAACTGCAATGCTACAATTTTCCCCATCAATTGCACCATCACCCGAATAGGATAAGGTACGTATTTGGGCTTATCATCATGACAGCAAATCAAACCCCACAACTTACCTGACTTCCCCGACTTACCTGACTGCAAAATCGAAATAGACATTGAACTTGCCACTTCCATATTAGCCAGATACTGTAAATGTACAGGAGAAACGCTACGCAAAACCGAAAAAGTCATGTCAAGCGGCCCAAATTGCGGCTCTGCAAGCAACAACTCTGCCGGCTGATAAGCAGCATCAGCAATCAAGCGAACAGGATTTTTTGTATACAACAACCGTGCTTGTTCAGGGATATCACCAGCAGGAAAGTGTTGCCCTAAGTACGATACCATACTCTCACTTTTACTTTCTGCAACAACGCAACCATTCCATTGCTCATCAAACTGATAAACCTTTACTCGCCCAAAGCCAGTCAATTTACGAATTTCTTCTGCTACTATTTGTGACTGTTCATCTGTAGTGCTAGCCTGCTGCAAACGCACCGTAAAATAGCCCACTTGTGCTTGCAGAACCTGTAAAGACAGATCCTGAGCTTCTCTACAAACAGGCTCTAACTCCACCACCACAAACACCCCCGATTTATGCACAATCACATCAAAAGCCTGTTTCTTTTCATCTACTAGCCTATCTATCGTTGCACTTTGAGCATTACCCTCCAATTGACATTGATCAACAAGTCGTTTTACGGTCATACTGGCTGAGTCTGATAAAACTTCACTCAATTCTCGACCCAACAAATCATGTGGGCACTTAGCCAAAACAGCCAACGTATTATCACTAACCTGCTGAATAACCCCTGCACCAGATAATGCCAGCAGCACCCCATGAGGCTGGATCGAGCCTGGAATATGGATCGGTTCATCAGCACAATGGACCTTAACCGTTCTCTCATTACTTTGATTGCTCACTATAAAACCCCCGGTAATATCCCCAAAGTATTTGTTCCATAGAAACAAAAGTATCTACAGCTGCTGATATAGCTTCATCTGTTTGTTGCAGATTCAACGTTTGCTCACACAAAAAACACTTGAAATTCTGCCAATTCAAACCAGTCTCTTTTCCATAAGCATAAAAAAAACGAGCACCCTGATGCGCACTCAAACTTAAGTGTGCTTCAATATTTCGATAAATAAACCGACTGCCAAGGCTGGCACCCTCAACCACATACCAATATCCAAGCAAGGCCGGAAAGCTTTTGATCTCAGGCAATGGATGAGATTGCACCGCTCCCACTTGCCCTTTAAGATAAATTAAATCTTCCTCTAACCACTGTGAACGAAACACCTTCCTATAGGGACGCACCTGTGTTTCAAACAACTTATAAAATCCATAAAATGCCTGTAATGTTTGCCTATATTTTTCAAGACTCAAATTAGACGACAATAAAGGTTCCAGCAAAGGGTGCGAGTGTAAATTCATATGGACCCCTGTAGTCGCTTGACGCAACCGCTCCAGCAGGCTTTGCCCCCCCTCTTTTTGTTGTACAGCTTGCTGAAAAGATCGCTCAGATTTTAATGGCAAAATACCGTAATCCTCTTATGATTATTCATAGGTACACCCAGTCTGCACTGGCAAAACGCGATTTAGCACATTGTATATTATTAGCAAAGTTTGTACACTGCGATTTTAATCTAAAATAAGGGAACAATAGCTCTTGGCTGCAAAAACAATCTGGCCTGCCGAGTGGGCACCACAAGCTTGTATTCTACTGGCATGGCCTCACAAAGGTACAGATTGGTATAAAAACAACAATCTTAAACAAGCTCAAACCACTTATCTCAACGTCATGGCAGAAATACTGACATCAGAGCCTGTTATACTAATAGTGCCTGATACAACTGCCATTACTCAAATCAAAACCGCACTCAAAAAAACCAAATCACTGGACAATCTCTACTGCATCATTGCAACCTATAATGATACCTGGCTTAGAGATACTGGACCCTTAACACTGTTTCATAACCTTCAACCCCAACTTCTGCTTTATCGTTTTAACGGTTGGGGAAAGAAATATCCCTATGCGAAAGACCAAAACTTAATCGAAACCTTACATAAAAACGGAGACTTTAATCCATTGTTTTCACAAACACCTACCTTACAGAAACTCAATAGAGTCGCAGAGTGCGGCAATTTAGAGCATAATGGCGCTGGATTGCTACTCACTCAAAGTCAGTGCTTATTACATAAAAACCGCAATCAAGATTTAAACAAACAAAACTGGGAACGACACTTTCTCACAACTTTAGGCATTAAACAAGTGCTATGGGTCACTCAAGGCCAGCTCGAAGGAGATGATACCGATGGCCACATCGACACCTTAGCCCGTTTCTGTTCCCCAACGAATGTTTGCTATCAAAGTTGTGATGAGCCCAATTATTCAGCCTACACCAGTCTAAAAGCCCTGGAGAAGCAGCTGATTACATTAAGCATCACTACAAATCCTAAACTCACCCTAGTGCCACTGCCTTGGCCTGATCCAGTAACAGATGAAAACGGTCGACGCCTACCAGCCAATTATGCAAACTTTTTAATCATTAATGAAAAAGTGCTCGTGCCAACCTATCAGGTCTCTACAGACAAACAAGCCTTGACAACTTTACAAAGCTGCTTTCCCGATCACAGCATCGTAGGTATTGACAGTAGAGCTCTAATCAAACAATATGGCAGTCTTCACTGCATTGCTATGCAAATCCCTAAAAGTCAATAATAGAGTGCTTTTTTTGAGATACAATTTAAATTGCTCAAGATATTGAATAGCTATTCTTTCGATAAATCCAGCTGAGCCAAGTCCTCAGAGATTGCATCAGCGATATCTGCTGGCTCTGCATCTTGAACTTCTGCATCACCCAAACCATCAGTGCCAATGCCACCCTCTTCATCAATATCTGACAAAAGTTTATCAATTTTTTTATCTTCTGTTTTATTCTCAGCGTTGATTTTTCGATTCATTTTTTTATAAAAGAAAAAGCCTAACGCCAACAAAGTCGTATTCAATAATATAAATCCCCCAATCACTGCAAGACTTTGATAACCCTCACCTGTTTGAGTGCTCTCTGCTGTTTCATCAAATTCTACAGACTCGTCTTCTTCTTGCGCTACTTCTTCCGCCTCATCCTCACTGCTCTCTTCATCATCATAGCCTTCTTCTTCCATTTCTTGCTCTGTACTTTCGTCTTGATACTCATCCAAGCTCTCAGCCAAAGATGCTTTCTCCGTAATCTCCTCTTCATTAGCAAATGCCCCCTGCTCAAGCTCTGGCTCTAACGCATCAACTTGAAGCTCTATCGGACCCTGCTGAAAATCAATGGTTTTACCCGATAAACTTTGCCCAGAAACGGCGATCGTAAACGTATAAAGCCCTGGTCCTTCAAACGGAGTAAATAAAGCTTGCCACTTTTTCTGCTGTTGCTGAAGCTCTACATCCATAATCTGGGTCGACTGTTTGGGCCCCACCACTTCTACCACAAGCTCAACCCGGGTATCTATAAGACTTTTAACTGGTTTAACTTCTACAACATATTCTTGTTGAGATTGCATTGATTCACTGGGACTTATTGTGACTTCAACTACATTTTCTAACACAGATAGCTTATGCTGAAATTTTCTAGAAAATGTTTTACCCTCTACCAAAACACTAAAACGATGCTCTCCTGGTAACAAAGTTCTGCTGAGTTTAGCACCATACAAACCATTTTTAGGTGTTCTTACCTTACCATCAGTATAAGAAGTTAACTTTCCAGACCACTGTTGGTCTGTCTTTAAATACTCTTGCACAAAGCTAATATCCAATAAGCCTAAAAATTTTGGATCGGTAATCACCTCCCCTTTTTCCTCAAGAAAAATAGAAATCTTAAGTTTTTCTCCATGAAAAATATTATTGGGAAAACTATCTACTTTTAAATTTAAGTTACTGACAACCGTCACACGACTGCTCGGATCTAAATCGGCTTGTAAAGACCAACGACCAGGTTCAGGCTTTTGTACAGTCAGCAAATCAAGATTTTCATGTACAAACCAGCGTACCTGCTTAGGGTAACTAGCAGCACTAAAACGATCCCCATTTGGAGCAAGCAAAATGGTTGCAGCAGACTCATCAGCTCGATAGGCAAGAACAGTAAATTCTTGCACATTATCATCTATTAAAAACGCATTATCTGTTAAAGGCACCTGCTGAGGTCGGACCGTACTATCAAAAACCTCAACAAAAACCCGCAACAAGTCATCTGCATTGTTTACCTTCCGATAGGTTCCATCAGTACTAAAAGATAAAGTCTGAAGCAATGGCTCATCAACACCTTCAGACATAGCAATGCTGTGGATTTTCACTTGGGCTGCTTTTAATTTTGGTAATACGCGCTGCAAAATATCAGCTCTTGCCGCTTCATTTTTTTTAGCATCCTTAGAGACATCGACATGACCGTCGGTCAGTAATACCATACTGCGTTCAGTCTCACCAGCCGCTTTGTGCCACCCATAGCTGGCCTTGTCAATGGCATCAACAAGATTGGTATAAAGTGCTATCGAATTAATCTTGGGAATTTGAGACTGAGCATTCAAGCGCCATGATTGGTCTACCTTAGCCAGCGGCACCAACATATTGACATACTTACCAAACGTCCAAACACCAGCGTGAGTACCATCAGGCAACATATCAGACAATACTCTGATCGCAGGCCGACGCAAATTGGCCGGGTCGCTTTTTCGCATACTCCCTGAAATGTCTACAACCACTCGCACATCTAAAGCAGCAGAAGGGTCTAATACAACCGACCATACCTGAGTGCTATTAAAAGCACCACTCAGACCAATGACCCCCCAAAAACAGAAAAGAATTTTATACGATTTGACCACTGGCACCGGCATCCATTCGGTATGTATCATTAAACCCAATAACTACATGATCTCAATATAATGTATAGCAGAAATTCTCTATAGGAGCTAATCAACCTGCAAATCACAACGATTACCTAAAGCATCCTTAGCAAGCAAATGACCTTGCTTAGACCACCGCCCCTTGACTGTAGATTTAACGCCACTGTCGTACACAACATCACCTCTTACAAAAGGATTATCTGAACAAACCTGTAACACACCGATCACATAAAAACCAGCGCACAAACCATAAACAGTCTTCATATCACGCTTTCCACAAGCCACCGACTGCGTCATCAAAGTATTTGAAATTTTAGACGTGTGTACCACAATAGGCACACAACGACCTAATTTTTTTTCAAATCCATGGTTACACTCCCAGCTCTTACCATCAAAAGAAAAACGTGCATTACGAGGCAGCTCAAACTCTACACACTGACCAGCCACCCAAAGATAACCCCTTAAACACTTATACCCTAAAGGCTCATTCTGATCAGCCATGGCATTTACAGGAACAGGCGCTTGTATGCAATGATTACCAGAACGAAAAAAACCTCTTTGACACTCCCATTGCTGATCAATATAAGACCATTGCGTGTTTCTGGGTTTATTATCGGGCAAACACCTGCCGATACTTCTATAAAAACCGGCCTGACAGACCCAATCAGTACCCTTGCTGTTTAGCTTTCCATTACGAGGAACCCTTACTTTCTGACAATAGCCATCCTTATTAACGTAACCGTAATCACAATCCCAACCCGAATTCCAAAGGTTAACGGTAGCATTGGTCGGTACTCGATAATATTCGCAACGATTACCTATTCTTTTATAACCGGGTAAACAACGCCAACCAGAAGCATAACTGATTAACTCTGCATTTCTTGGCAAAAAAACCTTCTGACAACGACCATTTACCTTTTGAAAACCTGGATTACAAGTCCAAGCATCTCCATACGCTGGGGTAGCATTAATCGGAACAAGACGAAACGTATCACTGAATGCATCATAAGGTACTAACACGAGCATTAAAACCGAAAACATTAGCAGAATCATGGCAGCACCCCTGTGCAATATTTACAAATGAGCAACATGCTCTACACTTTCTACAAAATAGTAACTCAGAAACACAGCACATTACAATGACTCAACACTACAAAACAACATTGATAATTCTGTAATCTTAAACAAGGGCAAATTAGCTTTTACCACTATTGCCATATAAGAGTACTAACAAAATCTTACCAATTACATGAACAGAAAATACATATCAAGCAGGTTATTGTTATAACAAGAGATTTCTTACATTAATTGCAACTGAGACACTGAATTTAAAAAAACAAACTGATCAAACTCTCTTATACTTACAAACTCAAAAGTTAATTTATACTCACCAACCATACATAACTTACAAAACATGACTTCTACACTTAAAGCATCACATCATAAAGAACAGCCTTATGATGGATACCAACTCCCTTTAATCAACAACAAAAATTTTCCAACTTTTTTTAAAAAAACAGCCATGAGCGATGCAGTTTTCGTCACCTCAAGTGATGAAAACTGCGTTTTCACGGTAAATTACTACGATGCAATCTTGTCAGGATACACTAACAGCAAAGAAGATATAAAAAATTTCTCGACAACACATTCAAAAGTACAAGAAGAACTGATTCAAATCGCCAGCAAGCTCAATCAGTACACTCACACTTTTTTCACACGATTTGCAAAAAGCATAAATAATCACAATCAAACTATTATACAACCAGAAAAAAAATACGTAGAAAAAGTTACCAATCAATCACTAGAATACTTATTACAAGCCAATGAGCCTGAAATAGATTTGCATATTCAAATGCAATCGGCTTTAGACAGCTCAATTTCAGCCTACAATATTATGTTGCTTGAAACTGGATTTAACATCAAACAAAGCTTAAATCAATGGAATTTAACTTATATAACTCACCAGAAAAATCCTATCCATACAAGTCTCGCCATTAACCCAATTTTAAACAAAGTAAAAGCCTCCAAACAAGCAAAATGGATCTTATATCGAATTCTAAACCGCAATATCTTTAAGCAACTAGACACTTATTACCTCAATATGCAACCATATCTAAACACACTTAAGCAAGACTTAGACATAGAAAATATTTCCAACGATTTGCAAATTTATGGATAAATCCGAACAAAAAAAACCAAACGCCAAATCAGCCGCACGCTTTTTTCGGCGCGGTTCCAAATCGGGTACCACTCATTCCAGTCACACTAGTCAAACCAGTGGCTTACCTGTCAACGAGTTATTTTGTGCCCATTCTCAATCAATAACTTAAAATCAGCTTTATAAGCTCCAAGCAATAAAGCTGATTTCTATTTTTTCCTAAACAAACATTTAAGAAGTACCATGTTAAACAAAAACCCAACGCCATTTTTATTAATCCCCTTGGCCCTACTATGCCTCACTTTTAGCAACCTCACTTCAGCCATCAACTACGAAAAAGGCCAATACACCCTACACATGGGC
>JANQJO010000098.1 GCA_028281605.1 Pseudomonadales bacterium
GTTGTTGATTTCATTTAAATTTCACTCAAACCTATCACAGCGGCGTGTGCAAAAGCGGTGGATGAGTGTGGTAAAGTTGTGTTCAGCGCTTTAAGCGAGTATGTAATTTAAATTGTGTAAATGCAGATTTTCAGAGTTCATGCTAAGCTACTGAGCAAGTGGGAGTGTTTTGCTTCAGACGGAATTGGACAACTCATACTCTCTGGGAATAGTTCGGGGTGTTGTGTATAAACACAATCAAGCCAGTTTCTGAAACAAATACTATCATTCACTATTTTTTTGTATTCATTTTGCTCAACAGGTAAGCGAATAACCCTACTGTTTCGAGCAGGAATGGTATAATCTTGATTTTGAGAGCCACTCATCATTTATCGGTCCTTGATGCAAATTGTTTTTGGCGAACCAATTATTGCATAAAAAGCCGATAAATTTTAATGGGTTGGCTCTCCCCTTAATCCGTTATAATCAGAAGAAATCCTTTAACTCACACTGAGGCCAAAAAAGTATAGTCGACCGGTACTTTTCCAGTTTGCCATGGCTTATATATGTTACATCCATCCAATGACCCTGATGCTTTTTTCTCTGCATTACTATTTTTATATCTAAGCTGCATCTTAACTACTTCGAGCTCTCGGCCTTCTTTTTCTTCTTGGTCCTCAGCAGGGCCAAGATTGTCCGCTGTTGTTTCTGTTTCTGTGGTTATGCCGCTTATTGCCTTTCCACTTTCGATTAAACTTTCCCAATCTTTTGTGCTCTGAGTGACTGTGTTTTGTGTTAAAGCTACTTCAGGCTTGGGACCTCTACTTTGAGAATAAACAGTTAATTCTTTCTCGTTTGGAGGCGCTGTAATACTCTGAATTACAGCCCCGGTGGTTTTAGCCACTTTTGACAGTTGTTCCATCAATAGCGACATTCGTAATGATAATTCTTTTTGTACGAACAAACTCAGCTCACTGTTGGCAATACTGTCAGTGGTAGCTTGTAAGCCATTTATTGCTAGAGAAGCTACTTGACCTCCCGTAATTTTAATAGAACGTATGAGTGCTAGAGTCAAAAACCTCAAAGCAGTAGTCATTGTTTTCCCCATTATTACTGTTATGCTTTCTGTGCTATCGATGATCATGGTTGGCAATTTATTCAGGTATTTAGTAAGCATACTTTTTCTCATGTCTTGTAATTCTGTTCCTTCTTCTGAATGTGTGTAGGTCTCGTATACAGCTCTGATGAGCATTGAAGGCAACGTTATCATCACTTTTTCAGGTAGCGCTGTGACACCTTCGAATATCAGCCGTGTTAAATTGCTTGTGGATTGTTGTATACCTTCTGCCATGCTTTTAATCGCGTACCCTGCAAGCTGCTCAGCTAAGCTTAGATGGAAATCCATGACCTTAACTGGATCGCTTAAAGACGATACGAGGGATTTTTTGAGGGCAGCTAGTCCTCCTGTAAACATAGTAATGCTATTTCGAGTTGCGGTAGCATATTGAGCACTGGTACTAATGACTTGACTACGAATATTTACGACTTGGCCGAATAAGCTAGGCCCTGGTTTGCGCATCTCCCCTGAAGCTTTCCTATCTCTAGGTACTATAGTGGGAACTGGATCATTGGGAAGTGCCACTGTAGTATTTGGATCTCGGGCTAAAGGGTGTACACGGCATTCCACTGGCATTGTAAGAGACATAATGATGGACCTCTAATTTTATTTGCTTTGATCAACATAACCGGTAGTCGCTAGGTTGATTTTAGGCAGTTTAGGTGTAATTTTTGTTTGATGAAACTGGTGGCGATTCTATTCTAACGGGACCATAAAAACAAGCTGCTACTAATCAATAGGGCGTAGTAAAACCATTGACTGCTTTGGGCACTTAGGAGGTGTCCCAGAATAAAGTTTACAATGTGAGCGGATGCATGTTTGAGCACAGCGAGTTCAGGAGCGAAGCTTGTAAACTTTATTCTGGGACACCTCCTTACCAGTGTTCGCTTCTGAACTCGCTGTGCTCAAACATGCATCCGCTCAAAATGGGTAGATTATTTCCTGTGCCTTACCTAAAGTTTAGGGTAAAATTCAAAATATTAGTGCTAACCTGTCGCTTTTGAGTATATCCCTAAGCTTGATGGCGGCATCCTTGCCGCCAACGGCTTCCAAAATAAATATTGAATCATTCTGGGTATCGCTATGTGGACGAAGATTTTGATTTTCTCAGTCATAATGACAGAAGCAAAAAGACCCCCCAAGTTTAGACCTTGGGGGAGGACTTAAGGTAGATTTAATTTTTATTATGGCGTTGTTTTCTTTTATAACAAATAACAGACTTTAATCCCAAGAAAGGCTACCGCCAACTTGGTATTCCGTCACTCTGGTTTCAAAAAAATTCTTTTCTTTTCTCAAATCTATCATTTCAGACATCCAAGGGAAAGGATTTTGTGCGCCAGGATTTTGTTCGGCTAAACCAAGTTGAGCTAGGCGTCGGTTGGATATAAACTGCAGATATTCTTTCATCATGTTAGCATTCATGCCTAAAACACCATGCTTTATTGTATCTTCGGCATATTCTATTTCGAGTTGCGTGCCTTCTAAAATCATGCGTATGACTTCATTTTGAAAGGTTTCACTCCACAGGTGCGGGTTTTCCAATTTGATTTGATTAATTACATCAATACCAAAATTAACATGCATTGACTCATCTCGAAGAATGTACTGAAATTGTTCTGCTGTACCTGTCATTTTGTTGCGGCGACCCATAGACAGAATTTGAGTAAAACCACAGTAAAAAAATAAACCTTCCATGACACAGTAAAATGCAATTAAATTACGTAACAGTTGTTGGTCTGTCTCAGGAGTGCCCGTTTTAAAATTAGGATCTGCCAAGCTTTGGGTATACTGTAATGCCCAAGCGGCTTTTTTAGCGACAGAAGGCACTTCACGATACATATTGAAAATTTCACCTTCATCCATACCTAAGGACTCTATGCAATATTGATATGCATGTGTGTGAATAGCTTCTTCAAATGCTTGGCGTAATAAATACTGACGACATTCAGGGTTAGTGATGTAGCGGTATACCCCCAATACTAAATTATTTGCAACTAAAGAATCTGCGGTGGCAAAAAAACCTAGGCTGCGCTTAACAATAATACGTTCGTCATTGGATAAGGCTGTTGGGTTTTTCCAAAGGGCAACATCAGCTGTCATGTTAATTTCTTGTGGCATCCAATGGTTTGCACAACCATCTAAGTACTTTTGCCAAGCCCAATCGTATTTGAAAGGCACTAATTGATTTAAATCCGCTCGACAGTTAATCATTTTTTTATCATCTACTTGAACACGTTTACCGCCTAATTTTAGTTCCTCCAAACCTGTGTTAATGTTGAGTTGATCTAAATGCTCTTGTGCTTTTTTATGCAAATCTTGTGAAAATGAAGGTTTACTTGTGTTTTCTTTAGATTCTGTTTTACCAACATCATTATTCTCAACTGATATTGATTGGTGTATATGTGTCAATTCCTGCTGTAAAGCAGCCAATTGCTTGTTAACAGCGCGAGGTTTTACAGTGTCGATTGCAGTTGCTTGTGTGTCTTGATCGTAATCATCCCAGCTTAACATAATGTTTTTCCTTATTCAGTCGTATTACACATTAACATGTATACTTTTATTGACAAGCTTCACATTCAGGGGCATCAATTAAACATGCTTTTATGGGCGCTTGTTCTTCGCTTTTTTTAACAGCATTCAATTGTCCTGTGTGCAGGGTTGATTTCTCTGCTGTCGTTGCCCCCATAGCACGTAGATAATAAGTTGTTTTCAACCCTCTTAACCAGGCCATGCGATAGGTAATGTCTAACTTTTTACCGTTTGGTTCTCGTATATAAAGATTCAAGCTTTGGGCTTGGTCAATCCATTTTTGTCGGCGACTTGCTGCTTCTACTAACCATTTGGGTTCAACCTCAAAGGCACTGGCAAAAATTTGTTTGATTTCTTGAGGAATACGGCTGATTTGGGTAACACTACCATCGTAGTACTTTAAATCGTTAACCATAACATTGTCCCATAAATTTAAAGCTTTTAAGGCTTTGACTAAATAGGGGTTAACAACAGTGAATTCGCCTGATAAGTTAGATTTTACGTAGAGGTTTTGGTAAGTAGGCTCTATAGATTGCGATACACCAATGATATTAGCAATAGTTGCTGTTGGTGCAATGGCCATAACATTTGAATTGCGTATGCCAGTGGTTTTTATTTTTTCTCTTAAACTGTTCCAATCTAAAGTTTGGCTTTTATCTACTTCAAGGTAATGTTCACCAGCAGGGTGGTTGCGATGACGGGTTAATAGATCAATGGAATCAATAGGCAAGATACCTTTGCTCCATAAAGAGCCTTCGAAACTACTATAAGAACCTTTCTCTTGAGCTAGCTGATTAGAGGCTTGAATTGCAAAATAACTGATTGCTTCCATAGAACGATCAGAAAATTCTACAGCGGCTTCAGAACCATAGGCAATAGATTGTTGATACAATGCATCTTGAAAACCCATCATACCTAGGCCAATAGGTCGATGATGTAAATTGGAGGTTTTAGCTTGAGGTACTGCATAGTAATTCAAATCAATAACATTATCTAGCATGCGAATGGCTGTGTTAATGGTGCTTTCTAGTTTTTTTAGATCCAAACTGAATGTACCATCAGGTTGTTGTAATAAATGACTGGCCAAATTAACTGAGCCTAAGTTACACACAGCAATTTCATCTTCTGAAGTATTTAAAGTAATTTCTGTGCATAAGTTAGAAGAGTGGATGGTACCCACATGTTGTTGAGGTGATCTGAGGTTGCAGGCATCTTTAAAGGTAATCCAAGGGTGACCTGTTTCAAATAGCATTGACAACATTTTGCGCCAAATATCTTTAGCTTGTACTGTTTTGTGTTGTTTCAGCTTTCCTTGAGCAGCCATTTGTTCGTATTGTACATAACGTTCTTCAAAAGCTTGCCCGTATAACTCATGTAAATCGGGGGTTTCATCGGGTGAGAATAAAGTCCAGTCTTGCTCTTCAAACACTCGTTTCATGAATAGATCTGGAATCCAATTTGCCGTATTCATGTCATGGGTTCTACGTCGATCGTCTCCAGTGTTTTTCCGTAGCTCCAGAAACTCTTCTATGTCTAGATGCCAGGTTTCTAAGTAGGCGCATAAGGCTCCTTTACGTTTACCCCCTTGATTGACAGCGACAGCTGTGTCATTTGCGACTTTTAAGAAAGGGACGATACCCTGTGATTTACCATTAGTACCTTTGATATGAGCTCCCAGTGCTCTAACCGGGGTCCAATCATTACCTAAACCACCGGCCCATTTTGATAGCATGGCATTGTCTCGGATCGCGCTGTAAATGCCAAAAAGATCGTCAGACACTGTTGTTAAATAGCAGGATGAGAGCTGTGGTCGCAAGGTACCTGCATTGAATAAAGTGGGGGTTGAACTCATGTAATCAAAACGTGAGAGTAGATGATAAAACTCTATAGCTTTAGTGTTTTTATCTGCTTCATCCAGAGCAAGGCCCATGGCAACCCGCATGAAAAACACTTGTGGTAATTCAAAACGGGTGTTTTCGTGATGTAAAAAGTAGCGATCGTATAAGGTTTGTAATCCCAAGTAGGTAAATTGTAAATCTCTTTCTGCGACTAGGGCTTGCGCCAATATATCTAAATCAAAATCGGCCAGTCTGGGATCCAACAACTCCAGTTCAATACCTTTTCTAATATAAGGGCTGAGATAAATTGTGTAGTAATGTTGCATTTCTGTCTGGGTGGATTGAGTCGCAATACTTAAAAAAGACAGCGCTTCACTACGTAAAGAATCGAGTAATAGCCTTGATGTCACGTACATGTAATTAGGTTCTTGCTCTATTAATGTGCGAGCTGACATAATCATAGCCATATTGATCTCTTGTTGAGATATACCGTCATATAAGTTTTTAAGAGTTTCATCCAAAATTTTGTCGGGCTCAATATCTTCTAATGTACTGCAAGCCTCAAAAATGACTTGTTTGATTCTGTTAAGGTTCAGAGCTTCCTTATTGCCATTTTCTGCAATTACAGTGATTTTAGATATTGAGTCGCTATCATTAGAATTATGTTCTAAATCACCTGAGTCAAATTCAGAGTGCTGTTCAGATCTGATTTGAGCTCTGGCTTCACGATACAGTACGTAAGTGCGTGCAGTTTGTTGCTCTCCGGTACGCATTAAAGCAAGCTCCACTTGGTCTTGAATTTCTTCTATATGGAGTGTGCCACCTGTAGATAGGCGGCGTTTAAAAATGTCAGTAACAGTTTGTGTCAGTTGTGTGGCCGTGTCATGGACTCGATTAGAAGCTGCAGCGGTACGGCCCTCAACAGCTAAAAAAGCTTTCATAATAGCAACATAGATTTTGCTGTCGTCATAGGGAACAACAGAGCCATTACGTTTAATCACTCGCATTTGGCCTGGAGCGGTTGTTTCTATAGTGATACTGGGACCTTCTTTTGTAATTTGCCCCTGTGTGGACTCTATTGAGCTTCTCTTTAATGTTACTGTTGGTGTTTGCATAAATACTCCTTAAGTTGCTCTTGCTTCCTAGAGGCTTGTTTTACCCTGCGATACCAGTTTAAATGCTGTTTATAAAACCAGCACAATATATAGTGCTTGAAATTAATCCGTTCTTTTATGTGACGAAATATATCCTGGCTTAAAGAGTAACAAGTTATCAATATTACCAAGCTCTTAACCTCATATTGAACAGAAATAAATCAATATATAGTGCCTTATAGGGCTGAAAACCACAATATAGAGTATGAACTTAGCTTTTTCAAGTGTATAAGCTGTGGAAAAGATATGAGTTAAGCTTGAGTATCCTGGGGATGACTTTAAAAGGCTTTGTTACAGGATAACCACTATATATTGTGTTTGTAATCACATAGAGCAGGCGAGAACAAAGGTTTATATTTGATTTATTATTGAACTGTAAAATAAGTTTTGGTAATATTATCAGCACTCCTTATAGAGAATATTTTCTCGTCATAGTTGAGGGTTGGTTATTTTGTAACAGTTATATAGCTATTCTAATATGTATATATAGGCAGGGTTGTTGTTAACTGTACACTCTAAACAGCCGTGATCAATACAAGATTCACGGTAAATAATGCAGTAGAGAGATGATGTTATGGACCTGAATGCACAAGCAATTCAAGAAGACCTAAGCGCGGAAGAGAAGCCTCGCATTTTAATTGTTGAAGATGATGAACGCCTGGCAACTCTAAGCAAGGATTACTTAGAAAATAATGGGTTAGCTGTTGAAGTCATTAATGATGGTAAACAAGCAATCGCCTATATTTTACAAGCAAGGCCAGATCTTGTGGTATTGGATTTAATGTTACCCGGTGCCGATGGTTTAGAAGTTTGTCGCGAGATACGAGGGGAATATCATAAGCCCATTTTGATGCTAACGGCAAGAACGGATGATGTTGATCAGGTATTAGGCTTAGAGATGGGGGCTGATGATTATGTCGCTAAGCCTGTCAGACCAAGAGTTTTATTGGCACGTATTCGTGCTTTGTTGCGTCGTAATGAAAGTACAGGCATTGATGAAGAGCAGGGTGATCATGAGAAACAGGATCGTCTCAATTTCGGCAATTTAATGATTGATAATGGTGCACGTGAGGTGCGTTTACATGGAGAGCCTGTTGATTTGACCAGTGCTGAATATGATTTATTATGGTTATTGGCTTCTAATGCGGGCAAGATTCTATCTAGAGAAGAAATTTTTGAGCGTTTAAGAGGGATCGAATACGATGGCCAGGACCGTTCTATAGATGTACGGGTCTCTCGTATTCGACCTAAGGTAGGCGATGATCCTATGAATCCTAAACGTATTAAAACTGTACGTAGTAAAGGCTATTTGTTTGTGAAGGACATTTTGAACACATAAATGTGCTAACTCAAGCTATTGAGTGACACTAAGCAAAGTGGAAACTAGGAAGAATAGAGAGAATTATAACCCCTTAATTTTTTGTTTCCACTTTGTGACAAGGATGGTTATTTATGTCACAGGAATATTGGTGAGTGGACAGCATTTTTATTAGAATTTATGGGGGCATGCTGGCATCAATGGTGATTGTCAGCGTGATCTCATATATGCTCATCACTCAAGAAAACTCTCGATTTAATGAGCATTTTCACGAAGCAATTATTCGTGGTAGCTTATTGATGTTAGCTGATGGAATGGCTAGAACAAGTTTTGATGAAAGAATCGCCTGGTATAATCAGGCCCAATCTACTTTATCCTTACCTTTTTCTATTCAATCTTACACCAGTTCTGCGTTATCACAGTCAGACTTGAGAAAATTAAAACAGGGTCATGTCATTATTCGAGGAAAAGCAACTTCTTTTGAGACAGAAGCTTGGGTTGCTGTGCCAACAAGAGAAAAACTATTACTAAAAGTGAGTTTTAAAGAGTTTTCTGAAAAGCAAATTGTTGGAGCAGCGCGTTTGATAGCACAAGACTTGGAGTTTTATTCTAAAACGCAATGGGAAGCTTTAATCAAACAAGCAGAAAGTTATTATGGTTTTCCTATCAATATAATGCCTCATAATGATTTGAATTTAAGCCAGGAAGAGTTTAAGAGTTTAAATAATAATCAAGATGTGGTTAGAATTCGTAACAGCGGTAGAAATCATTCAACTTTGAGTGTGTTATTAAAAATTCCTATTGCTGAAAAATATCTTGCAATGGGCCCTATGAGTTTATCTAATTTATTGCCTTCACAATTATTTATTGTTTACGGTATTGTCGCTGTTGTCATCATGGGTTTGGTTTCTTATTACTTGGTTAGGCCTTTAATTTTTCGTTTGCGCCGCCTTGAAGAAACAGCTGTTAAAATCAGACGAGATGATTTATCAGCGCGTGTGACAGTGGATACTAATGATGCGCTAGGGCGCTTAGCCACAACTTTCAATGACATGGCCGAGCATATACAACGACTGATCAGTGCTCAAAGAGAAATGACCAATGCTGTTTCACATGAGTTAAGAACACCTGTCGCGCGTATTCGTTTTGGCTTGGAAATGATTGAGGATGTTGACAGTGCGCAAATGCGCAGCAATCAAATTAAAGGTATTGATCAAGATATTCAAGAATTAGAAAAATTAATCGATGAAATACTCACTTATGCTTCTTTAGAGGAAGGTATGCCTTCATTAAATTTACAAAAGGTAGAAATTGACGGAATTTTGAGGCAAGTTAAAAAAGAGAGTGAGTCATTAGGTAAATCGATTAAAGTAGAACATGTTCCTAGTAAAGAGAAAAGTGATCTGAGATATGCCGAATGTGAAGAACGTTACATCCATAGAGTTGTACAAAACTTAGTAGGTAATGCAATTAATTATGCAAATACTAAGGTAAGAGTTTCTTCAGCTTGTGAAGGTGGCATGTATCGCATTGATGTTGAAGATGATGGCCCTGGTATTCCTGCTGATAAATGGGAAAAAGTGTTTATTCCATTTGCTCGTTTGGATAACAGTCGCACGCGTTCTTCAGGAGGTTATGGTTTGGGGTTATCTATTGTGCAAAGAATTGCTTATTGGCATGGAGGGTTAGCCAGTGTCTGTAGTAGTACAATAATGGGAGGAGCAAAATTTACTATTATTTGGCCGCGTCAGCAGAGTGTGAGGAAAACAGCTTCTGAAGGTACAGATGAAGCAAAGTCTGATAAAAAGCGTTTTTGGCTACAGAAAAAGTCTGCGTAGGAACGTGTACAAAATAACTTTAACTTTGTCGCTTCTGAACTCGTTTTGCTCAAACATGCACTCGCTCTAGCTTTGTCAAAACTCATTCGATAAGACCGGTCAACCTGAAAATCATAAAGTGTAACAGTTGGAAACAGCAGATCATATAAAAAAATGTTACTCTAAGCTTTATAAGGGTGTTTTTACGAAAAAAAAATTAAAAGTTATTTTTTTGGGTCTGCCTAATGCATTTGAGCTGCGGAAAACTTATACGATTGTGTTTAGTTATAGGTGCTTGTTATTTATTATCTAGCTGCTTAGCTAATAGGCAAGGGCAAAGTCTATTTGGCTCACGCGATGTAGAAGTTGTAGTGCAAGTCCTTGATAAATTTGATGTACCTGCTAACTCCTTTACCCGAGGAGATCCTGTCACCTTCAAAGTTATTTTTACTAATCGTACTAGTAGCCCAGTCATTTTGAAATGGCAAGGACCTATGGTCATGTTAACCATCACTGAACAAAGCTCTTTCAAACCGGTTTTTATTAATACCAACCCAGCTGATTTAGCTGTTAATGTTCAGCAAGGCCCAATTGAGCAAATTAATTTACCTGCCAACGGTACCTATGAAGAAACTGTTATTTGGGCTGGAAATGCCAATTTGAGTTTAGATGGTGTATTCTCATCAGATCCCTACGTGCCAGCAAATACTTATAGGTTTGTTGTAACAGGAAAAGTCTCTGCAGGCAAAGACCCAACTAGAATTATTTTGGATGCGGGTTACCTTTTAACTGGTAGCGGACTTGTAATTCAATAGGATTGCCTGAGAATGAGTCTTAACTTATTTCGCATCGGCAACATAAGTTTTGTGTAATCTTACAATATTAAATACGAAAAAGTTAAGATTTTCCCAGCATATTTACTTATAAATACAATAGTATATATTTTCTATTGTTGTAAGTAATTTTAGCTTTATATACCATGTGTATTAACTGTATTTACATCAATAGTAGTCAGTATAAAATTGATTGTTGTGGAATTATAAAAACAGCCATAAGCTTCATTTTAAGTGATGAAAATTGCATTTTCACGGTAACATGATTGTACTTTTTTGTTATGTCAAAAATATTAAAAAGCTTTTTAAGTTTGTCAATGTTCTGTATATTATTTATATGTAACTTTTTCTCTTTTGCTACAACCCATCCTTATGATTTTGGTTCTTTTGCTGGAAGTCCTAAATCCATTTTTGTTAATCCTGCGTTAACTCATTTTTGTGGGACGCAAGTATATTCTAGCTTAAGCAATAGAAAAACTAATTTTGAAATTGATTCTCCAAATTCTGTTGTTAGAAGACCTGAACAATTAGGTGGTGGAATTGGAGTTATTCAGGCTGGTGGTTGCTATGATAAATTAGGCTGGCTTACTGTAGGTTCTTATGTTGATTTAACCCCTTTAACTTTCAAGCTTAGATCAGAAGATCCAAGCAATCCTTCCATATTACCTTATCGAGATAATCAAACACCAACCATTACATTGGGTGGTAATGTGCGCTTGATTGATGATTTATGGTTTGGTTTAAACTTTAATATACAACAAAATGTTGATGTGCTGGTTGATCAAAAAATTGTACCAAACCCTGTAACAGATGTAATTATTGAAGTTAGGAGTGTCAATAGCTTTGGGACCGGGTTTGCTTATCAATGGCGCGATAGTTACTTCCATTTTAGTTATTCTGAAAAATTAACAGGTGTTGTAGATGTTGATATAGATATTCCAATTGAAATAGGTGTTTTTAATTTTAGCTTGGATCTTTTATTTGCTGATGTAGCTTTAGCTTTTAATCCAGAAAAAATAACCGTAGGCTATATTACTCAATGGAATGGAATTGGAATAGATGTTGGTTTTGTTGAAGAATCATGGTCAGATCTTGAAAAGTTTTTTTTAGATCTTGATTTGCCCTTTGGTGCTGAGGAGTTTTTGTTTCTACAACAATCACCATCTTTTAAAGATACTATTAATCCATATTCTATTGTTCATTATCCTTTTTCAGATAATATGATTTTGACATTTGGCTATGCGTTACGTGCTAATCCTATAGAGGCTCTAACTGAAGATTCTTCGGTAGTCAGTGGGGATATGCATGTTTTTAAATTTGGAGGTAAATACGGTTTAGAATTTTATGGCCATGATATAGCACTAGGAGGTCAGTTTATTTTAGGAATTATGCAAGATGAAACTTTGAGTGCAACAAATAAGCTCAGTGGAAACTTTACGTCAATCATTGGGTTTTTGCAAGTATTTTTTTAATGTTTCGATTGTTCAACTCTATTTATTTTACAGTCTACTAATAAAACTTCCAAGCGGTGATAATGCAAAATACGCCCAATATACTCGGCCAATAAATAGCTTTAGGAATTAAACCATTTTGATATTCATAAAATCTACTCCTAATATTAAGAGAAGCACGAAACGCATTGATTGGGACAACAAGAATAGCAAAATAAGTAACAAAATAGAAATACTCTAAATAAAAAATGCGATCAATTGATATGTTTTTTCGTATGTCAAGATGAGCAAAGACAACAACGAAAAATACTGAAACACAAATTGCTAAAACTCGACTGATATCAACATTGGTGGGCATTAAAGCAACTAAAAACAATATGATAGATACAACAATCAAAGGCATCATATTAGAAAAAAAAGCATCTAGAAAAATGCGTTTAATACCTATTTCAAAATATAAACCTGGAAAAGGGTCTTGATCAAAGTTTCTTTCTATACCAAATACCATATTTTCTGTAGGTTTTTTGAGTTTGAAAAAAGAGTTAGTCACTTTCCACCCTGGAATAAAAACACTTTTATCAATGCCAGGACGCAAAGCAGCAGTAGTTAAGCGATACGATGCAATGTCTGGTACTAATACAACAATACCGTCTGGTAGGGCAGGTTGTAGCTTTATACTGAGGTGTTCTACTTCCAGGGGATAACGAGAGTAATCAATTTTTTCTCTAATTTCTGTTTGAAATCGCCATAGCCTCACTTCTTTTCCATTTTGTATATGTTTTTCTGGGTCAGACAGTTTAAAATTTCTAGATTTTGCTATATAAGGCAATTTACTATATTTTTCAGGAAAATTTTGTGGATAGATTTGCCATATTTTCCCAGCAATTGCGATATCATTGGAGCTGATAAACTTCATCGTATCAATATAAAGTCCTGTGGGTATTTCAATTAAGTCAGCAAGTTCTTTATCCGCGTTTTGTTTTTGATAGTTTTTTATTTCAGAAGCTAAGGTAGCTCGATCAGAAATTTTTAATCCCCCTTTATGCTCAGAGTTTCTATAAGATAATGCAAGATCCCAAAGTATACCAATACTGATAATAAGAATCAAAGAGGTAAAAGCAGATAAATAACCAATACGTTTTGGTGTTCGTTCTTTCAAAAATAAACTGGCAAATGAAATGATGGAAATAATGCTGAGTAATAATATACCGATAATTTTCTTTCTTAAAACATCTACATCTATAGGAATGTCTTTTTTAATAAAAGTATTTTGTAAGGACCAACCCGAACTTTTAACTGGAGCATAAATCAGCCATGAAGCTTCTCCGCTGGTAGTACTGATATGATTAATTACACCTGATGCTTGTTGTGCAGCTTTTTTTGCTAAAATAAAGCGATCGCTGTCATTTTTTTCAATAGCTATGTCTTTAATATTTTTACCATTTTGTACATATTCATAGACAGGATGGTATAGATAATTGCCTTTTTGGGTAACTAAAGCACCAAAACCATTGGGTCCAATATCTAAATTTTCTACGATATTTTTCATCTTTTTTAAAGAGATGTCTAATGTAATGACTCCATTAGGCACGAGTTTTTTACCTTGTTGCTGTTCTTTTTCAGTATAAAAAACAGATGAATAAGTAATCATATATGTTTCGCCGGCTTCGTCCCAGTAGGGTTCTCCCCAACGATTGCCTTCTTTCATAGGTACTGTATACCAGTCGTATTCATCTTTAGTGTAATCGTATTCCTGTGCTAAATCTAAGTAAATAGGCTCAGGTGAGCTGAAGTGCTTGTACATATAAGAAGAATGTAATCTCTTCTTGGGATCAAAGCCAAAGGGGCTGTAAGTGACAGTACCACCATAAACCAAATCATTATTTTTAATAATGCTTTTTAGTTTTTTATCCATATCGGTTTTTGCAATTAAGCCGTGAGTAATCTCTTGAGCAAATTGATCAGCAGGTTGTGTTACTTGTAGGAGTAAATTATCTAGGTTTTTTGTAGATTTTTTTGTTAATTCAAACAAATCTGATTTCCAATTTTGGTAAACTTTATTTTTATAATCTATGTGTTTGTAAGATAACACCAATGCTCCAGCAAGAGACAGCAAGCTGAATACAATAAGACTTGCATTGAATATGAATGTTTTATATTGATTTAATTTTTTATAGAAAAATTGGAGCATAAGTTATAAGCTATTTCCTCTGCATTACCTAAGTTATTATCTAAAATAAATTGTTTAAATTCTGGCTCAGAAGATTGTTTAACAAAAGATGTGCTTGTATTGCATCTTTTTTTTAAATTCATATAGTTCTCATGACCAACAATGACATAAAGTTGTGCAATTTCAACCCAATAATTGATGATTTTTGCCAAACTGGGAATGGTTTTAATGATTTTTGCTTTATCTGCTGCAGCCAAATCGGACATAGTATCAATGCCTTCTTCTTCTAATCTTAATACTTGCCAACGTGAAATACCTGGTAAAATGGTAAGGTAACCCTCTTGTCTTTGTGAACCTGCCCATTTGCTTAATTGTTCTTTCATCAAACTGTAAGCTGCTAGTGGAAAGAAACCTAATAAAAATAGTACTAAACTAACTTTGTCTTCAGGAATTAAATCTATAGGTGGAAGAATAATTGCTATTCCATAAACAAATAAAAATTTTTTAAATAAATGATTATATACATGTGAACTGGCAACATCTTGATGTATTAATTTTGTAAATAAGTAACTCAAAGCATGCAAGTACCAGCCTAAGAATGCTGCTATGATAGGTTCTAAACGATTGCTTTTTAAATACAATGGTAATGTTTCTGACTTGAATAAATCAATAGAAATTAAATAGCTTTCTATAGTGCCTGCACCACGACCTCTTGGATTTAAAATATAAATCCATGCAACTGCAATAATGCAGCCGAGTAAAAATTTAATCACAATGCTTTCTTTTGCAATTTCAAATTTTTGTTGTTTGGTTAGCTTTAATTGAGTAGCAGTCGCTAAAGATAAAGACATTAATAAAAAAGGTAAGAGTGTCATGGCAAGTACAATCATGGAATTAGATAACCATATATGCATTAAATTTTCGTTAATGCTATTGTCTTTGATTATGGTTGATCGCATTTGTTTAGAAGTAGTAGCTTGACCATTTACGTTTTGAGATTTGATAGGCTTTGGTGTATTGGTTAGAAAAGTAATGAGCTCTCGAAGTTCTGGACTTTTCTCGTCAAGAGAGGATACATTGACTTGTTCCTGCTCTGAAGGAAACAGTACGGCTTGATAGATTGAAGCAATCAATGCTTCCACTGAAAGTACTCGATTATGATAGTCGTTTAGAATGATGCATAGGGCAAGCAAAATGGGCGCACAATATAGCAAAATGATTCTTACTGATTGTAACACGGTATTTTCTCTTTATTAGAATCTTAAAAAAAACTGGCAGCAAATGGTTTACAACCGCTTTTATTTTACTATAGATGTAAAAGTAGAAATAAGCATTATGCTAAAAGCAATTGAGTTAAAATTGATGAATTTAAGATAGTAGCACGCTGTCACATTCATAAGGAGGTATAAAGTGATTTAGTTGTAATTTTTTTATTTTTATCTAACTTTTACCGTGTAAATGCAATTTTCATCACCTAGGGTGACGAAAATTGCATCGCTCATGGCTGTTACCGTGAAATACAATTTTCATCACTTGGGGTGACGCTTATTGTATCGCTCATGGCTGTCTCTCAAAAGAGTAAATATTGTTTTGTTGATAAGTGTTTTTCAATAAGTCATCAATTGGAACAGGTTTGGAGTAACACCAACCTTGTGCATAATCAACCCCTATAGATTTGATGTTATTAGCGATGGCCTCGTTTTCTACATATTCAGCAATAGTTTTTTTACCGATGGTTTTTGCCACTTCTACAATAGATTTTACGGTTGCTAAATCAACCTGGTTGCTTAATATGTTTTTGACAAAACTTCCATCTATTTTGATATAGTCTACAGGCAAGTTTTTCAGATAGCTAAAGGATGAAGCACCGCAACCAAAGTCATCTAAAGCAAATTTACAGCCAATCTGATTAAGTTCTTCAATAAAATTTTGTGCAATTTTAACATCTTGTATTGCTGCTGTTTCTGTAATTTCAAAACATATTTTTTCGCAAGGCAATTGGCATTTTTTAAGTTTTTGAATTAAAAAATCTTTAAAATCTACTCTATTTAATGATTGACCTGATAAATTCACAGAACAAATACCAATAAATTCTATATAATCAGAGTTTTGTTCAAACCAGTCGATAATATTATTAATAACCCACTCATCTATATCTGTACCCATTTGGTATTGTTCTGCTAAAGGTAAGAAAAAATTTGGAGTGAGGATGTTGCCTGTGGGAGAAATCATTCGTATCAAGACTTCAAAGTGTATTTTTTGATTTTTAGTCAATACAAAAGGCACAATATCTTGTTTGTATAGCTTAAATCTATTTTCAGCCAAAGCTAACTTTAACTCATTTAATCTGAGCATTTCATTTCTTTTATTGGCCAATTGAATATCATTTAGGCCAAAAATATGTATTTTATTACGACCCGCCTGTTTAGCTACCATACAAGCTGTATCTGCTGCATTAAGTGCCTCATTCATTTTTAAATTAGGGCCTGAAAGATAAGTAATGCCAATACTTGCGCTGAGTTTGAACAATTGTCCAAACCATTCATAAGGTCTAGAGTTAATTTCATAGAGGATATCTTGACAAATACAGGTGGCAGATTCAAAAGAGCACTCTTTTAATAATAATGCAAATTCATCTCCTCCTAACCTTCCTAATATATCGTCTGACCTGACTTTATTTTGGATAATTTTACTAGTTTGTATGAGTACATTATCACCTGCTATATGACCACAGCTGTCGTTAATAATTTTAAATTGATCTAAATCAATATAGCAAAGTACAGAACCTTTCTTAGAGTCTCCATTTTTTATTTTAGAAATTAAATTGTTTAGACGACGTTCAAACTCTCTACGATTATATACTTGTGTTAAAGAATCATGTTGAGCTTGGTAAGATAAAGATTGAGTCAGTTTTTTTAAATGGTTGCTAAGTTCTATGACTTCCTTAGGTCCATGATTGACTACTTCAAAGGCATGACCACGTTCTACTTCAATAGCAGACTGAATTAATTTATTGATAGGTTTGCTAATTTGTTTGTTTGACCAATACCATACATAAAGAATGATACAAGAAAAAATAATTGTGAGAAAATAAAGAAAATGGTTTGACTTTTTTTCTTTTAAATTAAAAGAATCCTCTGATTTTTTTTGCATTGTTTTAATTTGTGTTAGTAGATATTTCATAGTATCTAATAACAGTTGAGAATATTGATCATATGGCAACAAAAGACTGTTTAAATATTGTGTTCTATCTGATTTCTGGTATTGCATAACTTCAACTAAAAGTTCATTAATACTTGCAATATAATTTTGGCTATTCTCAATTTGAGTGAAGTATTGCTTCATAATTGTTTGTTGCTTTAACTTGTTTAATTCTTGATGTATATAATTTCCTTGTTGAATGCTACCTTCTACAAGATAAGAAATACCTGATGCGATGACTAAGTCAGTGGATAAAAAATATTGAGATAAACTTTGCTGTAGACGTTCAAAGTCATTTAGTAAAATGCGAGAGTTGCTGTTTTTTTGTGCCAGTGACTTTATTTGAATGTGATTGGCAACCAGTTGATACTCAACAAAATAAGCTCCAACTAGGCAAACGACAATAATTAAAGCAAGATAAGCACTAATTTTTACTTGTTTAATAGGACAGCTCTCTTTGCATATTGATATAATTCATTTGCTACTAACTCTGCAGCATTGTGACATTGTTCAGAACTAAATACAGTTCTGCCAACAGTGGCATTGAAAGCTTCTTGAATTTCTTGATTATTCCATTCATAAATAGGTTTTACACTTTGAATTTTTGCAGACTGATCAAACAACCAAGTGAATTGCCCAAAATGCTGCCCTTGCTGCCAACTTGCATTAACTAAGTAGGCAATAGGCTTATCTTGGTGAAATACATGAAAAGTTGTTACTGAATCAGAAATTAAAATAGAATCATTTTTTTCGAGTTTTTTTTCTTCTAACTCAGTAAGATAGGCTTGTTGAATTTTTGTATTTATATTTGGGTAATGCTTTTGTAACATAGATGCATATAGATTTTGTATGACTTCTTCACCCCATACCCAATTGGTAACACTGATCGTTTTAGCAGCAGATTGCAATAAAGAATGGCTGAGTTTATCTAATTCTGTCATTGTTTCTGTTTGTTGTTGGAAACTGATGTTAAGAGCTAATTTAATCTCACTGAGAGATTTACCTCTTAGTTTTTGGTTATTGGTATTAGAAAAATGTTTATTGCATAAAGGGCTTCGACATCTTTGAATAAAAAACTCATTCACACTTAAGTCTAAATTTAGTCCCCAAGCAAATTCAACTAAGCCCCAGCTAGATTGCTCAGTTCTTGCGTGAATATATCCGAGTACAGTTTTATTTTGATATATTGCATACAATGTATGTCGACCTAACTCGTTAAAGTGCAAAGTAAACCCGAGGTCTTTCGCTATAGCGTCTCTAGCTTCTTTACCAATAGTTTTTACAATGGTTTTATGGTGTGTGGCATTAGGAAATAATTTGTTGATAGCAACCACAGGGTCACGCAAAGAGCAATAAGCAATTGCATAAGCTGTTATAGGTAAATTTATTACCAGTATCAACAATAAATTTATACATGCGGTAAAATATGAAATGCTATGATGAACTAAAAATAATTTTTTCTGATAAACCTCAGTCATGATTTCTAAAATCTCCAACGAAACTTTGTCATTAGAAATGAGGTGTCTTCTATAGTATTAATAGTTTTGGTCAATTGAAGTCCCAATTCAATATTCTTTAATGAATTAAATGCTGCTCCTATAACCCATCTGTGCTGTTTGGTAGATGTTGTATTTGAAAATAAGTTATCAGAAAAAAATTGAACATAGTGATGAAACCTTTCATTTGCATTGCGATATGAAACCTCTAGTAAAGATTGATCTACTGGCTTGCCGTTGCTATCTCCACCAGATATTTCTAATAAATATTCAAAATTATTATGAAAATAAGTAAAATCAAAACCAATATGAGTATGTTGTGTGGTAAAGTCATCAGTGAGCACCTTCCCTTCAAAAAAAGAAGCACCTACAATTAAGTTTTTATGTGTCGATGTGCCCACTCTTCCTGATATAATATAGGGAGAAAGCCTGCTACGGTAATCATTACCTGTGCCTCGAGTCATCGCTATTTCATAATTTAATTGAGATTTTACTTTATGGAAGGAAATACCCCAATCTGCCTTTATATTTCGTATAGGAAAAGTATATTGTCTCAAGGTACCATTAGTATCAATTCGTTTTTCTAAACCAAATGGGATTTCAAAATGACCAACTTTAATATTGAAAGGAATTATCTCAGTAGGATTAAAGTTAATATTGGCAATCCGCCATGTGAGGTCCCAATTATCATCAGATACAGCATTGGAGTTTTCTACTTTTTTCCAGTAAGGCTGAAACACAACAGTAGCAATATCTCGATTTGTATTAGAAAAGACTCGGTGTAAATCAACTCCAATAAAATATATCATATCCCAACTGCTATTTGTATCAGTATTTTCAAAGCCATAAGTGCTTAAATCGACAGATAAGCGAGTATTGTCAAAAAATGGAGACTCATCAAAAATTAAGCCATGTGCTTTAATGGGCAGTAAAACAAAGATCAATATTTTCAGAATATTTGATAGAATAAAATATTCTAATATTTGTAGACTTTGTTTATAATTTTCCATATGGCTGTACGTGTTACATTGGCTTGCCTTTCTGAAATTATAGTAAGTTGAAAGTTTCTTGCCATCCTATATTAGCAACTTGGTCAATAATAGATAAATGAGAAATAAAATTTTCACAGCCTTTTTGAAAGTAAGAAATATTTTGATAAGAATGATACAATAAATTAATATCTGAATCATTAAAGTTTCCATCGGCATCTAAATATTCTTTTGAGCCTATTGGACTTAAGTAAGTGTCGCAGTTCAAGTTCCGACAAATTTGAATCAGTCTTTCAGTTCTGTCGGCCAAAATACCTAGATTTGAAGATAAGTGTAGTCTTGTCATAATTCCAAGTTTTTTTAATATTAATCGAATTAAAGGAATAGTAATATCAACCAATTGATCAGATTGTGGTTGCACTAATGTATTTAATATTGGCTTCAAAGATTGAAAATGTGGATATTTACTATAGTTCGAACGCAACATTTGAGTGTGTTTATTTGGCCAAGGTATATGTTGTTTGAGTTTAATTTGGTTTAATAGAGGGCCAGAGTTATGATCCACGGGCAAACTGATCCAATGAGGCTTTTTATTCAAACAAATTCGGTTACGGCTGTGCCAACTTCTTTTTGAGTAATTGACATCATCTAGAAAAACAAAATGATCAACGGCTTTGATCAATGCAAAATATCCTGGCCAAGGTAAGTATGTAGGTTGCATAATGGCACAAATCAAACTGACTCTCCTGCTTCGGAAAAACTTAATAGGGCTTGTACAATTCTGTGTGCACCCAAACCATCAATATGAGTGTGCGTTAGTTTGTTTGCAATTATACTTGCTTTTTTTTCTATAAACTCAGAGAAGCTTGTTTTAAACTCGGTTTTTGTGAGCGTTTCACTAGAACCTAGATAACTACACAAACCTGATTTTTCAATATCTTTTAGAATATCAACTTGGTTGGGATGAGTTGATATACACGCTGTAGGTATTTTTAAACACATACGTTCCCACAGGGCTGTACCAGGTGCTCCCAAAGCCCATTGAGCTTGTTGCATGTGTATTTTAAGGTTATTCAAATTGTATTGATAATCAAATCTTTGTTTATACAAATTTTGTAATTGTTCTAAAGATTTTAAATCAGGATAATTATGACCTACAGCAGCTTTTATAATGATATCGAAAAAATCTTCATCTTCTAACAACCATTGGCTGTATATTTTCGTTAACTCTGATTGGTCACTGGACCCAAAAAAAATATGTAGATAATTTTTTACAGGATTTGTGATACTGTTATGCTGGAAACTTTTATCCAATATTAGAAATTTTGAACCTGTCAGCAGCTTACAAGTAGAAGGTAGCAACGTTTTATAAGTTTGTGGTGTTCGTAGATAACCGGAGTCTATCAGTAATTCACAATCGTGTTTTCGATTGGCTAGATCATCAATTACAGCGATAGCTTTGCAAATATTTTTTTGTTTTCTTTCCCAAGCGTAGTCCAATTGATAATGATCGACAATGAGCCATGTAGGTACGGTAGGCCATTCTGATAAAATTCTTTTTGTATAGTATGCATCTTGTTCTAAGGTTAGGTCATTTTTATGAAAATAAGTGTATTCAATTTGCGATTGATGTAATATTTCAAAATGATGTTCTAGCAGTTTTTGTGAAATAAAATAGACTTTACCATGTGATTGGCATAGCTTGGCCAATTGCAAACAGCGCCTGAAATGACCTTCTCCACTGTCTTTGCAGCTATCCACTCGAAACACAAAGCTTGGCTCTGACATCTATTTACCGTATCTTAAAGAGAGGGGATATTGGTTTACATTTTAGCAGTTTGTTTTTATCACCATGCTGACCATAAGCTTGAATTTTGTCAATTAAAATTTCATAGGTCTTGATTAGCTTATCGATATCTGTAAATGTATGAGCATGGGATAAATTGTGTGAACCTAAACTGAAAATGCCTTGTTCAAAACATTCTTGCATATAAAAACTTTTGATTTCAAAAATAGATAAATCTTCAAAAGATTTACTAATGAAAAAGCTCCAACTAGGGTGCCCTTGAATAGAAAAAATTTCATTTGCTTGCTTTTTTTCAAGTAAAGTATTGACTTGTTCATACAAATAACTGCCTGTCTGTGCTATTTCTTGCAAAATGGGGGATTGACTGAGTAATTCCAAAACCGTTTTTGCAGCAGCTAGAGATAAGCACTCACCACCAAATGTACCTGAAAAGAAAATTTCAGACATACCTTGCATTAATTCTTTGGAGCCACAAACAACTGATAAAGGATAACCATTGGCAATGCCTTTACCAAAAGTAGCAAGATCAGGGGTTACTTCAAAATAAGCCTGTGCACCACCGTTGTCAAATCTAAAACCTGTGACAGTCTCATCAAAAATCAGGACGATATCATGCTGGCGACACAAAGTTTTCACCTGGCTCAGAAAATTGTTTTGAGGAAATTCCAAGTTCATAGGTTCTAAAATCACAGCCGCGATTTGCTGAGGGTATTGATCAATCAGTTTTTGTAAAGAACTGATATTATTATACTGAAAGGATACAGAGAGATCTTGCACCCTTTTTGGAATGCCTGCATTTTTTGTTGTGGTTGCAATATACCAATCATGCCAACCGTGATAACCACAGCAAGCAATAAAGTCACGTGCAGTTTCAGCACGAGCCAATCTGATGGCAGCACTGGTTGCATCTGAACCATTTTTAGCAAAGCGAACTTGTTCCGCACACGGTACCATAGTGCATATGTACTCCGCGACTTCAGCTTCCAAACGGTTGTTCAAAGAAAAAATAGTTCCTTTTTTTAATTGTGCGTTGACAGCTTCAGTTACTATAGGATGGTTATAACCTAAGGTAATCGCAGCTAAGGCATTCACAAAATCAAGGTATTGATTGCCATCAATATCATTTAGATAGGCACCTTGGGCTGATTCTGCAAAGTAGGGCGACACACCGAAAGGCAATTGATTAGGGCTTTTACTGAAAGTTTGACTACCTGTCGGAATAGAGTGTTCGGCATGTTTAAGCCATTGTTCGGATTGCTGGTAACGATACGAAGTCATGGTATCTTTCCTTAATGAATATTGATAGCCTTCATTGCGTGCATAATGTGCTTGCTCAGATGATAATTTTGGTTCTGATTTTAATAGTTTTAAAATTTCTGCAAAACCAAAATGCATATTGTTTGCTTGTAGTTTGGCAACTATTTTCTGGATAAAAATATAATCTTTTGGGTGATCGACTGTAAGTCGATAATGAGATTCATTGCTTTGATTATATATGGTTTGAACTTTGAATTGTTCTGGATGTTTATAAATAAAAGGTGTGACATGCTCTTTTTCTGAAAATAGATACGCATTTTTCATAGCTTTATTTAAAGCATTGGCTGTAAAAATTTCTACATCTAAACCATCAGGATAAGTAGGTTCTAAACAATTAGAGGTATAATCGTTTTGTTGTTGAAGGTGAGTTTCAATGACCTGATCTATGAGTATGGGGTCAATCAAAGGGCAGTCTCCAGTTAAGCGAACGATATGATTACAAGGAAATTGTAATTGTGCTTTATAAAAGCGTTCGATGACATTATCTAAAGAGCCTCTAAAGTATAAAATATCATTTTCTTGGCACAATTGTTCTAAAGGATTATCACTAACATCAGTGCTGGTAAGTAAAACAATTTGATCAATAAAGCTGGCTCTTTGAACACGCTCTATTTGAAATAATATCATAGGTTGATTGCTTAAAGGCTTGAGCACTTTTTGTGGAAATCTGGATGAAGAACATCTGGCCTGTATAAAAGCAAAAACCGACATACGAGAAACCTTAGTGCATATTTATTGTCTTGATGGTTTATTTAGATTTTGAAAAGGGCTGATAGCAATTTGTTTTGGACCACATTTTACAATATGACTGGTTGCAATTTGCTGATCAGGTTCATCAGGATTAAAATAATTTTCATAAAAATCTTCAACTTTATGCTCTACTAAACGGTATTCAGGGTGCCAAGTAAATAAACAATTGTAATTCATTTTATTACTAAACAAACCAGGTACGTGATGATAAGGATTTTGGTAAGCAAAAGGTGAATAAAAATCAATAATGAGAATGCTGCCACCTGGTTGTAATACTCGGTCTACTTCATACGCTATTTTAAATAAATCTTTGCGATCACAAAGATACAGGCAAAATCCAAAAATAAGACAATCAAAACTTTGATTTTTAAACGGCAACTGTTCAGCAGTAGCACGAAATAAATTGAGTTTTGGATATTGTTTTTTTCCTGCCAAAATAGCTTGAAATGAAGGGTCTATACCACGGCAACTGGCTTGCCATAATTGATTTAATTCATTTAGGCGCCAACCATCACTGCATCCGATTTCCAGTACATTTTTTGGTGTGATAGATAAAGTTTTGGCCAATCTTAATAAAGGGTCTTTGTTTTTTTCTTGTTTACCATCAACAGAAAAGTTTCTTTGAAACCATTGATCCGCTTCGCTTTGCAAAAAAACTTTTTTTTGTGAAATAGTTTGTGAAATAGATGGTTGTAAAGTAGATTGTAGAGGTATGTCACTTTCAGTTTTTGGCAAAGTATAAGGTGCATTAGCTACACAAATTGAACTTTTACGGGTGATGCGTGTGAATTCGTCAATGGGTGGGCTTGATTTAAAGCCAAGTAATTCTTTATAGTGTTCACTTATATTTGAAAAAATAGATTCTGGAATATTTTGTATAAAATCAAAAGAAGGTTTGATAAACCAACGTCCATAACCCAATACTATGGCCCAACGACTACCCTTACTGGACTTAACTGTACTGCCATGCCACAGAGCACCATTAAACAGTAAAACAGAGCCAGCTTTTGCCTCTATTGACACTTCATTAGGATAGTTTTTGCCGTTTTCAGCGTATTCAAACCCTTTATGGCTACCTGGTACTAAGCGTGTTGTGCCATTAGTAGAATTAAAATCATCCAGCATATAAATGATAACCATAATCAGAGGATAACTACCACCTCCGGGCAAATTACTATCTAGATGCAATTGTTGTGCAGGTGCTCCTAATACTGGACAGCGTGCCGAGATATTTAAAAGATGATAAGGCTCACTGTTTTGGTAAGACCCTTCTTGTAATTGTTTTTTTAAAATGGGTTCTAAGGTAGGGTGATCGAATAGCGGGTAATATCGAATGTCTTTATTATGCATGTTATAGACAACTTTTTCATATCGTTTTTCATTGAGATGATGATCTGTTTTTTCAGTATTGGCATAATAAGGGCTGTATTGTTTATAATCTCTCTCAAGCAAAGATTTATATAGATTACATTCTTGTTCTGATAGCACATTTTCTAGCACGCTATAACCTTGTTCAGAAATTTCTTTAGTAATATGAGAGCATTCTGATAACTTTCCCTGGGTATGAATAATAGCGCACATGTGTTATCCATTTGGCATACAAAGTTTTTAAGAGCTAATAAAGAATAGCAAAATTTATACCTATGCTAATATCTGATTAAACATAAAAGCTAAAATCAGATATCAATACTTTATTTTGATGTTCAGGCATAAACTTTGCAAATTTTATTTTGATAAGTGTGACGGGAGGAAAAAGGTTCATGTCAAAAGTCAATCAGGCCATTCATCTGGTAAAGGAAATTGAAGGTGAACGCTATTTTCTCAGTCATGAAGGTGATAAAAATATTATTCATCATTTTGAAGATGAACATCAATATGGTTGCCTCATTCGTCACTCACAGTTTCATTTTGAAAGACATGGTAATCTAATTGATACCACGCTCAATGATGAAGGTTTTGAAAAACTTAATAAAATTTTGCCTGCTAAAACTTGTAAAAAAATTATACGGCACCTGCAAGAAGGAGGGGATTATTTTAAATTAAAAGAAGGTGCTATGAATTTATTTGAGTCTGTTTTGACAGAAAATTTAGATAAAAAAATTATATCTCATTTTAAAAGTGAATATATGCCACTTTGGTATAATTTTACAGTGGATACTTGGGAGTCTACTAGAAACAGCTGTTCTTTTAAATGGCATTGTGATGGAGGGCCTTCAAAGCACTTGAAGATTATGGTCTATCTAAATGCAGTAGAAGAGCATGGAGGCAACACTTATTTTGGCACTATTAAGGCCACACAAGCTTTAAAGCAATTAGGTTATATATTTTGTGCTGTTGGACAAAGAAAGGAAAATATTATCCCATTGGTACGAGCTTATGACATTCCTTTTAAAGAAAGTTCATTTGATTTAGGAGCTGGTGATGCTGTGATTTTTAACCCTTATGAAGTCATGCATCGTGGTAAACAACCTTGCCAGGAAAAAACGCGTTATGTTTTGCACATGTGTTTGGTACCAGCTCCCATACATTGGCGTAAAGCGATTGAAACTATCCGTTGGCCTACTCCCGATTATTGTGATTTTATTAATATTTTCAACTTAGTGGCCGATGCCAGTCATGTTTCCGGTTTAAAAATACCCTCTCAAGATGATTTGGTTTTAATTGATCCCTTATATGAAGTGAACACTCCATCTTACATGGAGTATATTGTTAACGGTTTGTTTAGTCATTCCCAAGTGGCTGAAACCATGATTAATAACATCAGAGTCAATTCCAGAAATGAAACGCCACTTAATAGCCTTAAAGCTATCTTTGACTTTTGCAAACAACATTTTAATAAACAAATAGATTGGAGCAAGCCTGTTGATCCAAGATTGATTTCTTTTTTGCAAGATGTAGCTACTTACGAAAAAGATGCAATTGAGCATTCTCATGTTTATCAAGAAAAAAACAAACCAAGACCAGAAGCAATTTTTTGGCCTGACCCCGACCACAAACGCCACCCCCAAAAGATAAATGGAATTCTACCTTATGTTGAACAACAGCTTGCTTTAGATAAAGATTCAGCTATTGGTTCAGCAGGCAGTTGCTTTGCTTTTGAGATTTCCAAACAGCTGCAAATGCAAGGGTTTAATTATATTGTCACCGAGAGAGCTGATGATCCAAATTTAGGTGTATGGGTCGACGGTTATGAATCAGGTGATTATGCGCGTTTTTGTGCTAATTATGGTATTTTGTTTAATACACCTAGTTTCAAGCAATTGGCTGAAAAAGCGTTTCAAAAAAAGAAGTTCTATAAATTATTAAGTAAAGAAGGCAATAATCTTTACATGGATCCTTATCGAGAAAATGTGTATTTTAATTCACCAGAGGCTTATCTTAACGATTACAATAAACATCTAAAAGCGGTGCGAGAAGCTTTTTTGGCCTGTGAAGTTTTTATTATCACTTTAGGTTTAAATGAATGTTGGCAATTTAAAACTGACAACACAGTCATGTCTCGCAACCCTAAACATAGCATGTACCATTTGTTACAACCCAAGGTGTTAACGGTCGCAGAAAATGTAGAGAATTTGCAATGTTTTTTAGATATTGTGCGAGAGTATAACCCTCAATTTAAAGTGATTGTTTCTTTGTCTCCTGTGCCTTTTTTGGCAACAACACAGGCCAAAGACAAACATGTAATTACTGCTAATTGTCATTCTAAATCGGTGTTACGTGTAGCAGCCGAAGAGTTCGTGGTACAAAACGAAGGTGTTTATTATTTTCCCAGTTTTGAGTTGGTAACACAATGTATTGAGCAGGCATGGGAGCGGGATAATCGTCATGTGAAACCGCAAGCAGTTAAACAGGTGATGCGTTTATTTAAAGAAATGTTTGTGGCTAAACAGGATCGATAATATTAAACCTAGTCGTAACATATTCACTTTGAGGTACAAAGGCTTCAGAATATTTGGGGAGGACAAGGTAAACCACGGCAAATCTGGAAGAACCATTTTTTTAAAGGTATAGCTTGAGCTGAACTGCAGTTGCGCTAACCGAGTTAGGTTTGCGAAATTACAGATGCCCACACTAAAGAACATAAAACCTCTTTGCTCTCAGAGCGAAGCTAACGGATAAAGTTTAAACCACCATTATCATTAAACCACAAAATTAATTTCTCAAACTCTTCTCTATCAGTACCTGAATAGTTTATCCAGTCGCTATATGTGACTGGTAGTGCATGCCCTGTTATTTTTATGAGTTCCGCTCCTGCATGTAGCTGCCCTAACGCTTTCCTATGGTGGCCTGCTTGAATCCAATCCGAATACTCGATCGGTGATTTATGTCCTGTTATTTCCTGAATTCGCATGTTTATATCATTCAGTTGGCTTGTGCATTCTGCATCAAGATCACACTGCTGGTGGCCGCTACTTCTTACAAGGATACTAATGGCTTCAAACAATGTACGAACATCGCTAGAGTTTGGCTCACTAACAGCAGGGCTTGTAGCTCGCGCAGCACGCATAGAGGCTAAAGCGTGTGCGCCGGCGGTTTCACTTACTTCACTTAATGTCTTTTCTACTTTACGCATAATGCTCTGGCTCTGCATTTTCTCTTGCGATGTTCTTCCTGCAGTTAGATCTCCGTCTTCTCCCCTTGAGAGGGGTGCTTCTCTACTCACTTTACCTAATTCTTGCATAAGTCAAAATATTCCCGTAGCTAAAGTTGATTCTGTTATGAGGCCTCAACTCATTCTGTTTTGCTTCAGACGGAATTGGACAACTCGGATATTACAGTGAAAGAATCACTGTTAGGCTCCTAAAGTTACCTCCCGAGCGGAAAGCTGTCAAACTAAAAATCGTGGGGGCCCAAAAAATATCCACTTGAACATGAGATCTACAAAAAGCTCGCTTCTAACACCAGCATGGTTTTTGATTATCTGAAAATGACTGAAAATACGATTCCCTAGTGGTTAGAACAAATTAGCTCTGGAACCGTCATTTTCATTATTTCGTCGTAAAAACCTTCTTCATTGGCCAATAAATTGTGAGAATTGTATCACAAATCTTTCTTCTGGTGTTATCTTGAAAAGATTTATTGCATTATGTTATTAAATATATAGCAATAAGATATCTTTTTTGTCATTAAATTGACTTTTATTTTTTTGATAAGTGTTTGATTAAGGGCGAATCAGATTGAGACAAGTATTTGATAAGGTTGGTTGGATTAACAGTCTTTAACTTATGTTAATGTGAACGAGGTCCTACTATGATTCTACGATTAATTGTTTGTTTGTCGATGATGTTTCTTCCTTTGTCTGTGTCAGCGTACGATCGGTTGCCACCACCTGTAAAGGACAAGGATTTTTATGATAATGGTCGCCCTGATCCTATGAAAGTTGAGTTGGGACGATTTTTATTTTATGACAAAATTTTAAGTGGTAATAAAAATATTTCTTGCGGCACTTGCCATCATTCTTTGAGCAATACAGGTGATGGTTTATCGTTGTCGGTGGGTGAGGGTGCCAATGGTTTGGGTGTGACTCGTAACACTGGGTTAGGAGAAAACGCTGTTGTTGAGCGAGTGCCTCGTAATGCGCCGCCGCTTTTTAATTTGGGAGCAAAATCTTTTACCACAATGTTTCACGATGGCCGTGTTACTGTTGATCCTGAGCAGCCCAGTGGTTTTATTTCTCCAGCTGGAGATGATCTGCCTTTGACTTTGGATAATGTGCTGGCCGCACAAGCAATGTTCCCCGTGACTTCTGGTACTGAAATGGCAGGGCAACGTGGTGAAAACAGTGTTGCAGATGCAGCGGCCGATGGAAACTTAGCAGGTCCTGGCGGTGTTTGGGAACAGTTGGCTGAACGTTTAATGGATATTGAAGAATATGCTGATATGTTTGTCGAGGTTTTTGCACTAGGCTCGAAAAGTGAAATTACTTTTGCGCACGTTGCTAATGCCATTGCTGCGTTTGAAGCTGTTACTTGGCGTGCCGATAACAGTGCCTTTGATAAATTTTTGCGTGGGGATTTTAAAGCATTAAGTTTGCGTCAGCTTATTGGAATGAAGTTGTTTTATGGTAAAGCGCGTTGTAGCCATTGTCATAGCGGCACTTTTCAAAGTGATGGTAAGTTTCACTCAATTGCCATGCCTCAAATTGGTCCGGGTAAGGGGGATGGCGTCAATTTTCATGAAGATTTTGGTCGTGAACGTGTGACACAGGATATTGAAGATCGATACCGGTTTCGCACCCCACCATTACGTAATGTTGCCTTAACGGGTCCATGGGGACATGATGGTGCTTATAATACGCTGCGTGGCGTATTAGAGCATCATATTAATCCTGTAAAGTCGTTGATGATGTACAATTGTCGTCAGGAGCCGGTACTACCTTCCCGAAAGGATTTGGATGCGATAGATTGTTTGACGCATGAAAACCTCAATGTGTTGGAGCAAATCGCTAGCAGTAATGAGTTGCGTCCTAACCAGTTGGGTCAGAGACATATTGATTACTTGTTGGAATTTCTCAATGCGTTGACCGATAGTGGTAGCCTTGATTTGCGTGCAGATGTTCCAAAACGAGTGCCGAGCGGTTTACCGATTGTGGAATAAAGATGAAACAGCCATAAGCGATGCAATAAGTGTCACCCCAAGTGATGAAAATGGTAAATAATAAGAAACACAGAATAAGTGTCCTCTCTAGGGAGAGGGCACTTATTCCATTAATGATTAACTGCTTGGTGTTGTTGTTGCAGCATTATCTATCGGTGTATTTTCCAAGGGTTCTCCTGCCGGTGTCGTTGATACTGTTTCTGGTATTGCTTCGAACAGTTCAGAGCGTTTTGTATTGACTAATTTGTCTCCCTGGGCTTTGTTTAGTTTAAAATAAAGCGGTGAAGAGGAGCTTTTGAGTACATAGTAATTTTCGTCTTTGGGCAATGATACTGTGTAGTTGAGTTTTGTTCCATCTGTTTTGTTGATTGCCAGTGTGAGAGTAGGGTTCGCTTGATTGAAGCTTTCTTCGGCGGTTTCACTTAAAGCTTCCTCTACAGATAGGTTGGCCAACTGGTTCACGAAGGTTTGTACAGTTTCTGTTTTGGTTTTTTCTTTCTCAGTTAAGTCAGTGAGCTTCCAGATTTGATTCTCTTGTGTGAGTGTAAACGCTTCTGAGCTGAGCGTTTGGATATTGTCAGTATCCATACGAAACAGTTTTCGGTTGAACCAGTCTTTAGCATTAGAGTTCGCTTGGAAATTACTGAAGCTGATGGTATAGACTTCTGCTTCGCCTGCTACTCTTGCATGGGTTTTTCGGTAGCCAGGAGATGTGCCTAAATATAAACTTCCCATACTCTTATCGCCCTGAGAAAATGTCAGCTTTCTTTGGTGTGTATTATCACTGACTTCAAATCTTTTATGGGCACTGTCGGTGGTTGCTGTTGGCCAGGTTTTAGTGAACCCTTCTAGCTTAGCCAGAAAATCATCTACTTTGTTGGCGTCAACGGCCAGTTTAAAGTAGTCGGGTAGTACCCACTGGTTATTTTCTTTTAATAGTACTACAGATTCTTCATTGGGTGTTTGTATGGTGATTTTGTCTATGTTGGTCATAAATGGCAGTAATATTTCATCTTTTGTTGTATTTGAACTTGTTAGACCGTTTGCATTCATTAATACAACTAAGATGGCTTGTATGACCAGTAGGCCGGTGAGTGTTTTAATCCATTTTTGCATTTTTGGTGTTCTCCTTCAGTTCAAGGCTGATTGGTAGCGTTGTAGTGTACTTGCTTTTATTGTGCGGTTAATACCAAACAACAATATGATGCCCAGTCCAATCAATCCATAGTTTAGATATTCCCAAAATAATTGCTCTTGCCGCTCTAAGTTAGGTAGGGTGCGAGAAAAGTGACCGCGATTACGAATGCTCAAGAGTTCCCGATCTTCTAGAGACCAATCTACAGTGTTTTGTAGGAGTTGCATTGAGTTTCGATATAGGGTGCGCGTTGCTGAGCTGACCAATTGTAGGGTTTGGTCTGTAACAAACTCGTTAGAGGCAAAGACGATTAGACGTGCTGACTCTGCAGAGCGAGTAATGACACTGTTGATTTGTCCTATTTCATTGCTTTCGACATCATTCTCTTCTGAGTTTTCATCTGTATCGGTTGTCTCTTCTGTGTTGGAAGCTTCAGCTGTGTACAAAGGGGAATCTTTGTCTTTAAAGTAAGAATTGAAACGCCCTTCTAAGGCAGCGGCGACTAAGTAGGACTGTGGTGTGCCGACAGGGGTAAAACCGGATTGGCTTGGATCATTTAGATTGGGCAAGATATTCAAAGAATTAGAGAGCCAAGACTCTTTAGAAGAGCTTAAAAGTTCTGTGACTTTGATAAATGAGTTGTTGGTGTTGTTAATGTCCAGTGGTGTTGCCCAATTAAGTGTTATTTGCTGTAAGCCCGCTAGCATGCCCGCTTCTGGGTTTAAGCCTTGATCGCGAATATCGACAAAATAAGGGTAATCTAACATACGCATTTCTTGAAAGGTAAAGCCACCGACTTGACGTTTGACCGGTATCGGAAAAGGGGCATTTTGAGGATCTAGAACCATGCCTTCTTTGAAAGTAATGCCTTGATGTTGCAGCCAGTCTTCAAGCCCAGAGGTGTGTTTAGAGGCTGTTAAGTTAGCTCTTGATAGTTGAGTAGAGTAGGGGGAAGTGGCCGCAATGACAGTGCCACCCTTCATTAAAAACTGATCGATGGCAAATAATTGGGTTTCACTCAACTCTTTGGGGGCAATCAGCATTAAGACATCAGTATCAGAAGGGACTGTACCATTGCTTAAGTCATTTTTCTGAATAGTGAGTTCCTGCTCCAGTAAATCCTCTAAGAAACCAAAATTCTTATTACCTGGCGCCATCATTTGTTGATGTGGGTGTGCGGGAGGACTAGGAGGTAACACCAGATTGACCACCTTAGTAAAACCTGATGAAAAACGTTTTAAGCCTGCTTCCAGGTTGCGTTTAAATGCTTCTTGCGAGAGATCTTCAGGCAGGGCGACCTGTATCATTTGGTCTTCCGATTGTAGCGTTAAATAGTAATAAAAAGTATTGTTACTAAATAAGCTGGTGGACATAGGCCTAAAACCGAATTCGTCCATCAGTTTTTGCGCCAAACTGCCATCGCCTTCCTCAGGGGGTTTAAAGCTGAAGCTAAAACGTTCTTGAGCGTCTTGCTTAAACGTTTCTAGGGTTGTTTGGATCTCCTGCTGAAAATTGGCTAAGGGCTCAGGGAGTTTATCTTTTGTAGAAACGTAGCCGATGAAGTTGACGGGTTTGCGGATTGTGGCAAATAAATCCCCTGTGCTTTGGTAGCCTTGAAGTGTTTTTTTAATGCTGCGAGTAATGTCATATTCAGGGTTACGCAATTTAACGTCAAGGTCTGTTTCACCCGTTTGTTTGACCTCGATCAATTCTTGAAAACTCAAGACTTCATATTGGTCTCCATATTGAATCAAAATATTAAAGTAAGAATTGACCAGCGAGGCTTGATATTTGTCTGAAACTTGAAATGGAACAGGCTTAATACCGTATTTGGTATTGGCTTCATCTTCGAGTTCAGGGTTTGACAGAGGATCGACTAGCTCTGTTTTAATTTTGCCGTTACCTGCTATTTCATACTCTTTAAGTAAGTTTTGTACTTCAGGCACTAGAGGAGCCAGCAAGGGGTGGGTTTTAGCGCTAAAATAACCTCGCAGCAATAATGGTTCTTGCAGTGTTTTAAGGTAGTTTTTAGTAGCCTCAGAGATAGAGTAAATATTGCCCTCCGTCAGGTCGACACGTGCGGTATTGACTTGCTGTAGCCAAAGGTTTCCTAAAATAAAGTTGCTTACCGCTAAAAAAGCTATGCTGCGCCATAGGCTGTGCTGCAAGGTTTTTTGTTTTTCAGCCCAGCGTTGGCTTTCTAGTGTGTAAGTGTTTAGAACTAAAAAGATCCCCATAATACTCAGGTAATAATACAGATCACGTGCATCGATCACACCTCTGGTAATAGAATCAAATCTAGAGCCTGTTCCCAACAGCTTTAGAAATTGGCTGCCCACATTGCCAACAAAGGCTGTGAGTACATCTGAACCTAAGATATAAAAGCAAAAGCAGATCAAGATGGTCATTAACAGGCTGACAATTTGATTATCACTTTTAGAGCTTACCAGCAGACCAATTGAGATATAAGCAGCACCTAAAAGAGTGGTTGCAAGGTATGCACCAATAACTGGGCCCCAGTCAAGACTGCCTAGGTAGGCAACGGTTAAAGGAATGGGGAGGGTCAGTAATAGAGCGAGCATCAATAAGAACAGGCATGCTAGAAATTTACCTAAAACAAATTGCAAAGAAGCCACTGGAGAGGTCATGACAAATTCTAAGGTGCCCATGCGACGTTCTTCGCTCCACATTTTCATGGTCAAGGCCCCTACTAAGAAAATCAGTAGTACAGGCATCCACTCAAATAAAGGCTTTACGTCAGCAATATTGCGTGCAAAGAAAGCTTCTACCCAAAAGAAAATGAATAGGTTGACGGCTAAGAAGCAAGCTAGAAAAATAAAAGCTACAGGTGATGCAAAAAAGATTTTGATTTCTTTTTTAGCAATACGGGAAAACACATTACGCTGCATGAGCAACCTCCGATTTGCTGTTGATGTCCGTAAAAACAGTTTCTAAATCTTGTAGCTCTGGAGCCAGAGTATAGATTTCACAATCTTGCGTAATCAATTGTTTGGCTACTTCTGAGGTGACGGTGTGGATGTCACGATCAGATGTGGATTCAATGATATATTCGTGCTGATTGAATTCTGTTATGTGCTTTGTGATATTTAAGGTTTGAAAGGGTTGTAAGATTGATTTTACAGCGTTGGGGTTCTTGTTGGTTTTAAGTATTAGCTTTGAAGATTTTTGTAAATCGGCTAATTTTGAATCTAAGGCCAAATGGCCGTTTCGAATAATTAAAACTCGATCACAAATTGCATTTACTTCTTGTAAAATATGAGTTGATAGTATAACGGTTGAAGTTTTGCCTGCTGTTTTGATAAGGTTGCGCATATGCTGAATTTGCGAAGGATCTAATCCATTGGTGGGCTCGTCTAGTATCAAAATCTTAGGTTGGTTAATAATAGCTTGAGCAACCCCCACTCGCTGTTTGTAACCTCTTGACAAAGTACTGATGGGTTGGAACAATTTTTCTTGTATTCCCGTTTGTGCGATGGCTGTTTTTATAGCAATTATTTGCTGTGATTGTGTCACCCCTCTGAGTTCAGCAACATATTGAAGGTAGTCTGCCACAATCATTTCTGGGTACAGTGGGCTGTTTTCGGGAAGGTAGCCCATCAGGCTACGTGCAGCTTCAGGGGATTCTTCTAGTGATTTGCCGTTAATTTTGATATTGCCAGTGCTTGGTTCTAGGAAACCCGTTAACATTTTCATGATGGTGGTTTTGCCAGCTCCATTGTGGCCTAACAAGCCTACAATTTCTCCAGATTCAATGGTGAAGTTGACATTATTGACTGCTGTAAACTCACCATAGTGACGACTGATGTTTTCTACCTGTATCATTGCGAATAGACTCCTAAATCAATATCAGTATTGCTTGCCTTCCTTAACCTTGTAGGACCATATAGATTCTATTTTTTTACCTGTTTGGGGGTTGGATTAAAAAAAAACAATGAAAGCACTTTGCTTTTTAATGATTAGCAGCACTCTGACCTTTACTCTTTTGAAAAGTTCAGTGTCACTATACTATAGTTGCGCTGCTATAATGAAAAGTCTGCTAAAATGATGAAAGAATAGGCTGGTAATAAAAAACCCATGATATAGCTTACTTTGAGGTGTGATGGCACAGTGTGGCTAACTAAACTGTTAGGTAAACTAACTGCTGGTGGTAAAGCTACTACTACAACTGCTGAGGTGATAAGCTTTTTTGACAATGTACAGGCTAAACGTAAACCTATCCAAATTGAGATTAATCATAAAGGGCGTTCACAATACTTTACAACTTATCTCTTACAAGTAAGGCCTAAAGCAAAAGGAAAAGTGTTGCAGTTTGATGAGCTATTACCTAAAGAGGGCAATGCTTTATTGAGAAAAGAGAAATACTTTATGGGTCTTATCAGTGATGAGGGCGTTGATACGAGTTTTGAAATACAAGTGTCAGAAGTGTTTAATGATACTTATTTGGCTGCTTTACCCAAAGCACTTTCAGCCACACAACAGCGCAGTAACAAAAGAGTGTCTCTTTCTGATTTAGGTGTGTATGCAGTGGAGATATTGTCTGATAACCGCTCGCCTATTAAGGGAGTTTTAAAAGATGTTTCTGTCTCTGGGTTGAAAGTCGAAATCAGCTTAAAAAAACCGATTCTCCCGCCTTTACAAGAGAGGGAAATTTTATACGGTTTTCATCTGAGCTTAGCTAAAAGTGAATCTGTGCAGTTAGAGGTCGAAATTAAGCGTCTTCAACATTCAAGATCGAAATCTCTGGTTGAATTAGGGGCTACTATTAGGGGTTTTCATTCGGATAAACATGAGTTGCTTTTTAATAGCTGGCTTAAAAGCATTCAAAGAAGAACAGTTTAGTAGCTATTTTTTATTTCTAAGTTCCTTTATCTAGGAACATGTACGAAACAGCCATGAGCGATGCAATAAGCGTCACCCTAGGTGATGAAAATTGCATTTACACGGTAAATAACTTTAACATTTAAAGCAATATTATGTGAATATTACCAAATTGCAATTGTAGCTTCTATTCCTTTTCTAGATTAATATAAAAATATTATATATTTCATAAAGTTATGGAAAGTTTTTTGGTGATCCTTTAGCAGGATATTTAGGAAAATGAATGGCAAGTGTTGTCTTGGTCATATTTTTCAGTGCTTCTTTGAGTCACGACCAAAAAATCAAAACATAATACAAAGCTCATACAAAGGAAGAGGTTAAAGAATTAAAAAAAGAGAGGGTTTGGTGATGGATGAGGTTGAAGATAGCCGTATGGTTAGTCAGACTAAGTTTAAGAGTCAACTGGCATCAGGACAAGCGTTTTCTGCATTAGAAATATTAGAAGTGGGTGATTATATTATAAAATGCCTTGAGGGTATGGGGGTTGAATATGTTTTTGGAATTCCAGGTGGAAGTATTGAACCTTTTTACAATGCCTTAGCGCGTGCGCAGAAGCGAAAGACTATCACATCTGTGGTAGCCAGGCATGAGACTGGAGCGGCTTTTATGGCTCAAGGATATTTTCAAGAAAGTGGTCGCTTGGGGGTTTGTTGTGCGACGTCAGGTCCTGGGACTACTAACTTAGTGACAGGAGTTGCTTCAGCTTATGTGGATGATATTCCTCTGTTGGTCATTACAGGGCAAAGCGCTTTGAAGACCTTTGGTCGAGGTGCTTTTCAAGAAAGTTCTGAGTATGGTATTAATGTTGTTAATATTTTTAATTCGATTACTCATTTTAGTGCTTTAGTTACATGCTCTGAGCAAGTGCCTCATATTTTATCTTATGCTTTGTCAGTGGCTATGGAACAAGGGCCAGTACATATTGCTTTCCCTATGGATGTTATGCGTTCGTCAATACAAGGAGGGTGGTCAAATAATCCATACCCCTATCCTTTTTTACGCAATAAAATATTGCCTTCAACTGTACTGCTTGGTCAATTGCTAGAGCATATCCAAGCTTCTAAAAATGGTTTTATTCTTGTTGGCGAGAAGGCGAAGGGATCGGCAGGTAAGCTGGTAGAATTGGCAGAAAGACTTAACTGGAAAGTTGCTGTTACGCCAGGTGCTAAGGGAGCTGTTTGTCATGAGCACGCTTTGTTTGCAGGTGTTTTTGGCATGGCAGGTCATAAAAGTGCCTATTTGTCTTTCTGTACTTCTGATGATGCACCTATTTTAGTTTTTGGTTCTAATCTTGATGAAATTGACTCTTTGGGCTGGAATGAAAAGACAGTATGTTCTTCTCGTGTGATACACATAGATGCAAAATTTTCTGTAGTCAGCAAGAGCTATAAAGCGAAATTGAGAGTGTTAGGTGATATAGACATGATCGTGCAATATTTATTGGAGAAAATTCAAACAAAAGTGGATTATGATCAATCCAGTTGTTCAGTGTTAATGGCTGATTTAGCCGTCGATAAGTATATGAACACAAAGCCTTTAAATATATCTGATGTCAAACGAAATGCCTTATCTGATCAAGGCCTCCATCCTAAGGAGGCAATTGCTTATTTGGAGTATTTGTGTCCTGCTCACACTCGTTGTTATTTTGATACAGGGACTTGTTGCTATTGGGCTGTGCATTGTTGGCATCAAACACAAAAGCGTATTGCAGTGAGATCACAGCGTGATTTGTTTAGAGTACCAATGAAGTTCGCCTCGATGGGTTGGGCAATCGGGGCGGCTATTGGTGCGGCCTTAGCGGCGCGTGATGTACCGATTTTATGTGTGACAGGTGATGGTTCTTATTTGATGTCAGGTGCAGAAATCACGGTTGCGCAGGAGCTAAGGCTGAATATTGTTTTTGTCATTTGGAATGATTCGGCTTTAGGCAGCGTTAAACATGGGCAAAGATTATCTAATGCGGAACGTATTGCGTTTGAATTACCTGATTATGATTATGCGCAGCATGCAAAATGTTTAGGGGTGCAATCGATGAGAGTGGAATCGATTGAAGATTTGAAATCAAGCTCACTGGAGGTGTGTTTTCGGTCGCCTGGGCCCATATTATTAGACTTTGTTATTGATTCGGAGCAAACACCACCCATGAATAGTCGTGTGGCGGTGTTAAATGATGATATTTAGGAACTTATTTCGTGCTCGTTCCTTAGATGTGGTAAAAGAGTATTGGTGGTATTTGAGCGCCTTAAAATTATCGTTCAAAGCTACACTTTGTAGTATGCTCGATACCAGTTAACAAATGCTTGAATGCCTTGTTCTATTGGAGTATTAGGTTTATAGTCAACATCTTCAATCAATGCATCAACGTCAGCATAGGTGGCTGGTACATCCCCAAGCTGTAATGGTAAAAATTCTTTCTCAGATTTTTTGCCAACACAGTTTTCTATGATTTCAATAAAATACATCAATTCAACAGGTGTGTTGTTGCCAATATTGTAGAGCCGGTAGGGTGCTTTACTTGTGGCTGCATCAGGAGCTGCACTGTTCCAATTAGGGCTTGGTTCGGCAATATGGTCTAAGGTGCGAATAACACCGTTGATGATATCATCGATGTAAGTAAAGTCGCGTTTATGTTGGCCATGGTTAAATACTTGAATAGGTTTGCCTTCGATAATATTGCGTGTAAATAAAAATAAGGACATATCGGGTCTGCCCCAAGGCCCATAGACGGTAAAAAAACGCAATCCAGTGGTGGGTAATTGATAAAGGTGGCTGTAGGTATGTGCCATTAATTCATTGGATTTTTTGGTGGCCGCATAGAGGCTAACTGGGTGGTCAACATTGTGGTGAACTGAAAAAGGCATTTGTGTATTCGCTCCATAAACAGAACTGCTGGAGGCGTAGACTAAGTGTTCGACTTGGTGGTGTCGACAGCCCTCTAAGATATTTATAAAGCCTAGAATATTTGCATTGATATAAGCATGGGGGTTTTGGAGAGAATAACGTACGCCTGCTTGTGCGGCCAAATTAACCACACGTTGAGGTTGGTACTGTTTGAAGGCTGCTTCTATTGCTGAAGTGTCTTCTAGTGAGCAGCGAATTTCGGTAAAGTTTGGATAGGCTTTCACACGCTCTAAGCGTGCCAATTTAAGATTGATGTCATAATAGTCGTTAATATTATCAATACCGATGATTTCGTCACCTCTTTCTAGAAGTTCGATGGCTAGAGCCGAGCCGATAAATCCTGCGGTACCCGTTACTAAAATACGCATAAAAAATCCTTAAAATTCCTTAAGACGAATAGATCTTAAAGCCGACCATCCACGTGTTCTTTAGGTAAAACAGATTTTACATCGTAGAGAATGCAACTGTCTCGACCAAAGCTTTTGAGCTTCTGAATATTCATATCTAAGAAATGTTGGTGTGCTACACATAAAATGATAGCTTCGTAATGGTTTGGGTGAGGGTGTTCAACCAGTTCGATGTCGTAAATTTCAAGTGCTTCTTCCCTGTTGGCCTCGGGGTCATAGACATCGACTGTGGCATTGTATTGGGTAAATTCTTGAATCAAATCGATCACGCGGGTATTGCGGATATCAGGACAGTTTTCTTTGAATGTTAAGCCTAGGACAAGAACATTAGAATTGACCACTTGAATTTTTTGCTGTGTCATCAGCTTTACAACTTGCTGTGCAATGTAAGACCCCATACGGTCATTGGTGCGTCGACCTGCAAGAATCACTTCGGGGTGATGCCCAATTTCTTGGGCTTTTCGCGTTAAGTAGTAAGGGTCAACGCCGATGCAGTGTCCACCTACCAAGCCAGGTTTGAAGGGAAGAAAGTTCCACTTGGTTGCCGAAGCGGTTAGGACTTCCTGAGTGTCTATATTGAGTTGATTAAAGAGAATAGCCAGTTCGTTAATTAAGGCAATGTTCAGGTCCCTTTGTGTATTTTCGATGACTTTAGCTGCTTCAGCAACCCGAATGCTACTGGCTTTGTGGGTACCGGCCTTGATAATGCTTTTATATAGGGCATCTACTTGTTCTGCTGTTTCAGGTGTTGAGCCAGAAGTGATTTTAAGAATCTCAGGTAAACGGTGATTAGGGTCGCCTGGATTAATACGTTCTGGACTGTAACCTACATAAAAATCTTTGTTAAAGCTTAAGTTTGAATGTTTCTCAAGTTCAGGTACGCATATTTCTTCAGTAGCGCCAGGGTATACAGTCGATTCAAAAATAACTATATTTCCCTTTTGTAATTGTCTTCCTAGTATTTGACTGGCACTAATAAGAGGGCTTAGGTTGGGTTGATTATAGAGGTCGACAGGTGTAGGGACAGTGACAATATAGATATTACATGTGCTTAGATCGGCTTCATTGTGAGTAAAAGACAGATGTTGTGCTGTACGGAAGTCTTGACTTGTAACCTCTTGAGTATTATCCAATTGCTTTAGCAACTGTTCTACTCTTTTTTGGTTTATATCATAACCAATAGTATGATATTTTTTGCCAAATTCAATGGATAATGGCAACCCAACATAACCTAAGCCAATAACAGCAATAGATGTTTTTTCAAATTTTGGTAGCATAGTGGACGTGGATAGCATGGTGAGGGTAAAATCCTTTTGTAATCCATAGTGATAGAGATGTTTTAGATATAGCAGTTTTTCACTTAATCAGAAAGTCAGACGTTAGCAAATTAATCATTTCTAGGAAAGGTATAGAACTAAATGAATAAAATATGGTCGAGAGTTTATCTTCAGTATCTTCTGTCGTTTCGTCTTTGGCGCATGGTATGCAAAGTACAATATATCCAAGGGGCTTTAACAGTTAGCTTGAAATCTATTTAGGTCTATTCAATAACAAGTTCTTGTTTTTGAATCTGATCACTTTTCATCTTGTTATGATGGTTCACTAAAGGTATACACTTAGTGAACCATTTGGATTATTGCTGTACAATACTCATGCAGTATGATATTACTTAATAGTAATACTTTTTTGTATGAGGATATGTTATGTCACATAGAACAACCATAACCCTTGATGATGAAGCATTTAAGCATCTCAATGCTGTCGCAGGGAATAACCGTAGCGCCTATATAAGCCAGTTACTCAAACAGGAATACAATAAATCACTGAAAAATGCTTTACTTAAAGCCAATGAAGAAGAAGCGCGGGATACTGACTATCAAAAAGAGCTAGAGGCATGGGACAACACACTTCCGGATGGACTTGACCCATGAAAGAGTTTCACCAGCTTGACATTTACTGGGTTGATCTCGAACCGACAAAAGGCGCAGAGACCAAGAAACTTCGGCCTTGCATTATTATTCAAAGTGACCTTGTTAATACGAACTCACGCACGCTTATTGTCGCTCCGCTTCTTCCCAATCATAAAGCATGGCCGTTTGTGGTAAACCTTACGCCTTCAAAACGGAATAACTTAGATAAAGACCGCCATGTTAATTTGAAACAATTACGCGCTATCGACAAATCTCGTATTCGTAAAAAACAAGGTAAACTTGAATCTCAATATTTAGAAAGCATAAAAGATGCCTTATTCATTATCTTTGATTTGTAAATATATTTAACCTTTTATTGGTTCATTTTACATCTTTATGATCTATATGTACGGGTGTAGTGTAGCTGGATGATATTCATTAATATCATCAGCAATATGAATCTGATAGAGCCTCCTCCTGTATTGCTTGTGTCGCTGCCAGTGAGTCGAATGTTATCAATATAAACGCTGTCATCACCGTTGCTGATGTTTTCATCTTTATCATAAACAAACGCGATGCGGTGTTTTCCTTCAGTGAAATTTAATGTGTGGGTTTCAAAGTCTCTCATCAAACCTGACTGTGAAAAAACCAGCATATCGTCCACAAAGACTTGAAATAGGTCAAATCCTTCTTCTGTTGAAACTTTATAGTCAAAGGTCAATGCTGTGAGATTTTCCACAATAGCAAGGATGATCGCTTTCTGTGCATTGTTGATGTTGCCTGGAGCCAATGCGGTGTTACCTGCTGAGACTTGTTGAGTTTGTACTTCCCAAGGCTGATCGCCACCATTGTACCAAGTTAGACTTGTGTTGTTGTCTGTTATTTCGTTAACATCGAATGAGGCCGTAGGTAAGGCTGTAGCTGTGGAACTGGCTGTGATTTGCGAAAGTGTTGGGTGATCAGTTGTAAGTAATAGGGAGAGATTTGTAGCTCCTGTACTTTGTGGTGTCATAGAAACCACTACTTGGCAGCTTTGGTTGGTAGTGATGGACGCTGAGCTGCAAGTATCGCTGAGGATACTGGTATTAGTGAGATTCTCAAGAGTACTGATGTTGACACTGCTGATTTGTAGATTTATAGATCCTGTGTTTTCTAAGCTAAAGGTATGTTTAAATGCTTCGGCAACCCCAGCGTAGTTGATGTCTTGTTTCATGGGCACGATAATGCCTTCAATGCGAGTGCTGATCCAGTCAGTAAACTCTGGTAATCGTGTGTAAACACCGGGAACACCTAATAATCCGCAGCCGTCACCAAAACTAACAATGCCAGCTTGGTAGTTTTGGTTACTTAAGGTAGCGATCAAGGGGCCACCGCTGTCCCCTTGACAAGAATCTTTGTTGCCTTCCCCACCTGCACAGAGCATGTTATCGGTTAGTTCTAGATACGTTGTTTGGCACTGGCTATTATCCACTAGAGGCAGCTCTACCTCATTTAAAATGACAGGGAAACTTGAGCTTTGGTTGTTGCCATCAGTATCGCCCCAGCCCATTGTTGTGAGTAAGTCGCCTGCTTGCAATTGTGTCATCAGTTCTGGAGTAATCAAAGTCACGGGGGTAATACCGATAGCGTCTGTAGCTAGCTCTAGCAGAGCGATGTCATTGTTTAAGCTCATGACATTGAATGCTTCGTGTGTCCTGATGTTGGTTACAGCAATGCGTTGGCCTTCGTTGGCTTCATTGCTGAGATCGTGAATACCGACAATCACATCCAGTTTGGAGGCCGGTACGTCATTAATACAGTGAGATGCTGTCAATACGTATCGGCTTTGAATGAGTGTGCCCCCACAAATTTGGTCGTCAAAGGCTTTACCACCCCTTGAAACAATGGCAACCATAAAAGGCCAGTCATTTTTTTGAGACTCAATACCTCCAATAATACGGGTTGAATGGGTGGTATTAGATTGTGCATGTGGCATAATAGCAAAAAGCATTGCTGTTGTGGCTATGATCAGTCTGATGGTCACTGTCGAATAACACCTTAGTTTCATACAGTTAGTGATTGAGTTGAAGTATCTTTAAAGGTTAGTATAGTGTTTTACAAAAAGCTATTATATCAATTATAGTAATATCGGTTAAAATCCACTTGCATAGGATAGCGGTTTTCAGAATGGTTAGATGTGGGCGCCGACGAGTGAGAGCCGCTGAGTGTATAAATATCCCAGCACGCTTGAAAAGCAAATCTAGCAAATACATATGATTTTATGAAATTCGTGTATGTTCCTAATCTATAGTTTTTACGTTTCTGTTTAGTTTTGTGAGGAACTGGCGTCGAAATAGTTAGATTTTCTACCTATCCATTGCAAGGAAGTAACGGATGAGTTTTGTAAAAAAACCATGAATTCTTTTTCGGGTAAAGGCTTACTGAAGAGATAGCCTTGGCCTAATTCACAGTTATTTTCTTGTAAAAATTCCTTTTGTGGTAGTGTTTCTATACCTTCTGCAACAACTTTAAGATTTAATTTGTGCGCCATGGCAATAATTGCTGCTACTATTTCTGTGTTGCCTCGTTTATTTGGAATATCTGAAATGAAAGAACGGTCTATTTTTAATATATCTAATGTTAATGTTTTTAAATAGCTTAAAGACGAATACCCTGTGCCAAAATCATCAATAGCAACCGATAAACCTAACTCTTTGAGTTTTTTTAACAGTTTATTTTTATCATCCAACTCATCTAGAATCATCGATTCTGTAATTTCTAAGGTTAACCTGTGTGTATCTAAGTTTGTGTCTATAAGTATTTTTTTAATTGTAGAAAACAGGTTGGGATCTAAAAATTGTCTAGATGATAAGTTTACAGAAATGTTAATAGGTTCAAGATTTTTATCACTCCAATTTTGAGCAGCCTGGCAAGCTGTGCTTAAAATCCATTTTCCTAAAGGTACAATAAAACCACTTTCTTCCAAAAATGGGATGAAGCAGTTTGGACCTAAAATACCTTTTGTAGGGTGTTGCCATCTAATCAAAGCTTCTGCTGATATAATTTTGCCCGTTGATAAATCAATCAAAGGTTGATAGTAAAGTATAAACTGTTCTTCTGCAATAGCCTGATGTAGCTCAGTTTCTAAAGACATTTTTTCAATAGCAGCTTTGTTCATTTCATTGGAAAAAGATTGTGATTTATTTTTGCCTTGGGATTTTGCTTTATACATAGCGATATCAGCATTTTGTAATAGTTTTTCAGTGGTATCACCATCATCTGGTGCGGTTACAATACCAATACTGGTGGATACAATCAACTCAGTACTCTCAATGTGAATAGGCTTGTTTAGAGCCCTTAAAAGGTTCCCAGAAATTTTTTCAGCCATGCTTTTTTGTTTGATTTCATGGATTAAAATGCAAAATTCATCTCCCCCTAAACGAGCAACAATATCGCCACTTTTGACGCAATAAGTTAATCGTTTGGCAACAATTTTTAGTAGTTTATCTCCATAATTATGACCTAAAGAGTCATTGATTCTTTTGAAATTATCTAAATCTAAGAACATGATTGCAAATATTTTTTGATCGGGTTTTATGTTTTTTAGTGCTTGATTAATATGTTCAATTAAATTTAATCGGTTTGCGAGGCCAGTCAGTCTGTCATACATAGCCAATTTATGCAGTTTATCGTTGTCTTGTTGTATCTGCTTTTGCATGGCTTCAAGCTGAGAAGAAACTTTAATTTCTGTATCATACAATATGTCAATTTCATCTTTGAACCAGCGATGATAAGAATTTTGATCCAATTGTTTGCGCACATATTGAAACTTGCCTTGGCATAATAAAGGCAACAAAGTCGATTGTTTCCTTAGGCGTGTAATTGGTTGCCACAATGCAGAGATAATTATAATGCAAGAAGTTAAAATGGCCAATAACGCACCCCTTAAATGTGATTTGGATGCATTTTTTATTTGTAAAACATAATCAGTTACTTCATCAATAATAATGAAGTGTGCAATATTAGGTTTAAGTTTATCCACAGAAAATATGTCGATTTCATAATATTTTCCTGCATTACTAAAAATAAGACGATTGGATTTAATAGCTTGAAAAGAATGTTTTTTTGCTATTTCTCTAATTAAAACCTGCATTTGATCAATGTGTGTCATAGCTTTGAGGCTTTTTTTCCAAGGTTCGATGTGTTTTTCATCAGAAGCTTTATTTGTAAGTTTGTCGGTTATGATACCAATATTTGACTGAGTAATCTCATTAAAAGTTCGTAGTGTATCTGCTAATGAAGTTTTAATTTGCAGAATATTTGGTTGATTACTGGTTGCCATAATGGGTGTAGTAACCAGTTGTTGGCAACTGTTGTTACAATACAATTCACTGATAGGATAACCGAAAGAGGCTACTTGTTCTGCAGAATGTTTACCAAATTGAAGATCTAGTTCTCCCCAAGAGTTAATTAAAATACCTTGATGATCATATAGTGTGATACTTTCGAGTCCCCAAATAATTTGAATGTAACTCCATTGTTGGTTTAATTTGTTGATTATTTCACTTTTCTGGTAGTGTTCTTGTTGAGAGTGTATTGAGCTTTTAAGAGATAAAATATCAGACAGTTGTAATAAGTTGTTATATGATTGTTGCAATAAACCTTTAATTTCATTTTGATGCTGAATATGTAGCACTGCTCTTTGTTCTGTAAACAATCGCTTGAGTTCAAGGTTATTTAAATAAGTGAAAAAAGCACTTAAGCTTACTAAAATTAAGCTAACGAGTAAGATTGATTTCCATTTTAAGCTGATAAACATAATAGAATTAAAACTTATAACTAACTTGTAAACTAAAAAGATTCCAGTCTTCTTTAAGCTCATTTTTATTTGGGTTTTCTATACTAGAGAGCCAAGCAACGCCTGCAACTTGGTGTAATTCTGCCGCGATCATCCAGTTGTTTGTAAATTGATACTGCATCCCCAAGGTAAAGTCTTTTGCATAGGCGTCGAAAGTGGGTAACCCTTGAGCCGGATTGAGTGTGCCACTTTTGTCATCTCGGTTAGGGTAGTAAACATCATACCTGAGAATCCAATTCAAATGAGTATTGGCAGCAAGCTTAACTTGATAATAATAAGATTGTGCTGTTCTTTTGGATACTGAATTTGGTCCTGCAATATCTTTGTATTCAAGATCAAGAAGTTGATATTCTGTAGTAAATTGCCACTGATTATGATTATACTCAAAAGATAAGAGTTTAAAAGTGACTTCTATAGCACCCGGTAAGAGTGTCAATGTTGGTATAGGGTGTGGGTTAGGATCAATTTTAGAGTCAGTGTAAGCATAGCTGGCACCAATACGCATTCGTCCCGCATCTAATTCTAATATTGTTCTGGCGACTGACAATCCGGTGTTTGTTAGATTTCCTCCCGCTTGGCTGGGGATGAGCATAGCTTCAGAGATATCATCAAAATTAGGGTAGCCTATCAATAAATCTGCTTGTAATAAATGTTGTCCTAAGCTTTTGTAGCCGTGCAATGACACACTGTCAGATGAATGGAAAGCGTTCCTAAAGGGATCTAAATAAATTGATTCTGGTAATAAAATGCTAGGTTTGGTTGAGGCGACATCACGTGTTTCATTGAAAAAACCATAAGGGTTTTTAAGACGACCGAGTCGTGCCCCAATACCGAGATCACTGGTATTAACCACAGAGTAATTTAAAATAGTGTAATCTAATTGAATACCACCAGGTGCCAAATCTCCAGCTTGTCTATAGAGTGCTTGCGCTGAAAGTTGTAGTTTGGGTGAGGTTCGCCAGGATCCTCCTAAGCCGATATCAGTCAATTCCCAACTGGTGTTATCACTTTTTCCAAAGAAGCGATTATGATCTGTTTTAATTAATCCTTGACTGATAAAGCCATGGGGTCTGATTGTTTCAGGTATCAATTTCTGTGCATGTGCTACAGACTCAATAATTAATATGAGTAGGTAGCAGCTATTGGATAGAAATTTTACGTACTTTGTCATTGATAAATCTCTCGTTAGTGTAACCAATAGCACCAGGGGTGTTCATAACTTTTTCTAACATCTCTTGCTCGTCTTTAACTTCTATAGGTCCCATGCCGGTACCTGAATAAACATATCGATCCCAGCTTCTTCTTAGCTGATGGGGCAGCATAGACAATTTTTCTTTTGTAAAGCGTCGATGAATTGGGTTATTATCTGGCAACACGAATACAATAATTGAAGTGTTATCTTGCCATCTATTAAGGCGCATAGAAAAAATAGCACGAGCCGATTGTAGTGTCAGATTTTTAATAGAGGTTTTGGGATGCACAATAACACTTTGAGCAGGTGTTACAGTACACCACAAGCATAATATAGTGATTAGGGCATACTTCCACAAACCCATTGTAACAATTCCACATGCTGTATATTATATATTCAGTTTAGACAATATATGACAAGGCTGAGTGAAAGATTGCTTAATGGCAAAAAAGTATTAAGAGTTGATCTATGAAGCACGCCCTTATTTTATTATCAGGAGGTTTGGATTCGGCTACAGTAATGGCTCTAGCTTATAAAGAAGCTTGGGCTTTGCATGCTTTAAGCTTTGATTATGGCCAAAGGCACCGAGCAGAATTGTTGGCAGCTAAGCGTATAGCGCAAGTATTTAAAGTGATGAGCCATACAATTGTTCCTTTGCCCTTGAGTCAAATAGGTGGGTCAGCTTTAACAGATTCTAATATCGCTGTACCGACACAGTTGACATTCAGTATCCCGCTGACTTATGTTCCAGCGCGAAATATTATTTTTTTATCTTATGCTCTAGCTGTGGCGGAAGTGAAAAAAATTAATGATATTTTTATTGGTGTTAATGCTGTGGACTATTCTGGATATCCAGATTGTCGACCTGAATTTATAGCGGCGTTTGAAAATATGGCGAAGCTAGGTACACAAGTCGGTGTTGAAGGTCAACCTGTTTCAATACATGCTCCTTTGATCAGCTTGTCTAAAGCTGAAATTATCAAGTTGGGCCATCAGCTTGGGGTGGATTACAGTATGACTGTTTCTTGTTATCAAGCTGATGCACAAGGTCGTGCTTGTGGTGTATGTGATAGCTGTCGTTTACGTCAAAAAGGTTTTGAAGAATCAGGTTTATCAGATACAACAGTTTATGCAGTTACAGGTGAGAAATAAGGAGGTGTCCCAGAATAAAGTTTACAAGCTTCGCTCCTGAACTCGCTGCGCTCAGACATGCATCCGCTCACATTGTAAACTTTATTCTGGGACAC
>JANQJO010000099.1 GCA_028281605.1 Pseudomonadales bacterium
GTGTCCCAGAATAAAGTTTACAATGTGAGCGGATGCATGTCTGAGCGCAGCGAGTTCAGGAGCGAAGCTTGTAAACTTTATTCTGGGACACCTCCTAAACAGCATCTACGAGCAGCCTTGCTGCATGTTACGAGTTTGAATTTGAAGAAAAAAAAAGACAGCATCTATTTAGAACATTACATAACAGTTAAATATGAACAGGTTTTTTCCACAAAGCTCTGATTGTGTCTGTATGGGTTTATGGTTTATGGTATTATCTACAGTTTTTTAAATTTTTTATACATTAGGGGGTTGTTGTGTCTGACGGGACTAAATCAGTTGATCATTTTGGTCTTAATGTACTCCCAAGTGAAGGCGTAGAGTTGAATGAAGTTCAAAGTACTCTGGATGATGTGGATGTATTTACCCACATTTTGAATGTGCCAACGCCACCATCAAGTCTATTGGGTTTTATTAGAGAAGGTCAATATACTGCTGCTTATGAAGGCAGTAGTAAGGGTCGGGAACCTGAAGAAGTTGATTTGCCCGAAAATAGCGAAAGTATCAATGAGGTGAAAGAGAGTGATGATGATGATGACTGAAAGCTCAATGAAATAGCCGGCTTTATAATATTCCACTATTGCATTGCTTCGTTTTTTATATTTTGGTTAATACCGTATTATTTTTTATCTTTTTTGTTCTTTTTTCGTGTTTTACGGCGTTTTGCCTGTCTGGATTCTTGATTAATAGGAAAAGCTGCTTCAAAGGCTTTTTTTATCTTTGCTATTTTTCTCTCTTTTTGCGTATGAGAGAATTCGTTTGATTTAAAATCAATTATTTGCCCACTGTTGCTGTTTTTTTGTGTTTGAGATCCGGCTGTTTTCTGGTTATGATTGTCAGAATTTTTCATGATTCAATCCTTGGCAACAATGAGCGTATGAACCTTAACTTATCTTAAATACCCGCGGTAGGCAATACTTATGTTAAAGCTGTATGGATATAAAAAGTGTAGTACTTGTAGAAAAGCGGAAAAAGTACTTAAACAAGTGGGCAGAGACTTTATTTTTGTTGATATCACTGAAAGTCCGCCCAGTGCTACTTTGTTGAAAAAAGTAGCGAAGCAAACTGAATCACCTTTAAACAAACTCTTTAACACCAGTGGTGTACAGTATTGAGAGCTTAATATCAAAGACAAATTGCCAAAGATGACAGAAAAAGAAATATTGAATTTGTTGGCTGGGAATGGTCGTTTGATTAAGCGCCCGATTGTGACTGACGGTAGTGCTGCAAGTGTCGGTTTTCAAGAGGCCTCCTTTCTAGCAACTTGGGCTAGTGCTTAATTTTAGGCCAGTAAGTTTGAAACTCAAAGCTGGGGCTGTGGTTGTGATTATGACATTGTTTGCAGACAGCTTTAGGAGAGTCTGCTGTTAAACTGGGTTTATGATTGATTGGGTTTTGTGAATGCGATCGAGTATTGCTATGGCAATTCTCGCATTGAACGTTAGCGAGCTCAGGGCTCAGCTCCATGTCTATGAACCCACCGTCTTGATGAAAGCCTACTGTATGGCAGCTTAAGCATTCTGGATCAAAAGCTTTCCCCTTAGCTTCTAGGGTTGCCACAGCGTGGCTGTGTTCGCTTTTACTCCAGATGTCATGGGCCGCTGTATGACAATTTTTGCAAATGGCTTCACTGACGTAAGGTGTTGTTTCAAGTTTACGCTTACGTTTGAGTTTAAGTTTATTGGTGTTTTCGTAGTCAATTCTGACTTTGTCATTATAAGCTTGGTACCAGCCGCTCAAGCGTTCTGAGTTGGCTACAGCTGTTGTCAGTTCTAGAACTTCATGTTCGTGTTTTGTCCATTTGTTATTGTTAACCCAGAGAGTCAGTAGACCCATCCTCATACCTCTATGCCCGGGTTTTAAAATGAGGGTGGAGCCATCAACGTTGGGTTGTTCAAAGAATTCATTAGCCAAAGGAGCTATGAGTATATCGATATCGGCTAAAGGAAGGTGTTGACTGATCCATTCGTGACGGCTGCGAGTGGTGACCAGGATTAAGCTCCCCTGTTGTTTGGCTATGCTGATTTGTTGGCTTAGCTGTTGGGTTTTTGCTTTAAAAGCGTGTTCTTTTCCCATAAGCTGAAAAGTTTCTGGGTCTAGGATAGAAAAAACTGTGAGTTTAATGCCAGGGCGCGTAATTTTGCGTAATTTTGCAAAATCATCACCTGGGTAATTGCTGCTGATAAGGGGCAGTTGATTGTTTTTTATTGTTTTGTAGCCGAAAGCAAGGTCTTGCCACTGGACGCCGATAGCATCATATTCGAGTAATTGAAAGCCTTCTAAGATCGCTTCGTTTTTGATCTTATGAGTAGAGGCTGTGTTATCTAAAAGGCCACCGGCTGAGATCAGCAGCATCTGGGGGTATTGGAGTTTAAGTTGATCGATCAAAGTGGCACGCCTTAGTAAGCCGCCGTAATCTGTTTCGACAGTGCAACCACAAGGTTCTAATTCGCCATTTAAATTGCTTGAGTAGAGTAATCGCAAGGGGATAGAGGGTGTTTGTGAGACGGTTTGATTTGAAACAGCTGGGTCCTCGGTGTTTGAGGGTAGGTCGCTATGCTTGGGTTTGCAGCCTGTTATGGATATTGTTGCGAATATAGCGGATATAGAGAGTAGTATTAATAAGGCACTAAAAACATGGGTTGTGAATTTTAAGAATTTCATTTTTGTGATTTGAACAGCCTTCATATAGAGATCCGCTAGGGTTAGCTTAAACAAAATGATTAGTAGTATAAGTCAGTATACATCTAAATGTTTTTAAGATTAAGCAACTTGTGCATTGATGAAGGACTTTTTGTAAGCCATATTATGTTTTATTCTTGAAGGTAAAGTTTTATGTTGATTATTCCATGAACGCTTTCCTTTGGTAACAATTTTTAATAACTGAGTGTGCATAATAAAAAAAACAATTGATTTATAATCATTGCTTGGGGGTGAATTAGTAGTTGAAAAAACTGACCTACATACTGCTAATAACAATAAAAACGAGAACAAAGTGTATGTTACACTATTACTTCGACCGAAACTTTAGTTTTGTTTCTTACTGTAAATATATTCATTATATGACTCAGAACCTGAGTCCGGCTAAGTTGTTGTTTGCCTTGTTAGTGGTGCTAGTGCCTGTTAGGGTGGTTTGCGCTGTTGAAAATGATCCTTTTCTTAATCGTGTATTTGTACAGTATCACGAAGGTGTGTCAAAAAATTCTAGAGCTTTTGCTGACAGTCAGGTAGGTTTGCGTAAAGCGTTGGATAATGAGTTTGGTGTAGTGTCTCGGTTTCGCAGTATTTTGCCAGGTAAAGTAGAACTCTTAGAGCTTGATGGTTTGGAGAGTTCAAGAATGTCGTCAGTATTAACGATGCTGAAAAAAGATCCAAGCATTAAAAGTGTGACACCTGACTTTAGAATGCATTTACAGAGGGTGCCCAACGATTTGAATCATGGTATGCAGTGGCACCTGAATTCAGCCAGTGACTTGGGCAGTATTAATGTCCATGCGGCGTGGGATGTAGCACTGCCTAATGGTTTTGGCGCCAGTACGATGGCTCAAGTCCGTGTGGGGGTGGTGGATACCGGTATTGTGAGGCATGAAGATTTAAACGCTAATATATTGCCTGGATATGATTTTATTTCCAATACTGCAGTCTCACGTGATGGTGATGGTGAGGATCCTGATCCTACAGATGAGGGTGATTGGATGGCTGCAGGGGCTTGTGGAGGGGGCCAGCCTTTGCAGGCTTCTCCCAGTACTTGGCATGGAACAGTGGTCAGTGGTTTAATTGCGGCTGCTGTTAACAATGGGAGAGGTGTTGCTGGTGTTGCGCCTAATGCGAAAATTGTACCTATACGGGTGGCTGGTGCTTGTGGAGCTTCATCAGCAGATATTATTTTAGGAATGTCCTGGGCTGCAGGTTTGCCTTTGAGTGGGGGGACGCCTCCGATTGCTCAGCCAGTTGATGTGTTGAATGTCAGTTTAGGCAGTGTGCAGCCCAATTGTCCACAACCCTTGCAAGATATTTTAACGAACATTCAGTCGGCGGGTGTAACCATTGTGACTTCTTCTGGCAATACGAACTCTGATGCCATAAGTTTTTTTCCGGCGAATTGTGATGGTGTGGTAGTTGTGGGGGCTGTTACTAGAAGTGGTTCTAAAGCTTTTTATAGTAATACTGGGAAACCTGTGGATGTGATGGGTCCTGGCGGTGACAGTAGAACTTTACAAAGAGCTGAAGATGGTTTGTTGAGTACTTATAATACAGGGGTACAAACAGCGGGTTTTGATGATTATGTGATTGGTCATATGGGAACCAGCTTTGCTGCAGCGCATGTGTCTGGCATTGCAGCGTTATTGTTGGGGATGGATACGAGTTTAACGCCAGTGGCCGTTGAAAATATTATTAAAACTTCGACCAAGTCTATTGCCGGTGCTTGCAGTGGTTGTGGTTCTGGCATTGTTGATGCGACATCTGCCGTCAATCAATTGGTGGTGGCGCCTGGGGGGCCGAATGTGGGAGTTGGGTCTGGAGGTGGTCCAGAAACAACTACGGTCAGTGCTGTAGATGTTTGGGCTTTACTGGTATTGTTGTTAATTTTTGTGATGACTTATACTAATTCTCGTAAGAAGCATCGCACGTTGCTTAGGTTCGAATAATCGTTGTATTTTTGTTTATCGATACAGTATGGTTTTCAAGGTGTCATCAGAGGCTATAAACTCAGGCTCTTTGCCTGTCAGCGCTTTGGTCAAAGGTACAATCTTAGTTCTTACCCCCATGCCGCGGTAGTCTACATAACCATAATCTCGCAATACCTCCATTACGAGGGTGTTTCGGGGTGAGCGCTGTCCAGCTTTCATTTTGTCAATGGACATGGAGTTGGGCAATGCGCCAGGGCTGATTACTTCAAAACGATTACTGTAGCTCCCCACTTCTATTTCCACAAAGCGTGTCCAATCTCGGTGTGCCAAGGCATTAACCAATACCTCACGAATCGCTTCAAGAGGGTAAAACCATTGGGTTTCTCTACGTAAATTTGTATTAACTTCTCCTGATTGTTGTGAAATGAATGGGCTAATGGTTTCCATAAAGCGCTCGATAATGCCACCATCTAGCAGTGTTTTTCCTGTTGCATCAATGTTCCAACGACCGACCATGGGCCCATCTAGAATCTTATCCAGCAGTGCTTGATATTCTTTGTTTTCACTTTGAAAGGCAAATATACGTAACCCAGCTTGTTTCAGGTAACGGCGCGGACTTGCTCCAAACAGTACCAGCCCGGCAATGGTGCAACAGATGTTCTTGGCGGCTTCGGTGAGAAAGCCTAACCTCAACAGACGGGTTTGCCAGGCTTGTGGTGTAGAGGGTATATCTGGATCTTGCAAAATATCTTTCAGGTAATTTTCTAAACGGGCTTGATCTAAGCAGCTTATATCGGTGCGTGGTACGGGCATCACTTCGGTATGCAGCATGCCGCCTAACTCGAACAAGCGCATCTGCTGCTCGCGGGTCGCTAGACGAGAGGTTGAACCCACTCGAATGTAGATGTCCTCTTTACCCTGGTTTCGGACAACATAGGGCTTGGAAATCCCTTGTGGAAAGCTGATAACCACGACCGACTTATTATTATCCAGCTTGATTTCTTCATAAAAAGGCAAAATCATTGGATGAACCTTGTTTTGCACGCAATTCATTACCCACTCTTCGAGATTGTCTTGCTGAATGCCGCTTACAGTGCCATCGTCTTCAACTCCCAATAAGACTTTGCCGCCTTGAAAATTTGCCATGGCTACCACTTCTTTGGCCAGTTGCTCTGGTCGAATATCATCACGCTTAAACTCAACGCCGGAGTTTTCGCCATTGGCAATGATTTCCAGTAATTCAGTTTTTAGCATTGTGTTCTCCCAAGTGGGCAGTGGTTGGGTAGTGTGAGGCAATAAACTTCAATTGTGAAATACGGTTTATAATAGATGGAAAATTTAAGGGAATCAAAGACAAATCAAATAAGGCCGATAAGGCCGAGCTTGATTGAGACTGATTGACCTAGGTTAATATTGAAACAAAGCTTGGAAATGAGGTATATTGACTCGCTCGTCTATAACCCATGAGGCATGTGATGTATACAACTGATATGAGCATCGAAGGATTCGATGATGAAATCGCTCAGGCCATTGCGGCTGAGGCGCAGCGTCAAGAAGAACATATTGAGCTGATTGCTTCGGAAAATTATACCAGTCCCCGAGTGTTGCAAGCTCAAGGTTCAGTTTTGACCAATAAATATGCTGAGGGCTACCCAGGAAAGCGCTATTATGGTGGTTGTGAGCACGTTGATGTTTGTGAGAGCTTGGCTGTAGAGCGAGCTAAGCAGCTATTTGGGGCAGATTACGCCAATGTACAGCCACATTCAGGTTCGCAAGCCAATGCGGCCGTTTACATGGCCCTACTTAAACCGGGTGATGCCGTGCTCGGCATGAGTTTGGCTGAGGGGGGACATTTGACGCATGGTGCTAAAGTCAATTTTTCCGGTAAGATTTATCACTCGTATTTATATGGTTTGGATGAAAATACGGGTGAAATTGATTATCAGCAAGTTGAGCAAATGGCGCATGAGCACCAGCCTAAATTGATTGTCGCAGGCTTTTCGGCTTATTCACGTATTGTTGATTGGCAGCGGTTTAGGGAGATTGCCGATGCTGTTGGAGCTTATTTATTGGTGGATATGGCCCATGTAGCTGGTTTGGTGGCGGCAGGTGTTTATCCTAATCCTTGTCAAATAGCCGATGTAACGACCACTACCACACACAAAACCTTGTGTGGTCCAAGAGGCGGGTTGATTTTGGCTAAGCAGGATGAGGGCTTGGAGAAAAAGCTGAATTCAGCTTTGTTTCCGGGTATTCAAGGAGGGCCTTTGATGCATGTCATTGCGGCTAAAGCGGTTTGTTTTAAGGAAGCTATGCAATCAGAGTTTAAAGTATACCAACAACAAGTTATAGTCAACGCTCGCGTCATGGCTCAAGTCTTACAGCAAAGAGGTTATAAGATTGTTTCAAATGGAACTGATAACCACTTGTTCCTTGTCGATTTGATTGAGAAAAAGCTGACGGGCAAAGAGGCTGATGCTGCGCTGGGTATGGCTCATATTACGGTCAATAAAAATGCCGTGCCCAAAGATCCCCTTTCGCCTTTTGTGACCAGTGGCTTACGAATGGGTACTCCAGCGGTAACGCGCAGAGGGTTAAAAGAGCCGGAAGTATCACACTTAGCCACTTGGATTGCGGATGTGCTTGATCAAGTCAGTGATACGGCTGTTATTACTAGAGTGCGTGAGCAGGTTAGAACTTTGTGTCGGGCTTTTCCTGTATACAGTGCATGATGTATAAGAAGCAATAGAGATGCACTGTCCATTTTGTGGTGCTTCTGACACCAAAGTGATAGACTCTCGCTTGGTTGCTGAAGGTAACCAGGTTCGGCGTCGTAGGGAATGTCAGCAATGTGGTGAGCGTGCAACGACCTATGAAACGGCTGAACTGCTCATGCCTCGTGTGATTAAACAAGACGGTAAACGTGAACCTTTTAACGAAGATAAGCTGCGCAATGGTTTTATAAAAGCATTAGAAAAGCGTCCGGTGGGTATTGAGGCGATTGAAGCGGCGATTGATCGCATCAAACGTTCATTACGGGCCACTTGTGAGCGAGAAGTCAGCTCTCGCATGATTGGTGAGCGTGTGATGAAAGAGTTGCGTGATCTTGACCAAGTGGCTTATGTGCGTTTTGCCTCAGTGTATCGGAGTTTTGAAGACATTAGTGAGTTTCGTGAAGAAATCGATCGATTAGAGAAAAAGCGTTCTTAGAAACAGCCATGAGCGACACCTTAAGCGTCACCCCAAGTGATGAAAAAGGTATTTTCACGGTCACGGTAAAGAATAGCCATTTTTTTTATGGTAAAGCAAATTTAAGATGGTTTTGTGTGTGAATATGATGGATCAAAGTATAGGCTCTTCTGCATCTCGACCTCAGACTCCTGACACAATAGGGTATGTAAGTGATTTTCAAGCTCGTAAACGCTATATGGGTTTTGATAATCTACGTCGGGTTAATGTTGCACCGGAGTCGCTCAGAGAGGCCCAAGGTCAAACTGCAGCAGTACCCAAAATGATGATCTTAAAAATAGCACGTCAGCAGGGTGATAATGAGCGACATCGGCTTGTTTATGAGCTTCTGAAGGAATTGAATAACATCAGTAGTGTTTGTGCAGTTAAGGTTTATAGTTTTTGTTTAAGCAGTCAAGTATTTGGTACAGAAGAAAAGCCACTGGCGGTTTATAGCATGGAAGTTTGTCGAAGTGATCTTTGCAGTTATTTGGCTAAGATTCGTGAAAATTGCTTGTTACAATTTTATATGCGGGCCAGTAGAGATGAGCTATCTTGTTTATTTAAAGAAACTGAAAGAACTGATAAAGATTTGTTTAATTTTTTAAAAAGCGCGGACAAAAAACAATTTTTAAGCTGTATAGAAGAAATAAAAGCTAGCAGTAACCAAGAATATGAATCCAGTCGTCCTTGGCTACAGCACATTGTAGATGAGTGTAGTGGTGTTGAGTTCGATTATGCTGTTGAACAGGGTATCTTACCCCAAGAAAAAGTGCAGAACATTTTATTACATCTTTCATCTGCTTTAGATATTATGCATAATGAAAAACGGCGTGCACACGGTGATATAAAACCTGAAAATATTACACTGAATCGACAAGGTCAATGGGTATTGATAGATTTAGAGTACCATACTAAATACACAGAAATGGGTTGGGTTGATCCTGTGACTGGAGAAGAGCCTACGCTGAAAGGGACTAAGGACTATTTAGCACCTGAAATAGTAAAGTATCGATTGCAACAACAAAACTCAGAAGATGCACCTTTGCAAATCAGTGCCAGCAGTATTGCGTTTGATTTATCTGATGTGTACTCATTAGGTTTGGTGATGTATGAAATGTTGTATGGAGAAAAGTTTCCATACAATTATATGAAACGAGTGGATATGAGCTCTGAGAATGTCGATAATGTGCTTTCTGAACAAAGAACTTTAAAAAATGATACTGTTGAGACCATTAACTTGCAGTTGCGTGCAGCGTTACTGGGCATGTTGAAAGTCGATCCTGCTGATCGTTGGAGTATCAAACAAGTCCAACAGAGTTTTGAGTCTTAAAAAGTAATGCTGGGGTATTGGCAAATGTTAAGTACCAAGATATAGTTAATATTAAGACATTAAACCTTTTTCTATGAGAAATTTAATCTTGATAATCCATCGCCACTGCTTGTTATTTAATCAAACTTTACTGCCTTAGGGCAGTATACGATCTTTACTTATTCATCAGTCTCTTTATTTAAGAATGGTCACGAAATAACTTTAACATTTTCCGCTGCTGAACTCGCTTCGCGAGAACAAACATCCGCTCCAAATGTTAAAGTTATTTCGTGACCATTCCTTATCATTAAAAAATCTAACTCTATAATATACATAGAGTATTTTAGGGGAATTGTGCTATGAGTACAGCTGATCAGTTGATTATTTTTGATACTACTTTACGTGATGGTGAGCAAAGCCCTGGCGCTTCGATGACGCAATACGAAAAAGTACGTATTGCCAAGGCCTTGGAGAGAATGCAGGTTGATGTCATCGAAGCTGGTTTTGCCATTGCCAGTCAAGGAGATTTTGAAGCTGTTAAAGCAGTGGCTGATACAGTTAAAAACAGTATAGTGTGTAGCCTTGCTCGGGTAATGGATGCGGATATCGATCGTGCGGGTGAAGCACTTAAGGGGGCTTGCTCTGCGCGTATTCATACCTTTATTGCGACTTCTCCGATTCATATGCAGTATAAGTTACGCTTAACGGAAGAAGAAGTTCTGGCAAGAGCGGTTAAAGCTATAAAGCGAGCACGACGTTATGTGGATGATGTTGAGTTCTCCTGTGAGGATGCTGTACGTTCTGAACCTGATTTTTTATGCCGCATGATCGAAGCAGCCATTAATGCAGGGGCGGGAACCATTAATATTCCAGATACTGTTGGGTATGCCATTCCTGAACGTTTTGGTGCTTTGATGGCGACGCTGTTAGAGCGTATTCCTAATGCTGATCAAGCGGTGTTTTCGGTGCATTGTCACAATGACTTGGGTTTGGCTGTGGCTAATTCATTGGCCGCAGTGCAACAAGGCGCTCGCCAAGTTGAATGTACCATCAATGGCTTGGGAGAACGTGCAGGTAATGCAGCGCTTGAAGAGGTGGTCATGGCCGTAAATACTCGACAAGACTTATTTACGGTCAATACGCGGCTTAATACTAAAGAAATTGTACCGGCTTCGCGTTTGGTCTCTAGTATTACAGGTTTTCCGGTACAGCCTAATAAAGCCATTGTAGGAGCAAATGCATTTGCTCATGAATCTGGTATTCATCAAGATGGTGTGTTGAAGTTTCGTGAAACCTATGAAATTATGCGTGCTGAGGATGTTGGGTGGCACACTAATAAAATGGTATTAGGTAAGCATTCTGGGCGTAACGCTTTTAAAGCCAGGTTGGATGAGCTGGGTATTACATTAGCAGACGATCAGGCTTTACAGGAAGCCTTTAAGCATTTTAAAGCGTTGGCAGATAAAAAACATGAGATTTTTGACGAAGATTTGCATGCCTTAGTGACAGATACGCAAAAGCAGGCAGAAGTAGAAGTCTATCAATTACTTTCATTAAAAGTGTGTTCTGAAACAGGGACAACTCCTGTCGCTATGCTCGAGTTGAAAGTTGATGGTCAAGTGAAAGTGGCAGAAAGCGAAGGTTCGGGTCCAGTCGATGCAACGTTTAAAGCCATTGAAAATATTGCTAATAGTGGTACTCATTTAGAGTTGTATTTGGTCAATGCTATTACCAGTGGCACTGACTCACAAGGTGAGGTCACAGTTCGACTGAATAAGGCAGGGCGTGTTGTTAATGGTCAAGGTGCCGATACAGACATTGTTGTTGCTTCTGCTAAGGCCTATTTGAATGCATTAAATTTTGTTTTGGTGGGCACTAAACCCCATCCACAAACTGATGGTGTGTGAGTAGTGGTGGTGGACAAACAACAACAGGCTTTATGGGATTTATTGGGTGTAAAACCTTGGCAGCGACGACAGGGGCCGATCGCAGAAGCGCGTAGTCTCATGCCTTTGTCGTCACAGCTTGTATCACTTACCCAAACTGCATCGCGAGCTGACGCAAAATCAAGTCTTTCTGTTAGACCTGTTAGTAGAGTGACTCGTGAGTCTTTGCAAAAAAAAGAGAAACTATTACAGCGATCAGAGTCAGAGCATTGGGTGTCTGGCTTTGATTTAAAATGCTCAACGAGTTCCGCAAATAAACAAGAATGCACTGCACAACCGCCTAGGGCGGTGTTTTTTTCATTATTGTTTGCTGTTATATCAGACTCTATGATGTTATTGTCAGATCATCAGGAACAAGATACTGAGCAGGAACAGTTGTTTGACAATATACAAAAAGCAGCTAGGTCTTTGATGCGAAAGCCCGTAGCTGAACGTGTTGTAGAAAGGTTTTATTGGCCTTTGCGGCCAACTATGCCGATAGCCAATACCAGAGAAAATGCTCAAGAAACTTTGCAAGGTTTACTGGCCAGGCATGTCAAGCCGGGCGCACATATTGTGTTGCTAGGGCCCCATGCGAGTGAATATATCACAGGTTGTTTTGGCCAGTATAACAGCTTATTGGAAACAGCTTCTGTGGCTAGTGCCTTTAACTATGTTTATGCGTGCTTTGAACATTTGCAGTGTTTGGCTAAGGATAGGGACAATAAGCGTCGGCTTTGGGCTTATTTAAAGAAACACATCTAACCCACAATATGTAATGTGTTTTTAATTTCAGTGATGTCATTTTCTTTTGTTGGATTGTATAGCCTGTATTTTACAGTCAGTTCTTCACCTGACTTGATGGGGCGCAGGGTGGTAAGGTGCCGAATTTTATGGCCGGCAGTTTCGCAGTTTGGGGTTTCAGAATGATTGTAAAAGCCGCCCAGTGGAGTACGGATGTAGTTATGTTCAAACTCTGGGTGTTCTACATGAGTGATGCCAATATTGAAACCAGCTGGCAAGTCTTTAGTGGCAAATAGCCCCATGCCTTCAATAGGTGAATTTTGAATAGTGACAAAATCTGGAAGTGGTCGGTACATATTTTTTGGTTGCCTCCAATCATTATACAATTTGTAGTGTTGTGGATTTGACTTTGGCCATTTTAGCTTACGTGACTAAAGTTTTAGGAACGTGCACGAAATAACTTTAACGTTTGTCGCTCCTGAATTCGCTTTATTTCGTGCTCGTTCCTTAGCTTTCAAATCAATTTTTGGCTGAAAAATAGGGTTAAAAACAAGCAAAAGCCTCAAATTTCACGTAGGATGTGAGCAGTTACAATTTATCTTGATTTGAGTTAAATCACAAGTATCAAATATGGTGCAGTGTTGCTCAGTGTAATAGATAAAATTAAGTCTTACTGTAACTGCTTGTTTGCTTCTGGTAAGTGGTAGGTGTGTATAAATTTTGGCTCTTTCGGATTTCTCGTGGTTTTTAGAGAGATTGATTTTTATCCAGAACGAAAAAACCTTTAAAATCAAGGTGTTTTGAAATGTTGTACCGTAGATTAAGGAGAGCTTACGACAGGTTCACTTAATTTTTTTATTTTTAAGCCAAAATGGCCCATCCTATCCTGGGCCACCTTTGGCTAAATCGACATCCATATCGAATAAAAATAAAAAAATTAAGTGAACCTGTCGTAAGCTTTCTAGATAAGGGTTATATATTATTGGTCGGGAGTTTTGGCAAAGGTGGATGATGCTTATGTGAACAACGTATTGATTGGGTTCTGAGTGCACTCATCCATACCAAAATAAAACCCATATATAGTAGCCATATGGGGTGCATAGCCGCACCAGTACCAATCACATCACTGTTGTCGCCACCTGGAATCAGAGGTATATTGTTAGGTGTTTGATCACCAGAGCCTGGAAAAAGAGAATCTGGATTTTCAATGGCAGGAATCGAAGAACCTGGCCCTTGAACAGGTAACGACCCACCACCTTGCTGTGAAGGCGCATATACAATATCATCAACGTAAGCCGAATCCGCCCCTAGTGATTCTGACTGGTCTTTTACATAAGCTAATGTAATCTGATTCATTCCAGCAGAAAGAGTCATTTGATAAGGCTGCCAATCAATCTCTCCAGAGAATTGTCCAAGATTTTTTCCGTTGTGAGAAATCACTAAAAAATCATAACCATCTTCAGACGAAACTTTATATTTAAATGAAAAGGTACCCGGTCCTTCAAGATACGTTACAAGTGCCGAAGATTGATAGTCTGATATTGAACCACTACTTAATGCCGAGCCATTTTTCGCTGTATTATCTAAAAACCTTTGCCAAGCTGCATCGTCTCCTGAATACCAAATCAAACCTTCTACATCTAATTCAGAACCAATAAAAATTGTTGGTAAAGTTTGCATTCTTAATTCAAAAGCTACACTGGGTGTTGTTTGCGATTGAAATTGTGTATTGATAATTGCAGATAAACTACCAGGTCCACCCGCAGAAACTGTTAGAAACGCTGAACATCCTGAAAAGGAAGCAATATTATTTGAACAGGCTCCGGAGTCTAAACTAAAATTACCAGCATTCGTTCCCCCTATACTGGATGAAATAATACGAGAACTGGAATTGCCCGTATTATTCACTCTAAGAGGATAAGTAAAAGTCTGATTAGCTCCAATATAACCAAACATTCTTCGTGTATCATAGGCAATGTCAGCGGCTATTGCATCTATCCACAAACGATAACTAGAAACCTTGGTGTAAACCCCGTATCTTTCGGGTCTAGCACACCCTTGTCCCCAACTGACAATACCTACTTGTTGATGTACACCATTTTGTAATACAAATAAAGGGCCTCCACTATCACCTTGGCAAGAATCTTGGCCTCCTTGAATCAAACCAGCACAAATTGTGTCCCTGCTCGTAATTGAAAGGTTGCCAGGATAAGCTTGCAAGCACTGAGCATAAGTCCTCATGGGCACACTCACTTCGTTCAGTACATTTGGAGCATTACCTCCTTCTGATAGGCGCCCCCAGCCAGACACTGTTAAAGAATCATTCTCTACCAATTGGTTTTGCATATTTTCATCAGCTAAGCGAATCGGCGTTGCTGAGCTTGGTGTAGCCAGTTCAACTAGAGCAATATCATTAAGAAATACATTACGATTATAACCAGCATGTATGCCGATATTGTTAACCAATTTTATCTCGGCATTGTTGGTATTATTCAAGTTTAAAGTACCTAGCACCACACGTAACTGTTCTGGATTCACTCCTAATACACAATGAGCTGCCGTCAATATCCATTTTTCATGAATCAAGCTGCCTCCACAAAAATGCTGATAGGTTCCATTCGGTAATAAAGATTGAAGAGAAGCCATCCAAGGATAGATCTGTTGCACTTCTTCTCCCCCAACAATTTTGGGTTTCACATTTATTAAGGAGTCATTATCAATCAAAGGATTGGTTACAGTATCTGCAGCATACGCGAACATACTATTAAAAGCACTGATTAATACTAATAAACTTACCCAAGGGAATATTTTACTAGGCACTCTGCTGTCCTTTTTATAATTATCAGTTTTCGCACAGTTTAGGTATATTTCAACAATAACACTGTAAAGCTCACAGCTTCAGTAAGAAAAATGTAAGTGTTAATGTCAAGTTAAATTTCACGTGTTCTAATAATCGTATAGGTGGATACATCTTGCCTATACTAAATAAAATCAAAAGCGCAAATATTTCAACAAATGTTAATGCTGAACCTGTGATTATTGGGTTGTTATTCGGTGCTTGACTACCACCTCCTGGGAATTGAGGTGTATCAGATGCTTCTTGCCGATTTGCAAAAACAACATTATCAATCCAAGCCGCATCTTCTCCTTCAAGAACTGCTTGGTCCTTCACATAACTAAAGCTAATGCGATTCATTCCCGGTGCAAGAGACAATTCATATTTTTGCCAATTCACATTGCCAGAAAATCGTGCTTTGACTTCACTATTATGAGAAATTGTTAAAAAATCGTAACCATTTTCTGAAGAAACTTTATAATTAAAGGCTAAATCACCTGGGCCCTCAACAAAAGCGATTAATACAGATTCTTGAAAATCTGTGATGTCACCACTTTTTAAAGCTGTACCATTTTGTGCAGTGTTATCAGAAAAGCTTAACCAAGATAAGTGGCCACCTGAATACCAGCTAATATTATTATTATCAAGCTCGACTTGAGGGTTAATACCTGGTAATACTTGAGCATTTAATTCATAAATTAAATTAGAATTGGCTTGGGAGTCGATTTGAGCACTTAAAACAGTTGATATTTTCCCTATTTGGTTTGCGGTAATACTGATTTTAGCATCACAAGCTGAAAAGGGAGCAATAGAACTACTGCATGCACCGGTATCTACCGCAAAGCTACTCGCATTAGCTCCACCTAAATTAACAGAGAGCAAGCGTGAAGGTGATGCTCCATTATTTTTGATTCGAAGGACCTGTGTCATCGTAGTATTAACACCCACATATCCTAAAAATGAATCGGTATCAAAGGATACATCTGAAGTAACTGCGTCTATCCACAAACGATAATTTGATACTTTTGTATAAACGCCATAACTGCCAGCTCTAGCGCATCCAGCTCCCCAGCTAACAATACCAACTTGATTGATAACTCCATTACGCATAACAAATAATGGCCCACCACTGTCGCCTTGACATGAATCTTTACCTCCTTCGACTAATCCAGCACAAATAGTACCACCCTCTAATATGGATCTCTCACCTGGATAAGCTTGTAAACATTGATTCAAGGTACGCATAGGAATATCAACTTCAAATAATCTATCAGATAAACCTGATCCCTCTGCTAAAGCCCCCCAACCGGATACTCTCAAGATTTGGTTTTCCACTAAAGTACTTTGTAAATTAGCATCGGCTAAATTGATAGCTTGTGTCATACTAGGTTCATCCAGCTCAAGCAAAGCAATATCATGGGTGAAATCATTAGGACTATAATTTGGATGGATTTTAATCTCTTTAACCAAGATGGTTTCTGCATTGTTGATTTGGCTTAGTCGTGAAGCCCCTAATACAATTCGAAAATTCTGTGTTTGAAGACCGTGGACACAGTGAGCTGCCGTAAGCATCCAGTTGCGATTAATCAAACTGGCTCCACATGTGTGCCTAAAAATACCGTTAACGCCAATTTGTAAAGAAGCCAGCCAAGGGTATACTTGAGTTGCTTCAACTCCTCCAACAATGCGGGATGTAACGTGTTGAGTATAATCATTAGTAACATTTTCATTGTCTGACAAAACAGGTGTGGAAGTTATAAACAATAAACAAATGAAACAGAAAAAATTATTATTAAACACTCCAATGTCCTTTTTATTTTTTTAAAATAATAAGAGGAAGTCATATAGATTTATCAAATGAGCGCTTTATTAGAATTATCTGATAAGCAAGTACCTGTTTTTCTATTCTGAGAAAATAGCCATGAGCGATGCAATAAGCGTCACCCTAGGTGATTGAAAATTGCATTTTCATGGTTAAAGTAATATAGAGCTTTGTCACTCACCTTAAGAAAGATATCACCACAATATTTCAAACACTGTAATAGAAGTGTTATAAATGTATAGAAACGTTAGGCTTTATTCTGAGTACTTAAACAAAGTATCTAAAAGAAGGTTTTAAACACTGATCTGATTCATCGTTTTGGTTGTTATATAAGCAACTTGTGCCCATGGATGGTTGGGTAAAGCTATGGATAGTCTAATTTATTGGAGCTGAATTCTACCAAGGAACCACTGCTAACTATTTTTTTCTTTTTAAAGGCTTTTCTCTTCTCACGCCTATTTCTCATGTTGATCTTTTTATAAACATCATTGTCATCACCATCTTCCCACAAATCAACAGGGTTCACAGGTCTAATGGCTGCCAGATCACCCATTCTAGGCTCTAGTTCGATAGGCACTTGCTCCATGGGTCGAATCAAGTCCATATAAGAATCATAGGCATTCCACAAGGAAATATCTGTCGTCAACGGTAAACGTAAGTCTTCTAAACCTCTATATTTTGGTACGACTACACGGACAACACTAGAATCCCGAGCACGATGGGCATTGAGCCGTAAAGGAATGGTATACCAAAAAGGATGTGATGTTTTTAAATACGATGGTTTTAGCTCTTCAGTAACACTCGCAATCACCGTTTCCTCCTTAGACACCGTGCTGTCAACTTAATTGAAATCAGTCAAGTGGGTCTATCAGGATCAATAGTGTTTCAAAACTGTAAACATGACAATTCGTAATAGTACGAATACGTGAGTGTGCCCCCAAAAATTTGATCGTCGAAGGTAATCACTTCTTGAGACAATGGCAACCATAAAGGGAGTTTACAATAGATTCACTGGATTTTATTCCAGCACTGGCTGTAGAGCCACTGGGTGTGTTGGCAAATAAGAAGTTTTTCCTTACTATCGCGATCTGTTTTGCTACATGTTCGGTACCAATATTAGATATTGGCAAACGTGCATCTGAACAATATTGAATAAGGCCGTCGTAATGATTCAAAAAATAGCTAATGGCTTTTTGGGCCATTTGATTGGCAATACCTTTCGCTTGTACTTGTTCACACCAGGCTTTAAAAGCTTTGAGCTCTGGTAAGCTCTGTGATTGTCGAGTATTTAGAATTTCCTCAAGATTGGCCTCTTTTTTCTTGAGCAATGCTTCTATCTTGTAGAGTTTTTTATACCGCTGTAAAGCCAGGCAAGCAATGCCCCCTGATACCTGTTTTTGTTTGACTGTCAAGCTATCCCAAGCCGCTTTAAATTTTCGTCGTGCGTGGTCATGGCAATTAACGAGGGTAAGATTGTTCTCTTTAGCAACACTTTGATAGGCAGCATAGCCATCAACGACTAACTTGCCATTTTCATAACCGGACAGTAAAGTTTTAGG